>VGYT01000153.1 GCA_016872895.1 Planctomycetota bacterium
CATGTCCGCCCCGGCGGCCGACAGAAGCCGCGCGAGCACCCAGCCCGCCTTCTCCGACAGCGTGACCATCTGCGCGGCCTCGCGGCCCTCGCCGTCGGCGAAGATGAGCATGATTTGCTGATCGCCGTCGCGGCTCTTGAAAGCGCCGCCCTTCTTCGAGCCGAAGAGCAACCGCTTGATGACCACGTCGTGGACACCAGCCGGAATCCGCTCGGCATAGTCGCTCGCTGCTTGCGTGGATGCCTTCTCCCAGTCGTAAGCCATAGGTCATGCCCCTTTCGTGACGCTGCGTTCGATCTTGGCGACGATGGCGTCGACCTGCTGTTGGGTGAGATGGTCGAGACTCGCAACCTTGAAGTGGCTGCACCAGGCCGCCTGCTGCTGGTCGGTGAGGTTGTGCTCGGCGATGAGGGCCTGAAGGCGCGAGAGGTCCGGGCCAGCGGGCTGCGCGGGGGCCGCAGGTTGCGGTGCCGGAGACACCGAGGGCTTCGGCGGTTCCGGCGCGAGCGCAGCCTGCGCCGGCGGCCTGACCGGCGCGCCCTCGGCGAGCCACGCCGTCAACTCCCGGCCGAACGCCTCGTCGGGCTTCTCGATGATGCGATCCTGGAACTTGCCGGTGCGGTCCTTGATGACCGTGCCGACGTGGTCGGTCGAGAGTTCCAAGAGAAGGTCGAACTCGTACTCGATGCCCTTGCCCTGCTCGGGGGCGAGGCCGATCCGCACGGGCCGCAGGCGCCCCGTCTTCTCGTCCGTCTGCTGGTTCCACTCGGTCTTGGAGCGGATGGTGGCGATGACGTGGCCGGGCCAGTCGGTGAGGGCGTCAATCAGGCGCCGCTGCTTCGGCGTCCCCTCGCTCCACGCGGCCCACGTGTTGCCGCTGAAGCGGGCCTTGGCCAGCCGGTCCACCTCCTGGAGGAGTTCCTGCCACCCGTGCGAGAGCGAGTCGATGATGAGGACGTCGTATCCGCCCTTCGCCGCCGCATCGAGCGCCGCCAGGTAGCCGTCGATGGTGCGATCCTCGAGCTGGCAGGCGTCGAACTGGAACCGGTCGGCGTACTTGGACGCCGAACCGCGCTCGGTGTCGATGACGGCGATGCGCCCGCCGATGCCGGTGGCCATGCGCAGGGCAGAGTACGTCTTGCCGCTCCCGGACGGGCCGAACAGCGCCGCCCGGAGTTTCGCCTGGGCCTTCGTGGCCGGTTGGAACTGAACGGGTGCCATGGGTCGTTTCTCCTTGTCTGGGGTTCGCGTTTACCGCCGCCGGACCCGCCTCGGACGAGGACGGGCGTCCTCAGAGCCGACGTCCCAATCGCCCTGGCGCTGGCGGCGCTCGCTGCGCCGCATGGACGCTTCGGTCCGCGGCAACTTGCTGGGGCTGTTGTCGTAGCCGCAGTACGGGCAATCCGTGCCGCGATACGTCCGGAACTCACGTCCGCACGCCTCGCAGGTGATCACGCCGCCACCTCCTCGGCCGCACCCCGCGTCAGGCTGGCCCGCGCCCGGCGCCGCGCAGCCAGGCGCCGGCGATGTCGAAGTTCGATCTGCTCCTGGTTGATCTTGTCGATGCAGCAGTCCACGTAACGCTTCCCGCTGCCGCACCCGCACGGGTGGTTGTGGATGCGCTCCTCGTGGGCCCGCAGCCGTTCCTCGTGGCCGGGCAGGTCGCAGCTCCTGAAGGACCGCTTGGCGCGCGGCAGAATCTGATCGTGCAGCCGGACATCTCGCATCGGGTTCATGGGTTCCTTTCGTCCTGGGCGTCAGCAGATGGCCGCCTCGCGCTGGGCGGCCCTGGTGATAAGGCGATGGAGGCTGGATGCCTGGTAACGCACGGCGGCCCGGCCGCCGGGGCGGGTGCTGGGGATCAGCACCACCCTGAGGCCGCCGGCCCGCAATCGCGGGCGCAGGCGCCAGAACGTCTGGCGGGAAACTCCGAGGCGACGGGCGGTTTCACCGACGGTCAGAAGCTCGTCCACGGCTTGTCCTTCCTCCGGAAACGACGTATGATTCCAGAGGCAAGGAATATCAAACTTCTGCATCGTGTCCAGCGCATAATGCCGGTTTTTGATTGTGCACAGCGGGAAGTTGAGCGTAACACGTGGATTGTCGAGCGCTTACGCGGGGAAAATAATTTGCATCCACAGCGAAGATTGTTACCGTGGCGGGTATGAAACGCGCCTTCGACCGGATACGGCTACGCGAACTTCGACGTGCCAAGAGGCTCAAGGGCATCGAGTTTGCCAAGAGGATCGGCTGCTCGAACGACCACCTGAGCCGCATCGAGAACGGCGGGACCTCGCCCAGCCGCAAACTCGTGGAGCGGATGGCCAAGGTGCTCCGCGTGCCGGCGGAGTCCCTCTACGTGGCCGAGGCGATGGCGGGCGCACTTTCCACGCGGTCCAGGGAGGAGAACGAACTCCTGGGCGCGTTCCGGCGATTATCGCCCCAGCAGGCCGACTACGTCGTGGCCCTGGCCCTCAGCCTTGCAGACGGCGGGTCGCTCGATGCGGCCGCGGCCGCCGCCCAAGGCTACATGGCGGTTCAAGAGTCACGACGAGCCTCCGCAGCGCAGGCAGGAAAGCCTGCACGTCGCGGCGGGACAGACGGTCGGCAAGCCTGAGAAACTCGACGTACACGGGGTCGGCGAGTTTGGATGGGTCGAATATCGCTTCCAGACGCAACATCGTACGGCCGACGGTTTTCACTGCGATCCCTTTGAGCCAGCCATCCGTTCAGCCCTCTACCGGTTGGCGGGATTTTGGACCGGATGGTGGGCGCATATTAAGAGGGCGCACAGGACGTGTCAATGCGGAAACCGCAAAGAAAACATTCCTTGCGCAACTCCTTGCCTAGCGGCCACTTGCGCCTGCCAGAAAATATTCCCGCGGAAGATGCAAGGGGCGAGTGTACCGGCCCAGGGCGGGGGCTGCATTTCTGCCGTGGTTGCATTGAGTGTAATGACAATGATTGGTGATTGCACTTCCATCTATTAACAACGACTACATATCATTGTTGCCGGCAACTCGCCGGCTGCTGAAGGCCGGGCGTTTCAAGCTCCAACGCCGAGGTCGAGCGGCATCCCGGGCCGGCTGCGCGATATTGCGGAGTCACTTACCCTACAGGCCACAGACGGAGTTTTAGGGAAACACAACGGGTGACGGGGTGGTGTCGTAGCCTTATCGCATGCCCGGGTCGATCCGTCGCCGGCCTCTGCGGTTCCCCCGCGACTTGCTCTTCCTGACCTTGGCCGGGTCCAAGCCGGCTGCGGAAAGCGCCGCGTCCCAGGAGCCAAAGAATACCCTTCCTCTTCGCCGGAGCGAGTACGGCGAAACGGCCTTGGCGTTCAGCGGTTCGCACGCCCGCGCCTTTCGTCGGATCTCCCGCACGACCTCGTCGGGCGTCCACGGCTCGCGGTGAAGGCGGACCGTTTCCGGGTCCAGGCATGCTGCGCGAAGGGCGGCATCCCAAGAGCCAAACAGTAGCGTGGCTGCCCGGGTAACGGAGTTGCGCCGCAGCGCCGCGTGGCTGACAGAGCGGCCGCCAGCATGGATGCTCTGGATCGCTCGTATCACTCGCTCGCGCGTCCATGTGGGTACGCGCCGGGTCCAACGAGCCGGGGCGATCCCCGCCGCATCGAGCGCCTCGTCCCAGCTACGGAACCAGCGAAGCGCTGCGCTGGCAAGATTCGGCTCGGCCTTCTGGACGGCCGCCGCGTTGAGGGGGCGGCCTTCCACAGCAAGTCGTAGGATGCTCTCGATGACCGTTCGGCGGCTCCACCGGCGGTAGCAGCGGACGCTGTCAGGGTCGATTCCGGCAGCGCGCATGGCCTGATCCCAACTGCGAAACACCCTAAGGATCGCGTTGTGCAGGGCGCGGTCTTGCCGCATGAGGGCCGTGCGGTTCAGCGGCAAACCATCATATTCTCGCTTCAGGATCGCCCTTAGTACGTCGCGTTCTGTTGTTGCCGCCACCTGTTCAGAAAACGACGCGGCCTCTTCGGCCACCATGGTCTCAGCACCTCCGGCCATTTGCCTGCCTCCTCTTCCGGCGCCGGTGGTTACCTTGCGACCTGCGGTAGCCGATCTTGGCTGGATCAACCTTAGCTGCGGCCGTGGCGTTCTCCAGTGACCCAAAGAAGACGATGCAGGCCCGCACCAAGGACACCGGTCGAATCGCCGAGATACAGGTGGCCGGCTGACCAGCAACCGCTCGCCGGCGCAGCTCACGGGTCACGTCTTCAGGCGTCCACGGCCGACGCTTTCGGCGTGTACGGACGGGATCAATGCCTGCCGCGCGCAAGGCATGGCTCCATCCTTGGAAGTAGCGGCGCGCCGCATCGTAGAGGCGCGGAGCGTCCTTGACGACAGCCGTGCAGTGGAGGGGCTTGCCTGCGCTGAGTCGAGCATGGATCGCATTGATGATGGCAGTTCGTGACCAGCGCGGGAACGGACCGGCCAGATGCAGGACGCCGGCCTTCCGCAAGGCCGCCTTCAAGGAGCCAAAGAGCCGTCGGGCCGCGGGCGGAATCGAATTGGAATTCATCCCCTTCTGCGTCATGGGCGCGCCGGCCGCCGCTCGCGCCTGGATGGCTGCAACGACTTCTGACTTCGTCCAAGGCCGACGGCTGCGGCGGATGTCGAGCGGATCATAGCCGGCCGCCCAAAGGGCATTGTCCCAGGATCCCAGCAACTTCTTCGCTGCTATCACCAGACCTTGGTCCACGCGCGTGACCGATGCGTAGTTCAGCGCAATGCCTTCACGAGCGAACCTGTGAATGGCCTGGATGACTTGGTCGCCCGTCCAAGTTCGCCTGCCGGACACAGCCTCATCATCGAGCCCCGCCGTCCGAAGGGCGGCACCCCAGGCCCGAAAGTGCCGTATGGCGATGACGAACAGGTTGTGGTCGTCCTTCTTCACGACCGTTGCCTTCAGGGACGCTCCTGACATTTCCCGCTGGAGGATAAGACGGATGACTTCCTCGCGCCCCTCGGTTCTGGCGTTCGCTTGCCCTCGGCTTCGCGCTCGTGGCGTCGTCATGGCGTTCCGTCACATCAGGTCAAAAAAACTATCCTTGCCCAGGTGTGGCAGGTACTTCAGCATCGCCGCCGAAAGCGGCAGGACCTCCAGCCGCAACCACCCGCTGTCGCCAGTGAAGCATACCCGCTCGACGGCGAAGAGCCGCTCGTTCTTATCCTCGATCACGAACCGCAGCAGCGGGTAGAAGCGAGGGCGCCTGGCGCCTTTCTCCTTCCGGCGGGCCCGGAACAGGGCGACCAGATCGGGCGAGTACCTTCCTGCGAGGGTCTTGGTCAGCGCGTCGGCAAACCCGTTGGCGAACTCGGCGTCCAGGCTTTCGGCAAAGCACTTCCGGTCCATTGCGGAGGCGTACACCGTGGCCGTGCGACCCACGATGTCCAACCTGTGGGCAAAGGGCCGCATCCGTCGAAGCTGGCTGGCGAGCATGTGCTCTTCGGCTTCGGTGAACAGCTTCGGCCGACGGCGACGAACCGACACCTGCCCGTAGACGTTCTCTCGAACCTCGTAGGCCTCTGGCAAGGCCGCGATCGCGCCGTCCGGCCTCTTGCGCATGACATACACGGTGCATCCCTTGCTGCGCCGCACGGCGTGAACGTAGTAAGTGTCGCCGTATTCGTTCGTATATGCCAATGGCCTCATCGTGTCTTCCCATATGCAGCGTCCGCTTGTGTCGTGCGTGGGAACCGCGTTGGCCAGCCCACTTCACCGTCGACAAGCTGGGATGGGCGAAGCGGTCCATCTTTTCGGCGCCCCGCAGACGCCACAACGGGCCCCAGCCAGGACGTCTGTTTGCCGCCGTACCTTAGACCGCCGCCTTGGTCTCGCTCTGAGCCAGCAGAGACTCGAAGAACTGCAAGGCCTCTGGGTGGTTCTTCTCCAGGTAATCGCGCAACGCCGGCCGCGTGACGACCTGGCGAACGTAGATGGACAGCTTCAGGAGATCGCCGACGTATTGGCGGTACAGCCCGCTGTAGAAGTCGTAGTGCTTCTCGACCTCCGTGAGTTTCTTGACCAGGTCACGCTTGGTCTGCTGGCCCTTTTCCCACGGGGCGTTCTTCCGGTGCTTCTTGCTCCGCGCGTTCGGCGAGGTCGCCAACACCTGCGCCTTTGCAAACGCCAGGCTGGAATCGCCACTCTCCTGCATCATCCGCAAGATCTCGGCCTGGCGGCTGGGCACGACGTACGTCAATTCCTTCGCTGCCGATTGAGGGATTTTACCCTTCTCCAGGGCGGCGACCACCTGGGGGTGCAGGTCCCGGAACAGGGCCGTGTTCAGGCGGGTTTTGATCGAGTCCATCCCAAAGGCGCTGGCAATGGTCTTCTCGTCAAGCCGTTCGAGGGCTTTCCGCAACATCCTCACTTCCTGCTTCGGCGACAAGTGACTGACCTGCCGATTGGGCGTGTAGAGGTCCCGGCTGCCCAGCACCAGGCACGGCACGTTCTCGACCCCCAGGTCCACGAGCGCCTTGTACCGAATATAGCCGTCCAAGATGAAGAACTGATCGCCCTCCTGACAGACCAGGAAGGGCTCGATGAGGCCCACAGATTTCAGATTGGCCAGCAGTTTGTTGTAGTTCCGCGGGCTGACCGTGCGTTTCCGCAAGGGTATCAGGTTGACGATCGGGACGTCCATTCCCTTGACATTGGCGGGTTGTAGATCGGCCATCGTGTTTCTCCTTCCGGTTTCCAGGCCCATGGTCAGATGGTGTACTGACCTTTCAGTTCAGGTGCGTCGGCGAGGCCTTCTGTACCCAGCAACGTGACGAAACCCTCGTCGCGCCGGAGTTCCTTGAGCGTCACGAGAACCCGCATGAGCCGGCTTTCTCGCTGGCCCGCCTCGAAAACGAACGCTTCCTTCTGACACGTCATGTTCCGGATGTCGCTCTTCAGCCGTTCAACAGTGTATGGCGCCGGCGCCTTCCGGCCCGACAGATCCTTACCCTTCTCCAGGCGATCTTCGATGATCTTCCGGACACGTCTGAGGTTCCGCGAGTTGACGATGCCGCTGTCGAAGGCGTCCATCAGCAAATGCTGGATGGATCGGTCCGAACTCTGGGCGACGCTCATCGCAAACGCCAGCGGGAAGACCCCATCCTCCACTCCCTTGACCAGACGCTCCTCTCCCTGTTCCACCAGCCGGATGTAGTCCTGGATGTAGGCATGGCACTTGCCGGTAATGGCGGACAATTCGTCCCAGCCCATCCCGTAGTCGTGCATCTCTTTCAGTGCCCGGGCGAAGTCAATCGTCTGCGGCGGAGTCCGCGCGATGTTCTCGCCCAAGGTCATCAAGTGAGCCTGGATTTCGTCCACGTCCCATACATCGGCTTGGATGTGTGTCCTGCCGAGTTGCACGTGCGCCAGCAAGCGACCTTCCCCGCAGATGAGTTCGTACATTCCGGAAGCCTGCAGGTTGCGCTTGTTGACCAGAATGGGCTTATAGAGCCCCATCTCGCCAATGCTGCGCGCGTTTTCCTCCAATTGCTTCTTCTCCCGGCTGCGGGAGTTGACCACCCGGATCTTGTCGACAGGGATCATCCGGTAATCGCGTTGCGCCATGCTTCGTATAGGGATTTTGTCCATGCGTCCTTCTCCTTTCATTGAATGAGCTCGCGTATGAATTCCAGCCCGTTATAGCCCTGTAGTTCGATCCGCGCCTCACTGCGGCTCGACAGCCGCACCCACGGCCCCCGGACCATCAGGCGCGGCAGTGCCAGGTAGCCGAGAATCTCGTACTTGTCGCCGTTCGACAGCGGCACGCCAAGCGTGATATCGATCACCGGCCGGTGATCCGGCTGAAAGGCCCAGAACGAACCGTACCCGTCCGGGACGGGCACGGACGGCTGCACAAGCACCGTGAGACGCCGGTTGATGACAAGGAAGTCCTCGTAGACCTCCACCATCTTCACTTCCTGACGGATGGCCTGCAGGACCCTGTCCCTGACCCGGCCCAGGACGTCGGCAAACATCGCTTGGAACGCGCCCGTCAAGCCGTTGAACTTGCTGGCGTAGAACTCCGGTGCGGGGCACTTCTTCTCGAACCGGACCAACCGGGACGTGATGACGTGGTACTTCTCGTAAAGGTCTCGGAGGTTCGCCAGCATCTCGTCGCGGTCGTACCGGCGCTTACGGCCATCGAGGATGCCCTGCGCTTGCTCGAACAGCTCCGGCGGCACGACTGGCTCGTAAGCCCCCGGGGTGACGATCCAGTCCTGGTGCGGGTTGCGGCGCGCCTTGGTCTTAAGACGTTTCGTGGTCTTATTGTAGACCACGCAGCCTGCGTACTGCTGGTTGGTCAGGATGTGCCGAATGGACCCTTCGCCCCACCGGACACCGCCAGGGGAAGGAACCCCGCGAGAGTTAAGCTGCCCGGCGATCTGCCGCTCGTCGAAGCCCTTCTCGGCGAACAGGATGAAGATCTCCTGAACAGTCTTGACCTGGTGCTTCTCACCCGGCACCAGGATCACCCGCCCGTTCTGGAGCGCCTTGCGCTGGCCGGGTTGCAGGATGCGGTCCGGCTCCTTGTGCTCGTCTAACATCATGCGATGGAACCCGTAAGGCGGCGATCCGCCTGGACGGTAGCCCTGCTTGGCGACCTTGGCCGCGCCCTCGAAGACCTTCTGGCTCAGGACCCGGCTGAACTCGGCGCTCTGGTAGCGGTCGATGCTCTTACGCAGCTGACTGATAAGCCGGTCGTCGTCGCGGGGAAAACCGATCTGCGTGTAGACCACCTGCTTGCCATGCTGCGTGCAGAGGGACTCATAGTGGGCCGACAGGTCGGTGTCCTGAAACCGACCCCACCGGCTGACGTCCAGAACCAGCACGAGGACGAAGTCGTCCCGGGTGCGCACCCACTCCATCATCTCGTTGAAGGCGGGGCGGCCCTCGGCATTCAGGCCGCTCTTGCCCCGGTCGGCGAACTCGTGGATGATCTCGACGTCGTGCTTCTTGGCAAACGCCACGACGTTGTCCTTTTGTATCTCGACCGAGTTCTCCTGGCCGATTTCAGCCGAGTGGCGGTAATAGGCCACCGCCCTCAGACGGGGCTTCGGGTCCGACCGCTCATTCTTCTGCGCCCACCAGGCATCCATTCGCTCACCCTCATCCCGGGACAACGCTCCGCGTCCCGCCACCCAACACCCGTCGACAGGGGTGCCGATGGCGCTTGTCCGTTCGCCGGCGACCGGCTCGCCAACGCACTATCGTGGCATCAAGCTCTGCTGTCATACATGATTTCCACATATGTCACGCATCCCGACTAAGCTCCGGCCGGGCACCCTACCTCCGCGGGGGGCGATTGCAAGGGGATTCCGAAGGCAATTCGCGGTTCAAGCCAGCGGGCCGCAATGCATTGCAATGGCATCAGCGACGTGTGCGGGGACAGACTTGGCTCGACCGTCCAAGATTAGCGCCGACAGTCAACAGCATGAACCGCGTGCGGGCCAAAACGGTGAACGAGAAATCGCCGGAACCCAGGACGAAGGGCATCCGGCGTGACATTGCCAAGGGTCTCGTGGTACAGTTCGGCTTGTGCAAGATGATGATGGGGCGCCCTATCCCAACTTCCGCGCTGCTTCAACAGCCAGCGCCTGGTCGAGTTCGGCGTAGGTGTCGGTGATGCCGAGCGAGCGGTGGCCTAGGAGCGCCCGGGCGGCGTCGAGGCCCATCTCGCGGCGGATGATCGTCGCGGCGGTGTGCCGCAACTGGTGGGGGTGCCAGTGCGGGATCAAGTCGTTTTCGCTCACCTCGCACCCCTCGGCCTTGGCAGCCTTCGCGGCCGCCCGGTTAGCAGCGGCAGTGGCGTACTCTATGGCGCGGCGGTAAGAGTCGGTGTCGTACCGGTCGCCGGGGAACTTCTCCGGGTCCGGCTTGCGGCGGTTCTGCTGCGACGGCTGGACGGGCGTCTGGCGGTTGGCCCGCATGACGGCGTGGCGCTGAGCCTCGGCCTCGTCGGGCGCAAAGCAATAGTCCTCTGGCGGGCGGGCCAGGAACGGCCGCAGGACCTCCTGCCCCCGCGGGCCGATAGGCACCACTCGCTTATGGCCGTGGTGGGCCGTCTTGTGGTTAGCGGGCGTGTACAGCCACACCCTGCCCCGCCGGTCCACGTCCATCGGGCGGATGATGCAGAGTTCGCCCGGCCGCATACCGGTCAGCATCTGGAGCTCGACCATCGCCGCCACCGTGGGCGGCAGGAACTGCATCGTCCGGCGGACCCAGCCTTCGGCGATGGACCGGACGGGTTCGCCTTCGCGGGCACCCGACCGGCCGCGCCTGAGGCCCATCACCGCCTGGAGGCCGTGGAACACGCTCGGCGGCACCAACTGCTCCTCCACCGCCCAGCGGAACATGCGGCGGACCATGTTCACGCGTTTGTTGACATAGGAACGGCACAGG
This sequence comes from Planctomycetota bacterium, assembly GCA_016872895.1. Classification (GTDB taxonomy): domain Bacteria; phylum Planctomycetota; class Phycisphaerae; order FEN-1346; family FEN-1346; genus VGYT01. Next base: position 10,426 of record VGYT01000153.1, read on the forward strand.
TCGGCCTCAATGATCCGCTGGCGGTACTCCTTGAGGGCCAGAGGGCCGAAGTGCTCGGCCAGCAGCGACGGACAATGCTGGATGAGCGGCCGCAGGGCGATCTCGATGCGGCCGGCCTCGCCCGTGGACTCGCCGTCCTGGTTCACGTAATACGTGCGAGCGTAGCCGAGGTACTCGCGGACGAGGGCGGCCATTGTAAGGACGGCAGGACGCTTTTCGCGCCTCGGCCGACGCGAGGCTTCGGTGGCGCCGGCGGCGAAAACGGCGCGGGCGTACATGTCGCGGGCAACTTGCTCGGCCACACCGGGGTCATCCGTGGCAAATGCTCCGCCGTCGGGAATGAGGGGGCGGGCCTTCAGTTTCTTCTCGCCGGGAAGTGTGACCCGCCACCAGTAGCGGCCGTGGTTGATGAAGATGCAGCCGGGAACCTGATTCCTACGTCGCATTGGCCTTCCTCCATACGTCGCCAACGCGATCATAGAGCGGGTGTGCAACGGCTCAAGGGAGAAACGAAAAATTCCGGCGTGTGCCGGGCACAATTGTCATAAAAATTGTCATAAAACACATCTTATCGCCGGACCTGCATATTGGCGGGAGCGCCGTAAGTCTTTGACGTGTCGCGGTTTACGTTGGCGTCCCCAAGAGGAGTCGAACCTCTAACCTTTGGCTCCGGAGGCCAACGCTCTATCCAATTGAGCTATGGGGACGCTCCGAAAACGCATTCTAGCCGCCCGCCGATGGAGAGTCAATCCTCCGCCGCGCGACGCAGCGGTGAAGAACCTCCCGACTATGACACGGCGGGACTGGGATGTGACGAGGTTGAGGACGGTCGCGGCGCATGGGGGGCGTGGCGGCCGGTTGGC
>VGYT01000154.1 GCA_016872895.1 Planctomycetota bacterium
CATCAGCCAGCGAATTGCCGTGGACATGCTCCGCGATGCCCGAGCCCACGGCCGGCTCCTGACGACCCAGATGCTTCACTATGCCAGGACTGGATAACATGTTCTCAGGTAATGGTGCTACAGTGTCAAAAAGCGCGCGATTTTGCCTTACCCATCTTACCATTTTGCCCCTCTACCCCCTCTGGCGCTAGCGCCAGGGCCGTTTTGCCCCTCCGGAAGGGGTCAAAATGGGCATTTTCGGGGCGCGCCGGCGCGGTCAAAAAGTTGTCCACAGGTACGGGCGAACGCGGGAGGCGGGAATCGTAAGTTCGGGAATCGGGGACGGACACGAGGCACGAGATACGCTGGCGCGGGCGAAGGCCAACAGCCGACGCCACCAGGAACTTCGAACCTCGAACTCTGAACTTCCGTTGGGGCGGCGGCACGGGGGCTAAATCCGGCCGCGCATCGCCCGCGAGGCCAGGAGCACCCCCAGGTACGCCGCCCCCGCAAGGACGATGACGGTGGCCCCGGCGGGCAGGTCGGGCTTGTACGAAATGGCCAGCCCGAGCGTGGTAAAGATGGTGCTGAAGACCGTGGCCAGGGCCATCATCTGCCACAGGCGCCGGGCGAAGTGCCCCGCCACGGCCACCGGCAGCGTCAGGAGGGCGATGACAAGGACGATGCCCACCACGGTCACCAGCAGGACCACCGTCAGGGCCGTCAGGCCCAATAATAAGAGGTAGTAGAACTCCACCCGCAGGCCCCGCACGCGGGCGAACTCCTCGTCGAAGCACACGGCCAGGAACTGGTTGTAGAAGGCCAGGCCCAGCGCAACGACCAGTGCGTCCAGCGCGGCAATGAGCCACAGGTCGGCGGGGGCCACCATGAGGATGTTTCCGAAGAGGTAACTCATGAGGTCCTGGGCGTATCCCGGCGTCTTGGCGATGAAAAGCACGCCGACGGCCATGCCGATGGCCCAGAGTGCGCCGATGACGGTGTCTTCGCGCTGCTTTGCGCGGAGACTGACAAGGCCGATGATGAGCGCGGCCGCCAGCGCCGCCGCAATCGCCCCCACCAGCGGCGTCAGCCACGCCCATCCGTGCACCTGCTGGAAGTAAACCGCTGCGCCTATGCCGCCCAGGACGCAGTGCGATATGCCCCCGGCGATGTACGTTATCCGGCGCACCACCACGTAGGTGCCCACGACGCCGCAGGCTATGCTCGCCAGGACGCCCGCAAGGAGGGCGTGCTGGACGAAGGAGTAGCGGGCGGCGGCGTCGAGGAACTCGGTCACGTGCGGTCTCCCGGCGGGCGGTGCCGGTCGTGTCGAATCATGCAGACGTCGCCGCCGTACATGTCGCGGATGATTTCGCCGGTGATTTCGCTCGTGGGGTGCACCACCACGCAGCGCTTCACGCAGATAACGGTCTTGACGAAGCGCGAGACGAAGCCCAAGTCGTGCGAGACCATGATGATCGTCAGGCGCTCGTTCAGGCGCCGCAGGAGTTCGTACAGGTCGTTCTCGGCGGTAACGTCGAGGTTGCTGGTGGGCTCGTCCAGCAAGAGGAGTTCCGGCTGGGCCGCAAGGGCCCGCGCGATGAGCACCCGCTGCCGCTGGCCGCCCGAGAGCGCCCCGAACGGCCTGTGCCTGAGGTCGTCCAGGCCGACCTCGCGCAGGGCCTGCCAGGCGGCCTGGCGGTGCGGGCGGCGGTAGGGGCCCACCTGTGCGGCCCGGCCGAGGCGGCCCATGAGGACCACGTCGGCAACGCTCACGGGGAACCGCGGGTCGACCTGCGCGTGCTGCGGCATGTAACCGATGCGGCAGCGGGCGTGTTCGGGCGGGCCGCCGAAGACGCGTATGCGGCCGGAGGCGGGCTGAAGGAGGCCGAGGAAGAGTTTCAGCAGGGTGGTCTTTCCGCCGCCGTTCGGGCCGACCATGCAGGCGAAGTCGCGCTCGGGCACCTCCAGGCACACGTCCTGGAGGATGGGAGTGGTGTCGTATGTGAATGAGACGTGGTCCACCGATATGACGGGCCGGGTCATTTTTCCGTTCCGAGGGCCGCGCGGATTTTCTCGGCCATCTGCGCGAGGTTGGCGATGTAGTCTTTCGCCAGCGGGTCCATGGGAACCACGGCTGCGCCGACGGCGTCGGCCAGGGCCCGTGCGCTTCGGGCGGAGAACTGGGGCTGGACGAAGATGACGCGGACGCCCTCGGCCTTCGCGCGCCGGACGAGGGCCGCAAGTTGGCGCGCCGCGGGTTCCTTGCCCTCGATCTCCACTGGCGCCTGGCGCAGGCCGTAGGCGTCGGCGAAGTAGCCGAACGCCGGGTGGTACACGAAGAACGACTTGCCCTTCAGGGGCGCGAGCGTCTCGGCCAGCCCGGCGTCGAGGCGGTCGAGGTCGTCCTGTAGGGCGCCGAGGTTCGCGCGGTAGTCGGCGGCGCCGGCGGGGTCGGCTGCCGAGAGCGCGCGGGCGATCGTCGCGGCCATGATGCGGGCGTTGCGCGGGCTGAGCCAGGCGTGCGGGTCGGGCTCGGCGGCCTCGCCGGGGCGCTCCGCGGCGCCGGCGGCGTGCTGCGCGGCGCCGGCGGCGTGCTGCGCGGCCTCGGCGGGGTGTTCGGCGGCGTGAGCGTCGCGCTCGGCCGGCGCAAGGCGGCGCAGCGCAATACCATCACGTGTGTCGATAACTGTAAGATTCGGGTTGACGGCGGCGGCCTTCTCAAGCAGCCGCTTCTCGAACGGCAGGCCGACGGCGAAGAAGAGGCGCGCCTCGGCCAGCCGCGCCATCTGCTGCGGCGACGGCTCGAAGGTGTGCGGCGACTGGCCGGGGCCGACCAGGACGGCCACGTCGGCTCGCGGCCCGGCGATGCGTTCGGCCAGGTACGCCTGCGGCGGGATGGCGGCGAAGACGCGGACCTTATCGCGGGCGGGCGGCGTGTACGTGTCGAGCGTCTTTGCCACTCGCCACTCGCCACTTGCCACCTGCAACGGCAGCAACAAACTGCAAGTCACAAGCGACAAGTGGCGAGCGGCGAGTGACAGACGGTGAGCCGGGGCGATGACCGCGTACGGCGCCTGCGCCGCCGCGCCCGCCGCCAGCGCGGCCAGGATTGCGGCCAGGCGCCAGGAAGTCTTGCAGTGCTTCACTTTTGTCGGCCTCCGCCGGATGACGCGCCGCGTCCACTCATGATTGTGCCGCGGGGCGGCGTGCGGGTCAAGTGCGCGGCGGAAAAGGGCGGGCGGGGCCGCCGCGCGGTCATGCACAACGACCGCGGCCGTACCGGCTGCGGCTAAACGTGTGCGAGCGCGGCCGTACCGGCCACGGCTAAACGTGTTCGTGCGCGGCCGTGCCGGCCACGGCCGGGCCGTTGTTTAGCCGTCGCCGGCACGGCGACGCACAACGACCGCGGCCGTGCCGGCCGCGGCTAAACGTGTGCGTGCGCGGCCGTACCGGCCACGGCCGGGCCGTTGTTTAGCCGTCGCCGGCACGGCGACGCACAACGACCGCGGCCGTACCGGCCGCGGCTAAACGTGAGCGACCGCGGCCGTGCCGGCCGCGGCTAAACGTGAGCGACCGCGGCCGTACCGGCGGCGGCTGAACGTGCCGTTGCGGATGCGTGGCCTCCGGCATGTTAATCTGGGGAAGATGCGCAATCGGGCGAAGGCGGAGGGGGAAATTTCTTGAAAAAACGCCCCCGGCGGTTTGACTTGGCGCGAAGGGTGGGGTATATTCCTACAGCCGACAGCAGTCGGCCGCATCATATTTGGCTCGTCGGGCACATGGGGGTGCTTCATTTCGGTTATACGCGCAAGGGTGTAATGCCAGGAGAAACGTCAACGCACGTCTCGACGGCCTCGTTTACGAACGCTTCCTCCGGAGGCGGAGGAAAGCGTGCGGATATTTTGCTTAATAACCATATGTCATCCTATCACGTCAAGGAGACTGTCATGTTGCGCCCGAATCAATTCCCGATGTTCCGCCTGCTGGCGGCCGCCGCCCTCGCCCTGGCGCTGGCCGCGCCCGCACGCGCCGTTGACTACACCTGGGTCGGCGCGGACCCCGGCGGCGACCTGTGGGACACGGCCGCCAACTGGTCGCCTAACGGCGTCCCGGCGGGGACCGACAAGGCCACGTTCGATGCGACCGCGCTTGCGGCCAACCGGGCGGTGGACCTCGGCCTTGCGAACCAGGCCGCCGACGTGGTCGTCCTTCAGACCAGCGACGGCACGGGGTACACCATCGGCAGCACGGGCGGCTTTACGCTGACGGTGAACACGCGAATCGAGCAGGGCGGCACGGACGCCGCCGCCATCACGTGCAAGGTGGCCACGGGCGCAACCGCGGTGGAACTGAAGGTGGCCGGCTCTCTGACCATCTCGGGCGCCATCAGCGGCGCGGCCGGCCTGACGAAGACCGACGCGGGCACGGCCGTTCTCTCCGGCGACAACTCCTTCGGCGGCGCGGGCCAGTCGGTCTCCGTCCAGGCCGGCACCCTGCAACTGGGGCACGACAACGCCCTGGGCAGCACCAGCAACGACCTGGTCATTTCCGGCGGCGCGACCCTCGACATCGGCGCATTCAATCCGACCGCTGGCGCCGTGACCCTGACGAACGGCAACATCATCGGCACCGGCACGCTGACGGGCGCCTCCTACGACGTGCGCAGCGGCGCCGTGAGCGCCAAACTGGGCGGCGCGGGCGTGGGCCTGACCAAGACCACGGCCGGCACGGTTACCCTGTCCGGCGCGAACACCTACACCGGCCTGACGTACGTGGGCTTCGGCACGCTGGCGCTCGGCGCATCGGACGTGCTGGCGGACGCCAGCAATGTTTCGGTTGACGGGGGCACGCTGGCCATCGGCGCCTTCGACGACACGGTCGGAGCGGTGACGCTGAACGCGGGGTCCATCACGGGCACGACCGGCACGCTCTCGGGTGCCTCCTACGACGTCCGCAGCGGCGCCGTGAGCGCCAAACTGGGCGGCGCGGGCGTGGCACTGACCAAGACCACGGCCGGCACGGTGACCCTGTCCGGGGCGAACACCTATACCGGCGGGACGAACGTCAACCTGGGCACGCTGGCGCTCGGCGCGAGCGACGTGCTTGAAGACACGGGCGCCGTCGTCGTCGGCGGGGGCACGCTGGCCATCGGCGCCTTCAGCGACACGGTGGGAGCGGTGACGCTGGTGTCCGGCGCCATCACGGGCACGACAGGCACGCTTTCGGGGGCGTCGTACGACGTTCGCGGCGGCAGCGCGAGCGCGATTCTTGGCGGCGGCGGGGGCGGCGGCATGACCAAGTCCACCGCCGGCACGGTCCTGCTGACCGGCACGAACACCTTTACCGGCGGCGTGGCCATAAGCGACGGCACGCTGTCCATCTCCAAGGCTGCCGCGCTGGGAGACGCCGGCAACACGGTCGCCCTGGGCGGCGGCACGCTTAACGCTACGCAGAGCATGGCGCTGGCGTACCCGATGACGGTTACCGGTGCGGGCAGCGCCCTGGGGGCCGACGCCGGCAAACGCATGGTAGTTCTCAGCGCCGTTCTCGGCACCGAGGGCCTGGAGAAGAAGGGCGACGGCTGGGTGTATCTCTCGAACGTCGCGAGTTCCTTCGGCGGCGCGGGCGACGCGATGACCGTCAAGGACGGCATCCTTTCCATCGGCAAGTGGCAGGTCCTGGGCGACGCGGCCACGAAGTTGGTCCTTGACGGCGGCACGCTGGAAGTGACGAGCGGCGTGAATCCTGGCGGCAACCCGTTTGGGAGCCCGTTCCCCGGCTCGCGCGACATGGAGATCGCCGCGGGCGGCGGCACGATTGTTACGGCCCAGGGCCAGACGCTCATCAGCACCTCGGCCCTGACGGGCAGCGGGGACCTCGTGAAGTTGGGCGGCGGCGAACTGCGCTTCCTGCAAAACACCTCCGGCTATACCGGCGCGATTACGCTGGGCTATTCCTACGGGAACACGAACACCGGCGGCGCCCGCCGCAGCGAATTCCGGCTCCGCAACAATGCCGTCCTGACGGGCGTGACGGGCCTGACGATCGAGACGGCGGCCCTGTTCCACCTGGACAACGACCCCGTCCTGATTGCCGACCGGCTGAGCAACACCGCGCCGATTATCATGAAGGGCGGCGAGTTCCGCCTTAACGGGCGCAACGCCGCCAACGCGGCTACCACCGAAACGGTCGGCGTCGTGTCGATCGACAGGGGCCACTCCATCATCACCGCCCGCCGTCCGCAGGGCAGTTCGAGCGTCGTGCTCACCCTGTCGGGCCTGACGCGCAACACCGGGGCCACCGTCACGTTCTCGAACGACAACACCGGCACGCTGGGCGCCACGGGCAACAACGCGCGGATCATGCTCGCGGGCTACTCGACGGCCAGCCTGAACGACGGAATGATAGGCGGGTGGGCGACGGTGTCCACGGGCACGGCCACGGGCCTGTACACGACGGGCGACTTCTGGGCCACGTACACGACGGCGGGGGGCATTTATCCGCTGGCATCCCCGGCCACCGCGAACATCAACACGGCCGCGGCGACGGCGAACGTCAGGATCGCCGCCGCGCAGACCCTGACGACCGACCGCACCTGGAACTCCCTTATCATAGCGGGCAACTACAACCTGCCGCAGTCCGGCGCGCGGAAAGTCACCCTCGACTCCGGCGGCCTCATCAAGACCGGCAACAACAACAACACTATCAGCGTCGGCACGCTGACGGCCGGCACGACGGCGGCCCCGGCGGAACTGTTCATCTGGTGCAACTTCGCCGGCGGAAACAACCTGAACATCAGTTCCGTCATCGCCGACAACACCGCCTCCGGCAACAAGGTCACGCTCGTCAAGGAGGGCGGCGGACGGCTGATCCTCTCCGGCGCAAACACCTACACCGGCGGCACGTTCGTCAACGGCAACGGATGCCTGGAGACGGGCACGGTCGCCGCCAGGACCTACCTGGGCAAGGGGCCGGTCACCCTGCGGCAGGGGTCGTGGCTGGACCTGAAGACCCTGGGCGCGGCGGCCGACCCGCTCAACGCCGGCAGGACCGTAATCAACGTCGAGGACAACGCCGACCTGGTCCTTTACGTCTCGCCGAACGCCAGCGAATACTACAGCATCGGGCCGAACGCGGGCCTGCTGGCCTTGAGCGGCACCTCGCTGGCCGGCCTGGCGTGGGGGACGAACCTCACCGTTTCCACCGGCGCAACGCTCAATGAATCGACCGCCGGGCAACTGGCGGCCATCGGCGGCACGAAGCCCACGACGCCGACCGCCTACTTCGGCCCGTACGGCACGGCCATCGCGGCGACCGAGGCCGTGACGGTCGGCGCAGGGACGCCGTGGCTCGGCATCTCGACGTTCGCCGGCACAGGCACCATGAGGGGCACCATCACCGCCAACAGCGACTTCGTCCTGCGCGGGGCGATGTACGACTCCAACACGGCCCCCAGGGCGCTGACCCTGGGCAGCGGCACGACGGGCACCGACAAGTGTGACATTATTGCGGCCACGCCGGTGGTGGCGAACGTCGTCGGGCGCGTGGACCTGAACTACAGCGCGGCCAACTACGGGAACGTGACGTTCGCCGTCGGCCTGGACGGCGAACTGCGGCCGAACCAGTCCAACTCGATGGGCGGCGGCGGGACGAACGACCCCGCCAAGATGGCCTCCATCGTCGTCTATTCGCACGGCGTGCTGAACCCGGCCGCCGGCGCGGGCCTGACGAGCATGAACGGCCCTGTGACCATCATGCCCGGCGGGCGGATCATAGTTGACGACGGCGCACTGGCGGGCACCGGCGTCATCACGCTCATGCCGGGCGCCATCGTCCAGGCCGGCAACAACCTGGCCCTGTTTGGAGGGCAACTGAACGCGGCCAGCATCCAGGCCAGCACCATCCTGCGCATCAGCGCCGCCAGCATCGTGAACCTGAACTTGGTCAACGGCGGCGCCACTTTCGAACTGACGGGCTCCTACGCCATCGATGGCATCGACATTAACCTTGCGGGCGGCCTGCTGACGCAACTTCAGTCGAACGACTACACGCTGTCGGGCACCGGCAACGTGAACATCAACAGCGCCTCGACGATCGCCTCCTCGACCGACCAGACGCTCACAATCAGCAACACCGTGCAGGGCACCGGGCCGCTCAACATCGGCACGACCGACCTGGTTGAGGGCACGACGAAGTTGGGCACCGTGTACCTGTCGGGCGAAATCACCGTCCCGACCATCAACATCCCGATGGGCACCCTGATCTTCCGCAAGGGCTACGACGGCGGGCCGGGGCTGCCGAGCACCATGACGATCAACCTCTCCGGCACGGGCGAAGTGCGCGGTCGGACGCTGGAGACGCCCACCCTGCCCATGAACGTCAACCTTGTTGAGGCCGTCGTCAATCTTTCGGGCGTGGGGCCGAAACTGAACGTGGAGCGCGACAACAACGACACGTTTGACGGCCTGCTGTATTACCGCGACGTGCGCGTGGCCGACGGGGCGGACTTCTACGTTGACCGCTCCAGCGGCAGCATGGTGGCCAACGTGGCGCTTGCCGGGAACGCGGCGGTCCAGAATGCCGCCGGCGGCACGTTCGTGGGCCTGGCCGACATCACAGGCAGCGGCGGCGGCAGCACGCTGGAGATCAAGGGGTCCCAGCCCTTCCGCCTGGTCGGCGCCCTGAACAACGTGGATCTCCTTATCACCAGCACCGGCACGACCGTCCTGGCCGACTTCACGAACCTGGTGGGCCTGGGCAAGAAGTTCAGCCTGAACAACCGGATCATCGATGCCCGTGCCGGCACGCTCCAGGTCGGCGGCGGGTGGGGCAGTACGACCGCCCAGGAGCCCCTCTGGAACCTCGAGATGGGTCCCGGCACGATCCGGCTGCTGACCAGGGCCAACACGGCCACGGCGCCGATACTGGAACTTCGTTCGTACGCCGGCACCGACGCACTGCCGGTGGGCACCGGCTGGGGCGCCGACCTTACGCTGGAACTGGGCGCCGGGTCGCAGGTGCGGGGCAGGGTGGAGGATGCCGTCAACGCGAGCGACCCGCGGTACGTCAACCGCTTTGACGGCCTCATCCTGGTCAAAGACAACTACGCCGGCAACTACGACGCCATGCTCACCGCCCAGCGCCTGACGGACAAGGGCGGCAACTCGCAGTTCACCTTCAACCGCATCCGCCCCGAGAACGGCGCGACGGTGGCCATGGACCAGGACAACGCCCGGTTCGTCGGCAACTTCGACCTGGCCCTGGGCGCGGGCGAGAAGGCCTACATCCGCGCAAACGACGACAACGACGTGGCCGTGGGCAACCTGACCGGCACGGGCGAACTGGAACTCCTTGGGGCCGTCAGCGGCAACCGGCCGGTGGACTTCATCGGCAGCCTGTCGCCGGGCATGACGCTCTCGGTCAACATCGGCACGGTCGCCAGCACCGGGTGGGTCCGCGTGCGCGGCCCGGCGGACGGCGGCAACGTAGGCCCGACGGGCTTCGAACTGAACGGCGGCACGCTGAAGGTCATCCATTCCGGCCTGGCGTATTATGTGGAAGTCCAGGGGAGCGCGCCGAAACTGAACAACGGCTACATCGTGCTGGGCGAGATCGGCACGACCGCCGGCGGCGGCCTTGAAGTCCGACACGGCGACGACGGCTCCACCTACGCCTTCGGCGACGGCGTTACAGTGACAATGCAGAACGGCGTGGCCCTGCGCGGCTTCGTCCGCCGCGGCACAACCACCCCCATCACGCAGGTCATGAACGCACCGGTCACCGTGAACGACGACGACGGCACGCCCGACCAGGCGGTGGACGGCCTGCTCGCCAGCAGCAAGTCGGACATCAGCGCGGCGACGCAGGGCAGCCTCCTGGGAACCGTACAGTTCACCGACGTTACGCTGGGCAACGGCTCCCGCACGCGGCTTGAGGCTGCCACGAACCGCAGCGGCAGCGAGTACCTGGTCCTGGGCGGCCCGAGCGGCACGGTGACGGTGGTCGGCAGTTCCACGGTCCCCGGCAGCGCCGCGCTCGTGAACGATTCGTCCGACTTCCTCATCTCGGTCAGCAACCTGACGGGCGCCGCGCACACGGCGGTCTTCGCCGGGACGGCCGGCCTGTCGCGCTGGACGCGGCTGGACGGCGCGGCCACGGTTAACCGCATCCAGGTGGGCGAAGGCTGGACAAGCCCCGGCCCGCCGCCAACCGGCCCGCTGCCCGGCAGGTTGATGCTCGTTTCGGGCGTGGACCTCTCCGGCATGGGCGCGGGCGGCGTTCTCGTGGCCCCGAACGGCGAACTCCTTATCGCCACGCCCGTCAACGGCATCGTCGGCAACACGACGGCCTTCACGGTCCAGGCGGCCGGCTGGATGTACGTGGCCGACAGCACGTTCGCCGCCACGACGCTCACGCTGGACCCCGGTTCAAACACGGTCATGGTGGCCAACTGGACGCTTCCGTCCGCCGCCACTCAGACCGGCGCCAACCTCTACATGGGCCGCGAGGAGTACACCGCCACGCTTAACCTGAACACGGCCGCCGCCGCGGGGGTCAACATCGGCGTCTTCCTGCACACCGGGGCGACGATGGTCAACCCGCTGGCCGGCGGCCCGGCGGGCGCCGCCAACGTCAAGTTCCAGGACGGCGGCACGGAGACCTACAAGGACGCCTGGCTGACGCTGGGCGACGGCCTTGACCCCCTGGCCAAGGTCATGATTGCCAACATGGGCGGCCCGACGGCCGTCACCATCGACCGCAACCTGATCCTGAGGAACAAGAGCACGTACACCGGCGGCACGACGATTGATTCATCCAACACCTACGGCACGAGCGGCGTGAGCGACCACACCGTGGTCGTCCTGCACAAGGATGCGCTCGGCACAGGCGGCGACGTAACGCTCCAGGCCTCTGCGGCCGTTACGGGCGTGCCGCCGCTGCCCGACCTGCCCGCCCGCCTGACCACCCTGTCCATCTGCGCCGACGGGTTCACCCTGGGCGCGGGCAAGGTCATCCTGAATCCTCGGACGCAGGTCCGCCTGCACTACGACACGCCGGTCAACATGGAAATGAACGGCGGCGCAATAGTCGCCGCAGCCGACGTGACGGCCGGCGGGACGATCACCGAGAACGTCGGGTTCTTCGCCAACCAGGTCTTCGACCCGGCCGGCCACACCCTGACCTTCCAGAGCGGCGTCAACCTGCTGAACCCCCGCACGTGGGACGTGAAGGCCGGCACGGTCGTCGTCAAGGGCAACGTCACAGGTTCGAGCCTCACGGTGCA
>VGYT01000155.1 GCA_016872895.1 Planctomycetota bacterium
GATGTGGAACCGGCTCAGGGCGACGCACCTCGGTCGGCGGCACGGACTGCGGCTGCCGAACCACCGGCGGCGGAACCGCCGGCGCCGGAACCGACGGCGGTCGGAGAACCTCGGACGGCGCAACCGGCCGGGCGGGCTGACGCGTCTCAGGAGGTGGAACCGGCTCAGGGCGACGCACCTCGGTCGGCGGCACGGACTGCGGCGGACGAACGGCCGGCGATCGGAAAACCTCGGACGGCGCAACCGGCCGGGCGGGCTGCCTGGTCTCAGGCGGCGTGGCTGCGGCCGGCGTTGCCTGGGCGGCAGGTCCTCCCGGCCCTCTCACCGCCGGCGGGCGGAGGGTTGCGCCGGGCGCGTCGGTCCGCGGCCTGGGGGCGGCCGCCCCGGCCTCTACGGCTGTGCGCTCGTCACGATACGTGCGGAGGCGACCGGCGTACTGCTCAAGCGCGCTGCGGGAGGCGCCGTCGAGTCTTTCAAGACGCATCGCCGGCGGCGTGCGGGCGGCCACCTCGCTCAGCGGCGCCGCCAGGACGACGGGCCTGCTCTCGGCGGCGGCCCCGGCCGCGGGCTCGGCGCTCCGCGCCAGTTGCACCTGGGCGGCAAACGTCTGCGGCGGACGGGCGGCGCGGTCCAGCCGCAGGTGCTCGTAGTGCTCGCGCTGCCGCTCTTCCCAGCGCCTGTCCTGGCGATTCTGCCATGCCGCGTGGAAGAAGATGGGGTCGTACCAGTCGTGCCTCGTGCGGCACTCGTACCACGGCATGATGCCCCTGCGGGCATAGTCGGCCTCGAAGTAGTCGCCGAAGTAGTAGTGGCTGTACCGCGGCCGAGAGAAAAGCGCGATCGTCAGGAATCGCGTCTCTATGACCACCGTGGGCAAGAAGACGTACGCCGGCTGCGCGTAGAGCGGCTGCACGAACCGCACCGGGGCAAACAGGATGCCGCGGGCGCCGACCACGTAGTCCCAGTAACCGGCCACGAAGATGCAGCCTCGCGGCGTCCAGATGTAGTGGGCCGGCACCCAGACCCAGTCCGGCCGCGCGGGCGCCCAGAAGCCCGCCCGCCAGGCGTACTGATATCCCTGGCGATACCAGCAGCCGGGGACCCACATGTCGTCCAGCGACAGCGCAAGGCCGACCGGGCCGGCCTCAAGGCTCTGCGGCGGAGTCGGCAGATACTCCACCTGCCCCGCAGCCTGGGGCAGCCAGAAGCCGGGCACCCACTGCCAGGCCCCCGGGACCGGCGCCCAGTAACCCGGAACCCATCGGCATCCCGGGGGCGAGATCCGCCAGATGCCGCTGACCCAGAGGAAATCGCCGCGGTCGTCGTCCCAGGCCCAGTAGCCGGGGATCCAGATTGCGCCCAGCGGCCGCTCGGCCGGAGGGACTTCCTGCACAAGTCCCGGCGGCGCCCGGTACACGATGATGCCCGGCGACGGGTTGGCGACGACAGGCTCGGCGAACGCCTCGTGCATCGGCCCGCGTGCAAGCACTTCAACGGCCGGCGGCGGGGATTCCTGCGCCTGCCACGACTGCGACGGGGCGGCCGGGACAGCAGGGGCGGGAGGCCCAGGCGGGGCAGGCGGTTCCAGCAGCGCCGGCGCAGGCTCGCAGGCCGGGGGAGCCTGCGGCTCGAAGGCAGCGGCCGGGGGCGGCAGGAGCACGGGCGGCAAGGCCTCCGCCGACGCCACGGCGGCGCCGGGCGTCCACACGCAGGCCCGGCGGTACTTGTCGCAGCCCCAGTCGGCCGGCACTGCGGCCGCCAGGGCCGCCGCCAGCATCCATCCTGCGAGGCGGTGAGTTTTCATGGCTCTTTCCTCCCGGCCGCCCGGGGGGCGGCGCCTGTGCGGCGGTGCCCCGCGGACGGCCTGCTTGCGGCCTTCCTACACACTAGACGCTTAACAAGTGTGAAATATTCCGGAAATGTCACAATTTTTGTTGCCGCGGGGCGCAGCGAGTCCGGCCGGGGGCGCGGCGGGCCTCCGCAGCCGCCGCGCAAAACCTTGCATCGCCTGCCGCCGGCGGATAGGTTACTCGCACGCGGCGGGCAAGCGGGGCAGTCCGCCTCACAGCGGGCAGGTCGGCCGCACGCGGGCCGCGACGGGAGCAAGGCGGCCACCTGTGCGTGGATTACCGGCACACGGGCGGCGGCGGGCGGCGGGCGCGGCCGCCGCGCCGTCCAAATCGCGAATTTGAGATCTGAAATCCCTAATTCGGAATCTCAAGATCAACAATGCACCGGAGGCGCCCATGTATCGCCTGGTGATGTGCGCACTGGCCGCGGCGTCGCTCGCGGCAACCGCCACAACCGCCCCCGGCGACGTGCTGAACCTCAAGGTCGTCACTGACGCCTCGCCCGACTACTCCGACATGGCGAGCCTCGTCCGCAGCATCACGTCGAACTGGTCCACTCCGGCCGAGAAGTGCTGGGCCGTGTGGTACTGGAACCACATCTCCCGCCGCCAGACGTCGCCCATGATCCTGCACGGCCGCGAATGCACCGACCCCATCCGCCAGGCGAACGATTACGGGTACATGATGTGCAGCACGGTGGCGGGGGCCAACTGCGCCATCTGGAACGCCCTGGGCCTGAAGGTCAAGTTCTGGGACATCACCCTGCACACGGTTCCGGAATGCTTCTACGACGGGCGCTGGCACATGTACGACAGTTCCATGTCGGCCCTGTACACGCTGTGCGACGGGCGCACGATTGCGGGCGTCGAGGACATCGGCAGGGAGGGCGCGTGCGAGGCGTCCGGCGGCCGGACGGAACCCGGCCACATCGCCCGCTATCACTGCCTGACGGCCACCAGCCCGAACGGGTTCCTGACGGGGGCCGACTGCGCAAGGGACCTGGCGCAGGAGCACAACTGCTTCAAGCCCGGCGGGCTGAAGTTCCGCCCCTACTGCAACAACTGGGACTGGGGCCACCGCTACATCCTGAACCTGCGCGAAGGCGAATCGTACGTCCGCCACTACAGGAGCCTCAGCGGCGGCCCCGAGTACTACGTCCCCAACAACGGCAAGGACCCGGAACTTGCCGGCAAGTACGGCCTTCGCGGCAACGGCGTGTGGACGTTCCGCCCCGCGCTGACGGCCGGCGCGTGGCGCCGGGCGGTCGAGTCGGCGGAGAACATCGCGGCCGCCGAAGGCGGGGGCCTGCGGCCGGAGAAGGCCGCCGCGACCGCATGCGCCGTCTTCAAGGTCCAGGGCGCCAACGTCATCGCGTCGCAGGTCGTCCGGGCGGCCTTCTTCCGCAAGACGGCCGCCGACGGCGCGGCCGTCTCCGTCAGCACGAGTAACGGCCTGGCGTGGAAGGAGGTCTTCAAGGCCGAAGGCGCGGGCGAGGTTGCCGCCGACGTCCGCCTGGGCACCGAGGTCAACGGCGCCTACGAGGTCCTCATCCGCATCGAATTACACGCCGCCGGCGCCCCCGCCGACGCCGTGCTGCGCTCCTTGGATATCGCCACGACCACGATGCTCAACGCCAAGACGCAGCCGCGCCTGAACCTGGGCAGGAACGTCGTCCACGTCGGCGCGGGCGACCAGGCCGACTCCATCGTCTTCTGGCCGGAACTCCAGAACGGCAAGTACAAGGAGACGATTGTCGAGGAGAAGAACATCGCCTGCGACGCCAAGCACATGGGCTACCAGGGCGTCATCTGGCCGAGCGTGCCGAAGGAGGACGCGTACATCGTCTATCGCATCGACGCCCCGCGCGACATCACCCGCGTGACGTTCGGCGGGCGGCTCTACAACCGCCACCCCAGGAGCCGCATCGACCTGGCCTGGTCGCTTGACGGCAAAATGTGGACCACCTGCTGGTCGCTCACCGACACGGGGCAGCCGTGGGACGTCATCCACTATGAGGCGGTCGCCGTGCCCGCCGGCCACAGGAGCGTATATCTGAAGTACCTCATGAACTCCCCCGCGGCCGAGCGCGCGGCATGCAGCATCTACTCCGTGCGGATGGAGGCCAACTACCTGCCCGCCGACACGGCCTTCCGGCCGGTCCTCGTCCAGTTCATCTGGCAGGAGCGCCAGAAGGATGGTTCACTCGTCCTGCGGGACCACCAGGAAGCCGTGGAGAAACTACCCCACCGCTACACGATCAACGTGGGCGGCGAAGACCACCCCGTCATGCACTCGCTCCTTGTCAGCCTCAAAGACCCGGCCGCCGGCGTGAAACCCGGCTACTCCGACGGCAACGACCCCGGCGGCGAGAGGTTCGTCGGCAAGTGGCTGACCACCGGCAGGAACCTCGCGGTCGGAAAGCCGTACACCGTAAGCGCCCCTTCCGAGACGAACTGGGGGGCGGGCGACCCAGACGGAAAGAAACTCACCGACGGCGCCGCCGGCCCCCCCTACGCCGGCGGAACTTCGTACAAGCACGGGGCGCTCTGGAGCAAAGACAAGAACCCCGTCGTCACGCTCGACCTGGGCGAACCGAAGTCGTGTGCCGCGTTCGGCATGAACTTCCACGGTTACCCGTGGTGGGACGCCCTCAAGGGCCAGGTGAAGGACACCGTGGAGGTCCTCGTGTCGAAGGACGGCAAGGACTACACGTCCGCCGGTTTCCTTCAAACGGACCTGCGCTGGAAGGACCTGCCGGTAAACCACATGTGGCCGGACCACGAGGTGATCCAAGGGGCGACGTTCCGCCTCGTTCCGCCGCAGCCGGTCGATGCCCGCTACGTTCAGTACAAGGTGTCCAACAAGCGCATCTTCTGCTGCACGGAACTGGAGGTGCTCGACTCCATCCGCACCGAGCCGTTCGACCTGCGCATAGCCCTGCCGGACGAAAAGTGACGTGCGCGCCGGTTGCGCAGCGGGCACGGCGGTCCGCTGCGCACCCCGCAACCACATGTGGGACGGCCGGCTTGTCCGGCCGTGGGAAGAGTCCGGCGAGTTGCTCCACGGCCGGACAAGCCGGCCGTGCCACGTTGGCGCACCGGGGGCGCGCACGGACAACAGGAAACAGACCCATGGCAGCCAGCAATGCAGCCGCCGGCGACCCGCTCCTGTTCGAGGTCGCCTGGGAAGTCTGCCAGCAACTGGGCGGCATCTACACGGTCATCCGCTCCAAGGTGCCGCACATGGCCGCCCGCTGGGGCGACCGGTACTGCCTCATCGGCCCGTACGATGCGGCCAGGTCGCCCGCCGAGTTCGAGGAGACCCCGGCCGACGGCCCCGTGGCCGAGGCGCTCCAGGACCTGCTGCGCCGGGGCTTCGATGTCCGCCACGGACGCTGGCTCGTCTCCGGCCAGCCGCGAACCGTCCTGCTGAATCCGCGCAGCGCCCTGGCGCACCTGGGCGAGGTAAAGCGCCGCTTCTGGGACCACCACCGCATCGGCCTGCCGGCGCAAGACGACCTGGTGAACCAGGTCCTCGCCTTCGGGTTCCTGGCGCACGAGTTCCTGGCCGCGCTCCTGCCGCGACTCGGCGGCAGGCCGGTCATCGGCCACTTCCACGAGTGGATGGGGGGTGCGGCCATACCCGAGGTCCGCCGGTCCAGCCTGCCCCTGGCCGTCGTCTTTACGACGCACGCCACGCAGTTGGGGCGGCACCTGGCGCCGAACGACCCCGGCTTCTACGACCACCTGCCGCACATCAACTGGCACGCCGAGGCCCGACGCTACGGCATTGAGCCGCAGGTCCTCCTGGAACGCGCCGCGGCCCACGGGGCGCACGTCTTCACGACCGTCAGCGAGATCACGGGCCTGGAATGCCAGCACCTGCTGGGCCGGCGGCCCGACCTCGCCCTGCCCAACGGCCTGAACATCGAGCGGTTCGTGGCCATGCACGAATTTCAAAATCTACACCTGGTGTACAAGGAGAAGATCAACCAGTTCGTCATGGCCCACTTCTTTCCGAGTTACACCTTCGACCTGGACCGCACGCTGTACTTCTTCACCTCCGGCCGCTACGAGTACCGCAACAAGGGCTTCGACCTGGTGATAGAGGCGATGGCGCGGCTGAACTGGCGGCTGCGCGAGGCCAACGTCAACCGCACGGTCGTCTGCTTTATCATCACGCAGCGGCCGTTCCGCAGCATCAGCGCCGAGGTCCTCCGCTACCGCGCCGTCATGGGCGAGATGCGCGCCACCTGCGACGCCGTCAAGGACCAGGCGGGCGAGCGGCTGTTCCACGCCACGGCCCGCGGCGAGGCGCCGCCCCTGGACGCCCTCGTGGACGACGTCTGGCGCCTGCGCCTCAGGCGCATGCGTCTGGCCTGGAAGTCGCCCCGGCTGCCCCCCGTCCTGACGCACGACCTTCTGGACGAGGGGCGCGACGAGGTGCTGGCCCAGGTCCGCGCCTGCAACCTCTGGAACACCGCCGACGACCGCGTGAAGATGATCTATCACCCGGACTTCGTCACGGCCCTGAACCCGCTGTTCGGCATCGACTACCCCCAGTTCGTCCGGGGCTGCCACCTGGGCGTTTTTCCGAGCCACTACGAGCCGTGGGGCTACGCGCCGCTGGAATGCGTGGCGAGCGGCGTGCCCGCCGTGACGAGCGACCTGGCGGGCTTCGGAACATATCTGTATAAGCATATGCCCGACCACCAGGGGCGGGGCATCTTCCTCCTGCACCGCCGCCGCGCCGCCTTCGACGCCGCCGCAAACGAACTGGTGGGCTGGATGCTCGACTTCGCCCGACAGCAGCGCCGCGAGCGCATCGCCCAGCGAAACCGCGTCGAGGCCTGCGCCGAGCAGTTCGACTGGGACAACCTCGGAAAGTTCTACGCCGACGCCCACGCCCTGGCGCTGGAGCGCTGCGGGCGGTAACGGCCGGTGCGCGGCGGGCCCCCCGACCCGCCGCGGCGATTCATTCACGGCGCCGGCGAGCGGGCCTGCGCCGCATCCGCGCGGGCCTTGAGCATTGCCCGCGTGCGTTCGCGATCGGCCGTGCGGCGGGCCTCGGCGGCTGCGCGGCACTCCCCGGGCGTCACGAGTTTCGTCAGTTCCTCGATCGTCTCGCCCAGGCTCCTCCGCGCGGCAAGGAGCGCCTCCGGCTCCCACGTCCACCCGGTGAAGTTCATCGCGCAGACGGCGTCGGGCACGGCCAGCACGGCCCGCGCGCGGGCCAGGAGCGGCTCGGCCCTGGGCCGCAGGGCGGCATCCTTCGCCGACTTCGCCCGCAGCGCATCGACGCAGTCGGCCAGCACGCGATGGCTCTCCCAGTCTTCGATGCCGTCGCGGATGTTCTCCAGACGCACGCTTGAGAAAGGCCCGTCCGGGCCGGGATAGAAGAGCATGCCGTCGCCGTTGGTGTTCCCCCAGCCGCGCGGCGAGAAGGGTTTCTGCGGCCACCGCCGGCCGTCCTTATCCGGAAGGTTATGTGACCATATGTTGTAGCAATAATACTCAAAGCCCGTGACGCCGAACTTCCAGGTCATCCAGAAGAGCAGGCGCGAGGCGATGAGCGGGTCCTCCATCTGGACGTTCGGGCACGGCAGCATCGGCCCGGCGGCCACGTACCAGAAGAACTTCTCGCCCTTCGCCTGCGACGCGGCAATCAACGGCCGCATGTCGTCGGCGGGAAGGCTGTAAACCTTGTTCGCCCGCACGTCAATCTGCGGGTCGAAGATGTCGATGACGCCCTCCAGTTCCGGCCGCGGAAAGGAGCCGCCGATCATGACGGCCGCCTCCGGGCACGCCCGCCGCAGCCGGTCGGACCGCGCCCGCATCTCGTCCCACTTGCTGGTTTCGTCGCCGATGTACACAAGCGCCGAATCAACGAGTCCCAGTTTCCTGACGGCCTCGTACCGGGGCTTCAGCGCGTCCGCGTTGCCCGTGAAGTTGCCCGACAGGTAGATCGTGTTCCCGCCGCGCTCAAACACGTGCGGGATGTCCTCAAGGTCGGGCGACAGTTTCTCGGCGTACTGCTCCGTCGGGTTGAAGCGGTGGTCGAGCAGAAAGTCGATGTACCGGCGCTTGAGTTCCGGCGTGACGCGGCCGTGGGCCTTGCGGATATAGTCCCAGCACGTCTGGCCCATCGTCTGGAAGTTCCATTTCTCCGGGACGGCGTAATCCCACACGCGCACCTGAAGTTGCAGGTCGCGCGGCGGGGCGTTCTGCGGCCGCACCGTCACCTTGCCGCGGTACGCCCCGGCCCGCGTCTCGGGCCGCGTCCGCACGGTGAACCAGAAAGGTGTGGACATATGGACCGGGCAATCGGCCGGCGCGGCCGAGACCAGCGGGTCGGGCATCTCGAAGTTCTTGCCGTGGAAGTACCAGTCCGAGACCTTCTCGTTGCGGTGCAGGAGGAGCACGTCCTGGCGGAAGCACGCGATATCTTCTCGCGGGATCTTCGCCCCTCCCGGACCCTCCAGGCCGGTCGGCTCCAGCGCCGCGCCCTTCAGGTCCGACAGCATGGGGTACACGAGCACCTGGAACCCCTCGAACTCGTTGCGTGCCATGTCCATCTGATACTGTTCGCCGAACGGGCCGCGGAACCGGTACCGCGTGTCGCGGTCGCAGAACTTTTCAAGCGTGTGCGTCATGCCCACAAGGTACGGCTGCGGCAGGGGCTCGAAGTCCAGGGCCAGGCGCGGGCGGTGCGCGGCATCGGGGCTGTCGTGCGCAGGAATGTCGATGTATGTGCGGTTAAGGAAACGCCGGTCCGCCTGGTCAATCGGCTCCAGGGCCGCGCCGCGGTTGGCCGCCGGGTCCGCCAGCCACTTGCGCACCAGCGGCGTAACGTTGAAGTCAATCCACTTGCCTTCCTTCGGCACGCCCAGGAAGGCGTAGCGGTGGGGAAAGTACTGGCCGTTGTATTCCCACAGCGAATGCGAGTCGACCGCGCCGGGCGGGCGGCCGACATGATAGTCCGTCGCCGCGTCGAACGTGCCGCCGGGTTGTTTCCATGCACGGCCGGGGGCGGCGCTGGTCCAGTCGGCCTCGGCGGTCCACGGTTCGGCCGCCTCGCGGCAAAGGACTTCGCAGATCATGCGGAGGTTCCTCGCCTCCGGCACAAACACCTCCAGCCGCGCGCGGGCCAGTTTCTTCGCGCGAAGCGCCTCCGGCAAATCGAACCGCAGCAGGAGGCGGCTCTGCGAGCCGCGCAAGGCCAGCGCGCCCGGGGCTCGCGGCGGGACCTTCTGCTTCGCCAGTTCCGGCGCCCAGAGCGTCGCGGTCATGCAGCCGGCGTACTCGCCGGCGCCCGGCTGGAGCACAACCGTTTCGCCATGCGCCGCGGGCGCCGACACGAGCGCCGCCTCAAGCGCCGCCGCACACGCGATGAGCAGCACGGGCTTCATGGTGAGCCTCCGTAACCCGCTGCTATCCGCAGCGGGCTCGAAACCCCATCATCGCGCTGCGGCCCGCCGCCGGTCGGGCCCCATAACCGCCATCGGCCGCCAGGCAGACCCGGAGCGGCACCTTACACGGCCCCTGCGCTGCGGCAAAGACTATTGTTGAGGTGGGGCGGCCCTGCCGTTCTAATAGCACAACGCCGCTTGCCGCTTTGCGGGGCGGGCCTCCCGACCCGCCGCGCGGAGTGGGGTTGCAGCGTCTGTGGCGGCCGGGCGGCCGCCAGCACGAGGAACACATGGCCGACTTCATCCGCGTGGGCAGCGACCGGCAGAGTTTCGTCGAAGGCGCGTCGGGGCCGCGGTTTGCTCCCTTCGGGTGCAACTACTTCGATCCCCTGACCGGCTGGGCGCCGAAGATCTGGTCGCAGTACGACCGCGATCGCGTCCGCCGCCACCTGGGCCAGATCGCCGGGGCGGGCCTGAACTGCATCCGCGTTTTCCTCGACATGGCAGTGCTTAATCCGCGGCCCGACGAGTTCAGCGAGGAAGGCTTCGCGAAGGCGGACGACCTGATTGCCGCCGCGCGGGCGTGCGGCGTGCGGATCATCTTCAGCGGTCCGAACACGTGGCACGGCCGCCCGGAGCACCGTCGCGGCGACCCGTACGCCGACCCGGGCGAGATCGAGTTCAACCGCCGCCTCTGGCAGAAGATCGCCGCAAGATGGGGCTCCGAGCCCGCCATCATGGCGTGGGACCTCCTGAACGAGCCGATGGTCGGCTGGCCCACGCGGGCTGCCGGCCGGCCACACGATGCCAGGCTGCGGCTGTGGCAGGCGTTCGCCCGCTCGCGCGGCCTGACGCCGGGCGACGACCTCCTCCCGCCCGACACCGCCGGCCAGGACCGCCCCTTGTGGGCGGCCTACCTGGCATTCCAGGAGCAACTGGCCGAGCAGTGGGTCGAGCGCCAGGTGCGGGCGCTGCGCGACGGCGGCGCGCGGCAGATGATAACCGTCGGGCTCATCCAGTGGACGGTGCCGGTGCTCCTGCCGCGAGGCATGGGCGCCAGCGCCTTTACGCCGCGGCGAATCGCCCGGCACCTGGATTACATGTCGGCCCATTTCTATCCGATGCCGCGGCGCGGGCAGGACGGGCTGGAGCCGGAACTTGCACTTCAGCAGGCGTACCTGGAGGTCGTGCTGCGCGCCGTGCGGCAGGCGGACCGGCCGCTCGTCCTGGAGGAGTTCGGCTGGAAGGGCGGCCGCGCCGTGCCGCGCGAAGGCCGCGCCTGGCCCGAGGAGCATCAGACCTTCTGGGGCGACGCCCTCATGGCCGTCTCCAGCCGCGCAGGCGCCGCAGGATGGCTCAACTGGGGCTATGCCGACGCGGCGGACCCGAAGGCCGACATCTCGGCCGCCAGCGGCCTCTGGACGAGCGACGAGCGCCTGAAGCACTGGGGCCGCCGCTTCGCCCAGTTCGCCGCGCGATTCAAGGCCGAGCCGCCCTCGTACGCGCCGCCCGCCCGCCGCATCGAGGTCCGCACCGCGGAGTTCCTCTTTGCGCACGGCGGCCACCCGCAACTGGACTGGCTTGAAGGGCAAGTCAAGGATTCGCCCGGTGCGAGCATCGAGGTCGTGTTCAACGCCTAGCCGGCACAGCGATGCGCGTTGATGGCAAATGCCGCATGCATATTATGCAGCGGCGGGTTGTGAAATGACCTCTAAACATGCAGCAACGTCATTAACTCCTCGACTGTCGCCGTGCCGGTGGTGCCGAGTTTCCTGACGACGACCGCGCCGGCGAGGTTCCCCAGTTCGGCCGCCTCCGCGGGCGCGGCGCCGGCCGCCAGGGCCATCGCAATGTGCGCCAGGACGGCGTCGCCCGCGCCGGTCACGTCGAGCGGCGGCTCCAGGGGGATGCCCGGCACGTGCATCGTGCCGCTTGGGGCCGCGGGCGCAAGCCCGCGGGCACGTTCCTCGCCGGCAGGCGCTAC
>VGYT01000156.1 GCA_016872895.1 Planctomycetota bacterium
CCCGCCCGCGGCCGCCCCGGACCCCCCGGCCGGGGCCGTCTGCGCCGGCTGCGCAGCCGGCGCCGTCGGCCGGGCGGCCGCCGGCTGCGACTCGGCGGCGGGCGGGGCCTGCGGCCGGGGCGCCGCCGCCGGCTGGTTCTCCGGACCCGGCGCCCCACCTGCCGCTTGCGGCTGGGGTGAAGGCGCGGCCGGGATATTCTCATTGCTCAACGTGCTGCCTCCGGCCCGCAGGGGGCCGCTGAAGGTCTATCACAGGCCACAGGATTCTATCGGCTCGGAGCGGCCGCTTCAACCGCCTTTTGGGCGCGCCGGCAATGTCTCAGTTACGAGCGGGCGCATCAGAGCCGCGACCGTAAGGGAGCGGCGCCGTGTCAGGGCCGCGTCCGTGAGTGAGCGGTGCCGTGTCAGGGCCGCGTCCGTACGGGAGCGGTCTTGTTGACCTGCGCCCGCCGCACGACACGGCCACGGCACCGCTCCCTCACGGTCGCGGCTCTGTTGCGCGCCGGCGGGCGTCGGCAGAGTGAGCGCGGGGAGGCCGGGCTGGGGAGCGACTGGTCGGGCCGCAGGGCGCCGTCTTACCGCCACGTCCACTTCTTGGCCTGGAAGACGGGCTGGTCGAGCGTCTGCATCCAGGTTTCGCTGGGCAGCGTGTAGGTAAGGGCGAGGCACTTGCGGAGGCGGATGAGGGTCTCCTTGGCCTTCTCGGTTTCGGGCGTCGGCTCTTCGACCTTGGCCGGAAGGGGCGGGTCGGTCGGCGTCGGCCGCTCGATGTACTCGCCCGAGAGGCCCTCGACGAAGATGGTGAACCTGGTGGTCTTCGGGTCAAGCGGCGAGAAGATGGCCACGCCCGTGCGGGCGTTCTCTTCGCCCGGCATTATCTTGCCGAGCACCTGGACGGCGTTCTCCAGGAACCTGACCTTGCGGGCCTGCCTGACGGCCGCGTACACGCTGGGATGGATGCCGGCGCGCGCCACTGCGCCCGTGTCGGCGAAGAGCGTGAAGACCGGCACGAACGGGCGGTCGTCGCCCGTGCGGTTCGTAACGGTATATATAACGTACCAGTAAATCTGCTTCTGGCCGGCCGGGGCGGTCACGACGATGGGCTCCGGCCGCTCGAACTGAAAGTCCAGGGTCCATTTCTCGCCCTTGACGTTGTTCGGGTCCACGGCGTCGGGGTCGGCCCGGTCGATGGCCTTCTCGGCGGCCTTCAGGGAAAGGTCCTGCGCGGCCGCGCCGGCCGCGAGAAGGCCGGCCGCCAGGGCCGCCAGTCCGAGCAAAGCGAGAGTCCGTTGCGTCATGGCGCTGCTCCGTAATCTGCCCGTTTCCACGGCCGGACGGCCCGGCCGCGCCACACCCGCCTGGACGCGGCCGCCGCCCCGCCCTACGCCACCTGCTGCTCGCCGGCCCGGCGTGCGGCCGCCTCGTCCCGCCACTTGCGGAAGTCGCCGATGCAGCCGACGGGGCAGGCCCGCACGCACTTGCCGCACGAAATACACGTCTCCGTGTCAACCGCCGCCAGGTTGTCCCGGACGTGCACGGCGCCGCCCTCCACGGGGCAGGCCTTCTCGCACATCTTGCAGGCGATGCAGCCGGCCTTGCACAACTGGCGCACCACCTTGCCGGGGTCCCGGCTGCGGCACAGGACGTGAACGTACCGCTCCTTGGGCAGAATCTCAATAATATTTTTCGGGCACACGGCCGCGCACGTGCCGCAGGCCGTGCAGCGGTCCTCCAGCACGCGGGGCAGGCCGGTCCCTTCGTCCGTAATCATGGCGTCGAACGGGCACGCACGGACGCACGTCCCGAGGCCCAGGCAGGCGTACTGGCAGGCCGTCTGGCCGTACTGCGTGGCCGCGGCCGCGCGGCAGTCGGGCTCGCCCACGTAACGGAACCGGGGGCGGGTGTTCTGGCGCGAGCCCTGGCACTTGATGACCGCCACCTTGGGGACGAACGCGGCCACCGCGAGGCCCATGATGGCGGCGATCTTCTTGGCCGCCTCCGGCCCGCCGGCGGTGCAGGCCCCGGCGGCCGCCTCGCCCCGCACGAGCGCCTCGGCGTAGGCGGCGCACCCGCCGAACCCGCACGACCCGCAGTTTGCGCGCGGCAGGATTTCCTCGATCCGGGCCGCGCGCGGATCAATTTTGACCTGGAAGAACCGGTCCGCCACGGCCAGGACGACGGCAAAGAAGACGGCCAGGGACGCCAGAACCACGACGGCCGCCCCGGCGTAGGTTGTGATAAGTTCCGTCACTTGCCGCCGCTCCGAACGTCAGCAGCGCCCCGCGCTACACGGAGATTCCGAACAATTTCGTGAACCCCAGGAACGCCAGGGCCATCAGGCCCGCGCTGATGAACGCGATGGGCAGGCCCCGGAGTGCCCGGGGCACGCGGTTCTCGGCTATCCGCTCGCGCGTGCTGCTCATCAGGACCATCGCCAGAAGGAACCCCACCCCGCCGCAGAAACCGTTCCACGCGGCCTTCGCCAGCGGCAGGCCGTTGGCCGGGTCGCGCCACGCCTCGGTGTTCAACAGCGCCACGCCCAGCACGGCGCAGTTGGTGGTAATCAGGGGCAGGTAGATGCCCATCGCCCGGTACAGGTTCGGCACGTTCTTCCTCAGGACCATCTCGACGAACTGCACCAGGCCCGCGATGACGAGAATGTACGAGATCGTCTTCAGGACCAGGACGTATCCCTCGGGTTGCGGCACGGACAGGCCCAGCCAGGCCTCCAGCACGTTCGTGTGCTGGTCGCTCGTGGGCAGGAGCAGGTGGCGGTACACCAGCGCCGTGACGGCCGACGCCAGGGCCATGACGAAGATGACGGCCAGGCCCATGCCCACCGAGTCGCTCATCCTGCGGGTGACGCCGAAGAAGGGGCAGAACCCCAGGAACTTCGCCAGGACGAAGTTCGAGATCAAAATCGAGGCGATCGCCAGTTCAACGTATCCGGCTTCCACCTGACTCTACCCCTTGCCCTGCGCTCTCCGCGCCCCTTGCGTTAATACCTGGGCCGACGGCCCTACGGCTGCGCCCCGGCCTGCGGCCCTGCGCCCCCGGCCGGGGCCGCCGGCCTCGGCTCCTTCCTTCGGGGGCTTCGGGAAGTCCCGGGCCACCTGCGGCACGGCCGGCACGGCCGCGCAGCGGGCGGCCTCGCGGCGGCGGTTCCCGATCCAGTAGAAGAGGCCGAACAGGAGGCCGATGATGATGAACGCCCCCGGGGCCATCCCCAGCACGGCCGCCGGCGTGTACTCCGGAATGACGGTCGTGCCGCCCAGGACCACCGGCGTAAGGCGGTATCCCCAGAGCGTGCCCGCCCCCAGCACCTCGCGGATGAAACTGATGAGGCCGAGCGAGAGCAGGTATCCCACGCCCACGCCCAGGCCGTCGAGCATGCTCGCCAGGGGCCCGTGCTGCGAGGCGTACGCCTCGGCCCGCCCCAGGATGATGCAGTTTACGACGATGAGCGGGATGAAGATGCCGAGGGCCTTGTTGATGGCCTCCGGGGCAAGGGCCTTCATGATGATCTCGCACATCGTCACGAAGCCCGCGATGACCACGATGAAGCACGCGATGCGGATCTGGTTCGGAATGAACTTGCGGATGAGGCTTATCAGGACGTTCGAGCAGATAAGCACGCCCGTGGCCGCGCAGGCCATCGCCACGCCGTTGGCGAGGCTCGTCGATACGGCCAGCGTGGGGCACAGGCCCAGCACCAGCACGAACACGGGGTTCTGCTGGATGGGTTTCTGGATGAACTCCTTCCACAGGCCCATCAGCCGCCCTCTTGGTCCGACGTTCGGCGGGATTATCGGGCCGCGCCGCGCCGCCGTCAAGTGTTTGCCGCGGGCGCGTTCTCCCCCAGGACTGAGAAGGAGTTGGGCGGGTTCCTGGCTTGCTGCGAGGAGGACGTGCGCGACCCGCGCATCGCCAAACTCTTCCGATTCGCCGCGTTTTGCGTTCTTGAGGAAGTCAGTTTCACCCGCAAGGACGGCCAGTACCTGCGGTGGGACCATCGCAGCGCCCGTCGCCACGTGCGCGACATCGCCCGCATGGTCCGCAACTACTTCTACGAAATGGCCTTCGTGGTTTATGAACTGGCCCGCGTCCTTAAGCCCGGCGGCCGCATCGTCATGGTCAACGACAAGGTGCGCTACGCGGGCGAGGAAGTGCCGGTTGACCTGATCCTGAGCGACTTCGCCGAGTCTTTTGGCCTGCGCACCGGGCATATCTGGACGCTGCCCCGCGGCAAGGGCAACAGCAGCCAGCAGATGGGCGCGCACGGCCGCCGTGAACTCCGCAAGTGCGTATGCATGTGGGAGAAACCGCCTCGGTAGCCTGCTGCGAAAAGGAACGCGAGCAGTTCCTGCGGCGGCTCTTCCACATCGTCAAGACGCCCGCCGGAAACCTCGGCCCGCCGTTCACTCCGCATTCCGCACTCCGCAATCCGCAATTACTCCGTCCCCGCGATCTGCACGTCCTGGAAGCGAAGGGTGGGCATGAGGATGCCGGGCTCCTCGCGGGCATCCGCGTGAATCAGGCGGCCACCGCCGCGCACCGCGAGTTCTCGCCCTTGCCCCCATGCCGGCGGAGCACTACACTGGCGTATCGGGCGGCCGTCATACTACGCTGCTAACGCGCGTCGGTCAAGAAGGCGCAACTGCGGCGGGCGGACCAGCAGGCTTTTTTCTTATCGGACCGGGCATCCGCAACGGCGCTTCAGGGCAAGAAGGGGCGGCGGTGTCGCAGGCGATACACTACCTTAGCGAGCAGCAATTGCTCGTCTTCCTGGTCCAGGTGCTTGTGCTGCTGGGCGCAGCACGGGGGCTGGGCACGGTTTGCCGCAGGCTGGGCCAGCCGGCGCTGCTGGGCGAAATCCTGACGGGCGTCCTTCTGGGGCCGACGATCCTGGGGCGGGCGGCGCCGCAAGTTCACCTGACGCTGTTTCCGGGCGACGCCATTCAGCACGCCATGCTGGAGACCGTGGGCTGGATCGGGCTGCTCCTGCTGCTGCTGAGCGCGGGGCTGGAGGTGGACGTATCGGTGGCCTGGCGTCAGCGGCGCGACGTCCTGAAGATAAGCCTGACCGACATCATCCTGCCCATGGCGGTGGCGTTCGTGCCGGCGTATCTGCTGCCGGACCGCTACCTGCCGGACCCTTCGCGGCGGCTCATTTTCGCGCTGTTCATAGCAGCCGTGATGACCATAAGCGCGCTGCCGATGACGCTGCGCGCGCTGCACGACCTTGACCTTCTCAAGAGCGACCTGGGCCTGCTTATCATCTCGGCCCTGACGATCAACGATATCATCGGCTGGGCCGTCTTTACGCTCGTCCTGGGGTTCGCCGGTTACGCCGAGATGGCCGCGGGCCGGGTCGCCCTGGTGCTGGGCGGGACTGCGGCCTTTACGGCCTTGTGCCTGACGGTCGGCCGGCGGCTTGTGGGCCTGGGCATCCGGGCCGTAAAGCGGGGCGCGTCGGGCGAGGCGGGGCTGGTCCTGACGTTCGTCTGCTGCGTGGGCCTCCTTGCAGGCCTGGCGACGCACGCCATGGGCATCCACGCCCTGTTCGGCTTTTTCCTGGCCGGCATCATGGCGGGCGACTCGCCGAACCTCTCGGAACGCACCCGCCAGGTCATCCACCAGATGGTTTACGCGGTGTTCGTGCCCATATTCTTCGCGGGCATCGCGATTCAGATCGACTTCCTTGCGAACTTCGACGTGCTGCTGGTGCTCCTCTTGACGGTCGTCGGCGTGGCGGGCCGATACTACGGCGCGTGGGTGGGGGCGAGGATGACCGCCCTGTCGCGGTGGGACCGAGTGACAGTGGCCATCGCTCACACGCCGGGCGGATCAATGGAAATGGTCATGGCCTACGTGGCCCTTCAGTTTCGCCTGATTACCGTGCCCGTGTTCGTGGCGATCGTTTTCGCCGCGCTTATCTCCAGCATCATCCTGGGACCGTGGATGGCGTGGTCTATGCGGCGCAGGCGGCAAATCTCGGTGCTGGACCTGGTTATCCGGCAGTCGCTGCCCGTGGACCTGCCCGGACCCGACCGCTGGAGCGCCATCCGCGTCCTGTGCCAGGCGGCGGCAGAGGAGCCCGGTTTGCCGCATGCCGACAACATCGCCGCCGCAGTCCGGGCACGGGAAGAAACGGCCGGCACGGCCCTCGGCAACCACCTGGCCATGCCGCACGCCCGCATTCCGGGGCTCGAGCGACCGCTGATTGCGGTGGGGCGTTCCGCGGCCGGCCTGGAGTGGGACGCACCCGACGGCCTGCCGGTGGACCTGGCCTTCCTGATTCTGACTCCCGCAGAGCGGGCGGACCTCCAGGTGCAGATTCTTGCGGCGCTGGCCCGCGCCCTGATTGACGAGAACATGCGCCGCCGCCTGCTGGAGGCCCGCACCGGCCAGGAGGCCCAGGCGGTGCTGCGCGAGGCCCTCGGCCGGCAGAACCTTGTGCGCATGGCCGACTGAGCCCGCCCGCTTCCGACCGAGCCGGGGCGCCCGGCACGCCCGGAGCGGCTCGCGGCCATGACCTGCCCAGCGGCGGGCTACTCCGTTCCCGCGATCTGCACGTCCTGGAAGCGCAGCGTGGGCATGAGGATGCCGGGCTCCTCGCGGGCATCCGAGGAAACGGCGTCCAGGCGCGGAAGCAACTCAAGGATGTTCGCGCCCAGCATGGCGCTTTCGACGGGGAACTGGATGCAGCCGTCCTTGACGTAGAAGCCGAAGTCGATGCTGGCGGAGATGTCGCCGGAGGCGGGGTCGGGCCGGATTTCGCCGCTCTCAAGGTAAATGCCTTCCTTGACCTCGCGGACGAGTTCCGCGGCGGGCCGCGCGCCCAGCGCCGGCCGCAGGTTCGTCGCCGCGATGCCGCCGGAGTGCGTTCCGTGGCCGGTGCTCTCGGCGCCCGCCTTGCCCGCGGTGTACGAGTTATGTAGAAGGCTTACGAGTCGCCCGCGCTCGATGATCGTCAGCGGCCGGCGGCGCGTGCCCTCGCCGTCGTGCGCGCCGGAGCGCATGCCCCGCGGCACGAGGCCGTCGTCCACGACCGTCAGATGTTCGCTTGCAATTATCTCGCCAAGTTTGCCGCAGAGGTAACTGCGTCCGCGCTGTATGCTCTCGGCGTTCGCCGCCCCCACCAGGCCGCCGATGAAGCCGTACGCCGCCAGCGGCCCCAGGATGAGCGTCATGCGGCCGGAATGTATCCGCCGCGCGCCCAGGAACCGCCGGGCGCCCAGGATGGCGCTCTCCGCCACCTTCTCCGGGGCCGTGTCGGCCAGGTTGCGGCCGAAATCGAAGTCGTAGAAGTAGCCCTTGTCCTGGCCGCGCTTAAGAAGCGCCTCCAGGTCGGCGTCGATCTCCGTGCCGCGCGCGGCAACGGCCACGCCGGTGGACGATGCCAGGGCGCCCTCGCCGACGGCCAGGCCCACGTGGCCGGAGAGGTTCACGTCCGGCTCCATGGCGCGTGCGGCCTGGATGTTGGCGGCGGCGATGCGGACCACGTCTTCGACGCCCATGCCGGCGATGCGATCGTCGTAGAGGCCCTCGACCTCCGGCGCCGGCTGCGGCGGGGGCAGGGCGCGGAAGTCCGGGTCGGGCGTGGCTTCGCCGGCCAGTGCGACGGCCCGCTCGACGGCCCGGTCGATGTCGCGCCGGGCCGAGCCGCTGACCGAGGCGTAGCCCATGCCGCCGCGGACGAAGACGCGGATGGCCGCGTCCTCGCCCTGGCCGGCGTCGGCGGTCTTGATGCCGGTCTTCTCGACGGCGACGGAGATGTCGCGGGCCGCGCCGGCGCTGGCGTCGCACCACTCGGCCCCGAGGCGCACGGCCCGCTCGACGCAGCGGCAGCAGATGTCGAGGTAGGTTTTTTTCAACGGATCGTCCTTTGTCATTCGTCCTTTGTCAGTTGTCACAAGTGACCAATGACAAATGACCAATGACAGCCGTTATCTCTTACCCGCCGTGCTGCCCGCCGACGACCACGTCGGCCACGCGGACGTGCGGGCCGCCCGTGTCCGTCGGGGCCGACTGCCCCTCCTTGCCGCACATGCCGGGCATCTTCATCTCGAAATCGTCGCCCACGGCGTCGATCTTCCGCAGCGTGTCCAGCGTCATGCTCGAGACGGAGACGTCCCTGAGGGGCTCGCCCAGTTGCCCGTTTTCGATCATGCGCGCCTGTCCCGCGTGGCAGATGAACTGGCCCTTCTGGACGAAGACGTACCCCCAGTGCCCGTCCATGAGGTATATGCCGCGCTCCACCCCGCGCACCATCTCCGCAAACGGAACCGCGCCGGGGGCCATGAAGGTGTTCGACATGCGCGGGATGGGCCGGCAGTCGTAACTTTCGGCGCGGGCGCTGCCCGTCGGCTCGGCCCCCATCCTGGCGGCGGTCTCCAGGCTGTGCAGGAAGCCCGCGAGGCGCCCCTTCTCGATGATCGGGCGGCGGCGGGAAGGCGTGCCCTCGGAATCGTAGGCGTAGGAGCCGAACTCGCCGGGCAGCGTTGAATCGTCATATATGGATACGCACTCGGCCGCGAGCGCCTCGCCCAGGCGTCCCTCCAGGATGCTCTGCCCCGCCCATACGGCGTCGGCCTCGCTGTTGTGCCCCAGGGCCTCGTGCACCAGCAGCCCCGTGATGCTGGGGTGGAAGATGACCGTGAACCGCCCGGCCGGGGCGGGCCTGGCCGCAAGCAGGCCCAGGGCCTTGCGCGCGGCGCGCACGCTGAACTCCTCGGCCCCGGTGCGCCGCAGGAGTTCCGCCCCGCCCGCGATGCCCCGATGCTCCGTGCCGCGCTGAAGTATCTTGCCGTCGGTGGCCACCATCAGGCACGTGACCACGGCGCGCGTGACGGCGGTGCGTACGAGCGCCCCGGCGGTGTTGGCCAGGACCTCCTCCCGCTCGCCGTCGGAGTAACTGACGATGCTGTTGACGATGGCCTTGCCGCCCGCCGCGCGGCCCGCCCGCTCGTATTCCAGCAGCCGCGACATCTTCTCCTTGACCGGCATGGCGGCGGGGGGGACCTCCGGCTCGCGGCGGTCCTCGGCCTCGATGCCGCGCGCCTGCGCCACCATCGCCGGGTCGCTGACGAACGCCTCGGATGCGCGGGCCAGCGCAAGGGCGTCGGAGAGGCACCGCTCGGCCCGGCGCTTGCGCAGGCTGTCGGCCGAGGCGAAGCCCCAGCACCGGCCCACCAGCACGCGGACGCCGATGCCGCGGTCCGAGTAGGCGGCCAGTTTATCGGCCCGGCCGTCCTGGACCATGATGCTCTCGCTGCGGCGGTGCAGGATGCGGACGTCGGCGAAGGCCGCCCCCCGGCGCTTCGCCTTCTCGCATATATATCGGGCAAGGTCTTCCATGTGCCTGCCTTATACGAATCACCCCCGCCCTTCTGCTACTTCGCCGGCGCAGCCTGCGGCGCGGCCGCGGCGGGCGACGCGGCGGGCTTCGCCGGCGCGGGCGGCGCGGGCGCGGCAGGGGGCGCGGCCTTCCCAGGAGAAGGCGCCGCGCCCGGCTTCGGCATCGCAGCGGGCGGCACGGCGGCGGGCGACGCCGGCCCCGGCGCCGGCGCAGCCAGCACGTTCAGCCGCAACATCTCGTTGGTCATCTGCTTCGGCACGGCGAAGACAAGCGTGCGCACCTCCTGCTGCTCCGGGTCGGTGAACGTAAAGGCCGCACCGGAGGCCAGGAAGTGCCCTTCCTGCCGTCCCGCGGGCATGTTGAATCGCGCCGCGCGGAAGGCCGGCACAGACGGCATCGCGAAGTCGGGCAGGATTTGCGGCTCAGGCTGGGCGGCCTTCGCGCGGCCGAGAACGAGCGGCCCGGTGTACCGCTCGCCGCGCGTCCCCAGCAGGAAGAACTGCGAGGAATCCACCGTCTTGGGCATCCGCCCGGCGGGCCGGAACCGCAGCGTCACCAGGACGAACTCCTCGCCTGCGCCCGGCCGCTCCTGCGCAAACGCCGCCAGCGCCGCCAGGCGCTCCAGGCGGATGATGCGCAGGTTGACCTCAGACTGCGTCCCGGCCTGGCCCACGGCAAGCGCCAGCCCCGGCCCTCCTTGCGGGCCGCGCGCCGCCTCCGGCGGAATCGGCCCCCCTGCCTCGCCCGTCTGCCACAGGATGAACTCGTAGCGCCGATACCAGTAATAGTACAGCACGTCGGCGGCATCGACCGCGGGCTGATAGCCTTCGCCGCGCTGCTCGGCCGGCGGGTAAAGGTCGCCGTAACGCGAGAACAGGCCCGCATCGTCGGACCCCAGCGGCTGCGACAACAGGTAGCCGAAGAAGGCGAGCGTCCCGCGGTCCCAGACTAGCCAGAGCGAGCGCCCGGCCTCCACCCTCTCAGGCCGGGCCGGCTCGCCCGCTTCCGGCCGGCCGTCTTCGGCGGCACGGTGGCGGAACGCCTCGTAGCCCAGCAGGTCCGGACTCGTCGGCAGCATCTGCACCAGCAGCGCGCACATGCCCGCCGCAAGGTACCCCGTGGCGGCGCCGAAGACGGCGCCCCCGGCGCGGTCCACGAGGTACGGCAGTTCCGGCTCGTTCTTCAGGAGTTTCTCGGCCAGCGTCCGCAGCGCCAGAAAGGCGGCGCAGAAGATCGCCCACAGGCAGAACGGGTCCGCCGCGAAGTACCAGATGCTCTTCGGGTCGCCGGCCGGCAGCAGGGCCGTCGCGGGGCCGAACAGTCCCAGCGCGACGACCCCCGCCAGCACGCACGCCGCCAGCGTCTGAAACGACCGGTAAACGCCGTGGACCACGCCCATGTAGGCGACGCCGGCCATGGCGACACATGCAAAAATGTTCATAAGCACGGTTGTTGTCTCTTGAAGGCGTAATGCGTCGCCGTACCGGCGACGGCTAAACACAAACACCTCGGCCCCCGTCCCTCGGACCCCCGTCCCTCGGACCCCCGTCCCTCGGCCCCCTGCCCTCGGCCCCCTGCCCTCTCAACTCGCCTGCTTGATGGCCCGCAGGATTTCCTCGATGCTGGTGCGGCCCTCGATGACCATCTGGAGCCCTTCCTCCTGAAGGTTGCGTGCCCCCGACTTGCGGACGTAGGTGCGGATGTCGGCGGCGGGCGCCCCGCGGCCGATCATCTCGCGGGCCACCGCGTCGATGGGCATGACCTCAAACAGACCCGTGCGGCCGACGTATCGCTCGCCCCCGCAGCGCGGGCACGCCTCGGGCTTGCCGCGCTCCGCCGCAGGACGAGTCGGCGGCCGGTACAGCA
>VGYT01000157.1 GCA_016872895.1 Planctomycetota bacterium
GTCACCCTTTTTTTGGCTTGCATCGGCCCTTTGCGCCGGGTATAGTCAGCGGCCAACGGTTGGTCGGTGGGCCCGGAAGGGTGGTCCCGACGACCCTTTCAAGGCAGATGCGGGCGTAGCTCAGTGGTAGAGCGTCACGTTGCCAACGTGAAAGTCGTGGGTTCAAGTCCCATCGCCCGCTCCACTCCTGGCGTCGCCTGAGCGGCTCGGGCGCCCGCCCGCCGAAGTCGCCGACCCGCCCTCCGTATTGGCGGGCCGCGGGGATCATACGCAGATTCCTTTCACCGCAGAGAGCGCAGAGAACGCAGAGGAAGGAATTGAATAACAACAGAAACTGACGCCGTGCCGTTTCCTTCGCGTCTCATTTTTCTCTGCGTTCTCTGCGGTCAAGCCGCCCGCTCCTGCGGGCGCGAGGAGCATCGCCGATGGACGTCAAGGTTGAAACCGTGGCCCCGTGCAAGAAGCGGCTCTCTATCAGTTTCTCGGCCGACGAGGTCAAGGCGAAGATGGACGAGCGGTTCGGGGAACTTGAGCGCGAGGCCCAGGTGCCGGGCTTCCGCCCCGGCCGGGCGCCGCGGCGGCTGGTCGAGAAACGCTTCCGCGACGCCGTGCGCGACGAGACCCGCGCCAAACTCATCTCCGAAGCCTTCGACAAGGCCCTCCAGGAGCAGAAACTCCAGGTCATCGGCGAGCCGGACGTCGACCCGGAGAAGATCGAGATGCCCGAGGGCGGCCCGCTGGCCTTCTCGGTGGACCTGGAGGTCCGCCCCGAGTTCGAACTGCCGGACTACGTGGGCATCCCCGTCAACGTGGAGCAGCCCACCGTGACCGACCAGGACGTGGCGCGGGCCCTGGAGAACCTGCGCGAGTCGCACGGGCGGCTGGACGAGGTGCCCGCCGCCGGCGCCGCCAGGGAAAACGACATCGTCACCGGCGACGTGGCCATCCAGGTGGGCGACCTGGTGGTGCTGGACAGGCAGAACTCGCGCATGCCGGTGGCGCCCGTGGCCATCGAGGGCATCCGCCTGGAGAAGTTCAACGAACTCCTGGCGGGGGCCGCGGTCGGAGAGACCCGCACCGCCAGGGTCGCCATCGGCCAGGACGCCGAGAAGGAAGACCTCAGGGGCAAGGAGGCCGAGGTCCGCGTCAAGGTGAACCGCCTGGAGCGCGTCGCGCTGCCCGACGATGCGGCCCTCCTGGCTGCGACCGACCACGAAGACCTGGACGCCCTGAAGCGCACCCTCCGCCGCGAACTCGAAGGCCGCAGCGACCAGGTCTTCCGCGAACGCCAGGAACAGGCCGTCCAGCAGTGGCTCCTGGACAACGTCAAGTTCGACCTGCCGGCCGAACTGGCCGAGCGCCACGCCAACAACGTCCTTCAGCGCACCGTGGGGGGGCTGCGGTATCGCGGCGTGCCGGTCGAGGAGATCGAGAAACGCCTGGCCGACATCCGCGGGGCCAGCACCGACCGCGCGGCAAGGGAACTGAAACTGATGTTCATCCTGGACGCCATCGGCAAAAAGGAGAACATCGAGGCGACCGACGCCGAGGTCGATGCCCGCGTCCGATTCATGGCCGCGCAGTACCGCCGCCGCGACGACCGCCTGCGCGAGGAAATGGAGGCCGACGGCTCCCTCGTAAGCCTTCGCAGCCAGATACGCGAAGACAAGGTCGTGCGAGTGCTCCTGGAGAAGGCGAAGGTCGGCCCGGCTCGCCAGGGCGACGCCGCGGCAAGCCCGGCCGGGCCGGCCCCGGCGGCCGAAGGCGCTCCGCCGCCTGCGGCCGAGGACCCCCGGGCCGAGGGGCAGGTCGAATCGACCTAGGTAGAACCTAAAAAGTTTTGCGCGGCGGGTCTCCTGACCCGCCGCGCAGCGGATTTGCCGAAATCGCGCGACGGCGCCGCACAATTCCGAATCGGCGAAGTGGAAAGGACAGGCCCATGGCGGCTCATCCGCGGCCGGAAGGCTCCGAAGGCAGGCTCGTTCGCCCTTATGGCGCCATGCACCCCTACCAGCAGCAGCGGTGGCTCACGCTGTCGGACCTGCTGCTGGAGAACCGCATCGTGTTCCTGGAGGGCGTCATCGACGACGCGGCGGCCAACAACATCGTGATGAAACTGTTGTACCTCCAGAGCGAGAAGCGCAGCCAGGAGATCAGCCTGTACATCAACTCGCCCGGCGGGTACGTCTCCAGCACGATGGCGATATACGACACGGTGCAGTTCCTGGACTCGCCCGTGGCCACGTACGCCATCGGCCTGGTGGCCAGCGGCGCGGCCCTGCTGCTGGCGGGCGGCACGAAGGGCAAGCGATTCGCCCTGCCTCATGCCAAGATCATGCTCCACCAGCCCGCCGGCGAAGTCGGCGGGCAGGCATCCGACATCGCCATCGCCGCCAAGGAAGTCCTCCGCGACAAGGACAGCCTCATCCAGATCTTCGCCAAGCACACCGGCCAGGACCCCGCCAGGATACGCGCCGAAACAGAACGCGACCGCTATTTCACCGCGATGGAAGCCAAGGAATACGGCCTCGTGGACGAGGTCCTTGAACATACCGCAGAGGTGAAAAAATAGCCGGCCGGCGGGTCCGCCCGGGCGGCTGCCCGGCCGGCCCGACGCCGGAAAAGGGGCGTTTACCGTGCAACCGCGAAATCAACTCATCCCCATCGTTGTCGAACAGACCGGGCGCGGCGAGCGCGCCTACGACATCTACTCGCGCCTCCTGAAGGACCGCATCATATTCATCGGCGGCGAGATCGAAGACGACATGGCCAACGTCGTCATCGCCCAACTGCTGTTCCTCCAGAACGAAAACGCCGACGCCGACATCTCGATCTACGTCAATTCGCCCGGCGGCGTCATCACCGCCGGCATGGCCATCTACGATACCATGCAGTTCGTCGGATGCCCCGTGGCCACCTACTGCCTCGGCCAGGCGGCAAGCATGGCAGCCGTCCTCCTGGCCGCAGGAGCAAAGGGCAAGCGATTCGTCCTGCCCAACAGCCGCATACTCATTCACCAACCCATGGGCGGGGCGCGCGGCACGGCCACCGACATCGGCATCCAGGCGGAGGAAATCCTTCGCCTGCGGGCGCGCCTCAACGAGATACTCTCCAAGCACACCGGCCAGCCCCAGGCGAAGATCGAGGAAGACATCGACCGCGACCGCTTCATGGGCGCCGAGGAGGCCGTCGCCTACGGCATAGCCGACCAGATCATCCAAAGCCTGCCGAAGAAGCCGAAGAACGTATAGCATAAGGAAAGTTGAGCCATGAAGAAAGACATCCATCCCAAGTACGTTGACTGCAAGGTCACCTGCGGCTGCGGGAATACGTGGATGACGCGGTCCACCGTGGCCGCGCTGGCGGTCGAAGTGTGCTCCAACTGTCACCCTTTCTTCACGGGGCAGCAGAAGTTCATCGACACGGCCGGGCGCGTTGAGAAGTTCCAGAGGAAGTACGCCTGGAACGCGCGGCAGGCGGTGACGAAGGCCGAGGAGGCCGCCAAGGAAGCCGCGGTTGCCGCCAAGGCCGCCGCCAAGCCGAAACGAAGGCCGCCCATCGCAACCACCCTGCATACGACCAGCGGCCGGCCGAAGGCACTTCCGAAGGCCGCAGAGGCTGCCGGAAAGGCCGAAGGCGCCGCCAGGGCCGGAGGCAGACCCGGCGGCGGTCCGGGCCGCGGCGGGCCCGGCGGCGGCAGGCCCGGCGGCGGCAGGCCGGGCGGTCGCGGCGGACGCGGACCCAAGAAGGAAGCACCCCTCAGCACCGAACGCAAACGCATCGGAAAGCCCAGGCCCGAAGAGCCCCCGGCCCCTTCGGCGCCCACGGCCGAGGCCCCTGCGGCCGAAGCCGCCCCCCGCGAACCGCCCAAGCCCGAGGCGCCCGGGACTGAAGATCAGAAGGCATAAGGCGCCGGCCTCACCGGCGCCGCGCGCGGTAGGCCAACCACGGGTCATACCACGGGTCGTAATAGTACGGGCCGTGGTACGGGCGCCAGTAGGGCGGGGCGTAGTAAGGTCCGTAGTAGGGTCCGTAGAAGTACGGGCCGTAATACGGCCCGTAGTAGTCCGGGTAGTAGTACGTCACTTCCTCGATGCGAATGAACTTCGTGCTGCCCTCGTACGGCTTGTCGCCGTAGCGGTAAGGCCACGCGACGCGCAGCGACCCGAGCGACTCAAAGCGGGCCTCCTCCGGCAGGTCGAACGTCAGCGAGAACGCCTCGCTTGCCCCGCCGGCGATCAAGATGGCGCCCATGCGCGACCTGCCCTGCCAGGCCCGGGCGCCGGCCACCTGGCGCCCGTCGTCGTCAACGATTTTCGTCTGCGCCGGGTCGAGAGACCACGTCGCCTGCCCCTGGTTGCGGACGGCGAACCTCACTTCAAGCGTCCGCCGCGAGTCTTCACCCTTCTCGGCCTCGACCATGCCGCGCGCGCTCAGGCTGACCTCAACCGCCCCCTCGCCGGGCGGGACGCGATACCTGCCCTGCGCCACCCATCCGGGCGATGCGCCCTGCGGATTCTCGGCCGGGCGGAAGTAAACGTACTCCCGCCCGCAGCCGGCGACGGCCAGGGCCAGGGACGCCAGAACGCCCGCCGCAGCGGCAGCCGGCCGTGCCACATGGCGCGTCCCGCGTTTCGCGCTGCGCACCGGCATGCTCGCCTCGACCATGCGCATCTTTCCCCTCAGTACTAATAATACCCGCGCCGGCGCGCTTCTGCCACCGCTGTTCTGGATTGAAAAGCGCCCGGTCCGGACGTACACTCATGCCTTCAGGCGGCCGGCGGACGCAGCGTGGGCGTCGGCGCCGCCTCCCGTAGCGGAGCCGTCGCGTGCCGAACATCGCCGTCCTGGGGTCAACCGGTTCCATCGGGCGGATGACGCTTGAGGTCGTGGCGTCGCTCGGGGTGCCGTACCGCATCGTCGCGCTGTCTGCGGCGCGGCAGACGGGGCTTCTGGCGCGCCAGGCGGCGGAGACCGGCGCCCGCGCCGTGGCGGTCCCGGACGAGCGGGCCGCACAGGCCGTGCGCAAGGCCCTGCCGAAGGGCGCGGCGCCGGAAATCCTGGCCGGCCCGGCAGGGCTGGAGTTGCTGGTCGCGCGGCCGGACGTCCAGATCGTTCTGTCGGCCGTCGTCGGCGGGGCGGGGCTGCCTGCCGCGCTGGCCGCCGTCCGCGCCGGCAAACGCCTGGCGCTCGCCAACAAGGAATCCCTCGTCATGGCGGGCGACCTGGTGATGGCCGAGGCGCGGCGCTCGGGCGCAGAGGTCATCCCGGTCGACAGCGAGCACTCGGCGATCTTTCAGTCACTGGCCGGCGGGCGGAGAAGCGAGGTTCGCCGCGTACTGCTGACGGCCAGCGGCGGACCCTTTTACAGCCGCGCGGTCGAGGAACTGGCGCACGTAACGCCCCAGGAGGCCCTGAACCATCCCACGTGGTCCATGGGCCGGAAGATCACCATCGACTCGGCCACGCTGATGAACAAGGCCCTGGAGGTCATCGAGGCCCATCACCTCTTCGGGCTGGCGGCGGAGCAGATACAGGTCATCATCCACCGCGAGTCCACGATGCACTCGCTGGTGGAGTTCATCGACGGCTCGTGCCTGGCGCAGTTGGGGCCGCCCGACATGCGGACGCCCATACAATATGCGCTGACGTACCCTGAGCGGCGTGCCGCCCCCTGGCCGCGCCTCGACCTGGCGATGCTCGGGGGGCTGCACTTCGACGAGCCGGACGCGCGGAAGTTCCCTGCGCTGG
This sequence comes from Planctomycetota bacterium, assembly GCA_016872895.1. Lineage (GTDB taxonomy): Bacteria > Planctomycetota > Phycisphaerae > FEN-1346 > FEN-1346 > VGYT01. Next base: position 5,752 of record VGYT01000157.1, read on the forward strand.
GGTTGGGGTTCGAGGTCGTGCGTCGCGGCGGGTCGCTGGGGGCGGCCCTGTCGGGGGCCGATGAGACCGCCGTCGCCGCGTTCCTGGACGGGCAGGTCCGTTTCACCGACGTCGTTCCCGTGGTGAAGCGGGTGCTGGACGCCCATCGGTGGATCGCGCAGCCGACGCTCCAAGACGTCCTGGCGACCGACGCCTGGGCCAGAGAGGAAGCGAAACGGTGGAAACCATCCTGTACGTCGTCGAAATAGTTCTCGGCCTGGGGCTGATTATCCTCGTGCACGAACTGGGGCACTTCCTGGCCGCCAAGTGGTTCGGCGTGCACGTGCGGAAGTTCGCCATCGGCTTCGGCCCGGTGGTCGGCGTGCCGGTGCGCGCCGGGGGGCGGTGGCAGTACCGCGGCCTGCTCACGTGGGGCAAAGGCGAGACGGAGTACTCCGTGCGCTGGCTGCCGCTCGGCGGCTTCGTGGACCTGGCGGGCGAGCACCCGGAGGTCGAGGACGGAAAGGACCCGCGCGGCTTGTGCAACAAGCCCGCCTGGCAGCGGATCGTCGTCTTCTCGGCCGGCGTGGTGATGAACGCCGTGCTGGCACTCGCGCTGTTCACAGTGGCGCCTGCGGTAGGCATCGTGGCGCCCGTGCCCGTCGTGGGCGACGCCATCGAGGGCATGCCCGCGGCGAAGGCCGGCATCATGCCCGGCGACCGCATCCTGGCCGTCAACGGCGACCCGGTGGAGACCTTCGAGGACCTCATCTGGACGGTGGCCCTGGCCGATGCCGGCACGTCGTTTGCCATCGACCTGGAGCGGACGGGCAAGGAAGGTGCGCCCGAGTTCGCCGGCATCACGGTGGCCAGCACGCGGGTGCCGGGGTCGCTCTTCCCGATGATCGGGCTGGAGCCGGAGCGCGAGCCGGTCATCGCGAAGTGGCTGCGTCCGGGCGCGCTCCTGGAGCAGGCGGGGTTCGAGGAGGGCGACCGCATCGTCGCCGTGGACGGCCGGCCCGTGGAGACCTGGCGGGCCCTGGTGAAGGCCCTGGCCGATGCGCCTCCCGGCCCAGTTGCGCTGCGGCGGCTGCGCGGCGGCACGACGAAGGAAGTGCGCGTCAATCCGGCCGACCTCAAGATGTACGAGTACGGCATGGCCTGGCCGGTTGAGGTCGGGGGCGTGGACGCCGGCTCTCCGGCGGCCGAGGTGGGCGTGAGGCCGCATGACCGCATCGCCGCCATCCAGGACAAGAAGTGGCCGTCTGCCGACCAGGTGGTCGAGACCGTCAAGGCGGCGGGGGCCGACGCAGAAATCCGCCTTACGCTCTTGCGCGGCGGGGAGTTCCTTGACGTGTCCTGCCGCACCGCCATGCTCCCGGGCGCGGACCATCCGCGCACCGGCATCAGCATGGGGGCGGCCCTGGGGTCGCCCGTCCAGGTGGGCACGGTGACGGCGGGCGGGCCGGCCCAGGAGGCGGGCCTGCGTCCGGGCGACCTCATCGTCTCGGCGGGCGACCGCGGCCGACGAGTCGAGGACTGGGGCGACCTCCTGGAGACCGTCCTGGCCGCGGGCGAGCGGCCGGTGCCCCTCCAGGTGCAGCGCGGCGGGAGCGTCCTGGCCACAACGCTCAGGGCCAAGACCGTGCCCCAGGAGCGGCTGAGCGTGGCCGACGCCGTCGGCATGCCCATGTATAAGCCGTTGCCACGAATCTACAGCCCGCTGAAGGCGGCCGGGCGGGGCCTGAAGCAGACCGGCCTCTGGCTGACCCGGGTGTACGTGAACCTCAAGCAACTCATGACGGGCCAGGTGAGCACGCGGGCCGCCGCTGGGCCGGTGGGCATCGTCCGGGCGGCCCTGGCGGTGGCCTCGCACGGGCCGGGGACCATGATGGAGTTCATCGGCATGCTGGCCGTGTGCATCGCGGTTCTGAACTTCCTGCCCGTCCCGCCCTTTGACGGCGGGCACGTTCTGTTTGTCATCCTGGAGCGGATAAAGGGCGGGCCCATCAGCCTGAAGGTGCGCACCTGGGTATGGAGCGCCGGCTGGGCCGCCGTGCTCGCCATCTTCCTCATTGTGACCTACCGGGACATCCTGGGGTGGATTTCGTAGAGAGCCGCGACCGTAAGGGAGCGGCGCCGTGGCCGTTCGGCGGGGGCCGCCGTGGTTAGTGCCGGGCGGGTGCTACGGCGCCTTGATGAGATGGGCCATGTGCCGGCGGGCGTCGTCGGCGCGGCCGGAGGCCAGGGCGCCGCGCGCGGCGTGAAGGGCCTCGGCCTGCCCGGCCGTAAACGGCACGGCCGCGCGGGGCGGGGGCGGCTGCCAGCCCAGCCGAGAGAGGATGGCCCCCACGAGCGCCGGCACGCCTTCACCGGTGAGGGCGGAGATGCGGATGCCCCCGCGCGCCGGCGCGTCGCGCGCGGGCGCGTCGCGCGCGGCCGCGCATAAATCAATCTTGTTCAACGCGAGCAGCGCCCGGCCGCCGAGGGCCGACAGCGCGGCCTCATCCTCAGCGTGAGGTTCCTGCGCGGCGTCGACCAGGTACACGACGGCGGCGGCGCGGGCGGCCTCGCGGCGGGCGCGCTCGACGCCCGCGCGCTCGACCTGGCTGCGCGGCTCGCCCAGGCCGGCCGTATCCACGAGCACCACGGGCACGCCTTCCAGGGCGGCCTCGGCCTCGACGGCGTCGCGCGTGGTGCCCGGCGCGGCCGACGTGATGGCGCGCTCGGCCCCGGCGAGGCGGTTCAGGAGGGTCGATTTGCCCGCGTTCGGCCGGCCCGCGATGGCGATGCGCGGCGGGTCGGCCAGGAACCGGCCGCAGGTGCGCCAGCGGTCAAGCAGGGCGTCAACTGAAGCGATCGCTTCACCCTCCGTGTCTCCGTGTTTCTCCGGCGAGTCCTCACGCGATGTGCCTCGCGCGGGCGCGAGGGTCCGCGCGACGTCTTCGACTGCCCGCGCCAGGGCGCCGTTGAGTTGGTCCAGCAGGATGCGGGCGGCCAGGGGCGTCGTGGCGCGGCGGAGTGCGCGGCGGGCGTCGCGTGCGAGGCGGGCCGCGCCCTCCAGTTCCAGCAGGCGGTCGGGGTCCGCTTGCTCAAGGCCGAGGGCGGCCAGGCGGCCGCAGACCGCCCGCACGGCCGCCGGACCGCCGTGGCAGTTCACCTCCAGCGCGGCCGGGCCTTCGCGGTACAGGATGACTTCATCGATGGGCCGGCCATCGGCGTCGAGGACGTGGCCGTACGCCAGCGCCCCGGGCGCGGGCAGGTCCGCGGCGCCGGCGCGTACGGCGCGAAACGCCGCCGCCACTGCGGCCTCGGCCCGCGGGCCGACGCAGCGGATGACCGCGATTCCGCCGCGACCCGGCGGCGTCAGCACGGCGAAGGCACCTGTGTCCGACTCGCTCATCTTGCTCATCTGGACGTCGCAGAACCCGCGCTGCTTCGCCGAGCCCGAGGCGGCAGCGTCGGGTCACTTGCGAGGCGGCGGCTGCCGCGCGGGCCGCTCGCGGTACGCAATGGCCAGGCCTTCGAGCACCAGGTCCGGGAAGACCTTGCCGCAGTCGGGCGGCAGGAAGCGGGCCAGGCGCGGCGCGTCGCCGCCCGTGAGCAGGACGGCGGCGTTCCCGCCGAGCAACTTGCCGGCGAGGAGGACCAGGGTCGCCACGGCGCCGCCGGTCCCGTGCAGGATGCCCGCGGCGATGGCCTCCTCGCTGGTGCGGCCGATGCCGGGGGCGATCTCGGGCAGCGCGACTTCGGGCAGCAGGGCCGTTCCGCCCGCCAGCGCCCGGGCCATCATGGCGAGGCCCGGCAGGATGGCCCCGCCCAGGAAGACGCCGCCCGCGCTGACGGAGTTCACGGTGATGCCCGTGCCGCAATCGACCACGATGCACGCGCGGCCCTCGCGGCGGAAGGCGGCCAGGGCGCCGAGGAGGCGGTCCGTGCCGACGCGCTCGGGTTCCCGCACGTCGGTGCGGATGGGGATGGGGAAGTCGCGGCGGGCGACCTCGGGCGGCGGCAGCGACATCTCGGACAAGAGACGCTCCAGGCGCGCGAGGGCCGGCGGATTTACTGACGCGACGACCACGGGCATCGGATCGCCGCCGCAGTCGGGGCAGGCGCGGGCCAGCACGTCGCGCAAATCTTCGAGGCGGTCGGCTGGCGCGCGGCGGACCGGGCCGAGGGCGCTAGAGTCGGCGCGGGCCGCCGCCGCGCGGGAGTTTCCGAGCGCGATGGCGATGAACGCGGTCATGGCTGGGCCTCGGGCGGGGGACAACCCGCCGCTCCCGCGGCGGGTTCATCTGCTCCCGCGGCGGGCTCGTTTGCTCCCGCGGGGGCCGCGGCGCTTTCGGCCGCCACTTCGTCGAGTTCATCGAGGATGGCCTTCAGGAGGCGCGCCAGGCCCGCCCCGGTGGCGCTGGAGATGGCGATGACGGGCACGCCGACGGCCTGCTGAAACTCGCGGCGTACGGAGTCGTCGCCGGGGGCGAGGTCGGCCTTCGTCAGGACGACGATTTCGGGCTTGGCCGCCAGGTGCGGGCTGTAAGCGGCCAGTTCGGCCCGGATGGTGCGGTACGCCTCGGGGGGCGCCTGGCCGGTGTGCGGGCGGAGTTCGACCAGGTGCACGAGGATGCGCGTGCGCTCGACGTGCCGGAGGAACTCGTCGCCCAGGCCGACGCCGCGGTGAGCGCCCTCGATGAGTCCGGGCAGGTCGGCCATGACGAAGCGGCGCTCCTGGCCCGCCTCGACGATGCCGAGGCTCGGCTCAAGTGTTGTAAATGGATAATCGGCGATTTTGGGGCGCGCGGCCGACAGGCGGGCAAGGAGGGTCGATTTGCCGGCGTTCGGCAGGCCCACCAGGCCGACGTCGGCGATGAGTTTCAGTTCCAGGCGCAGGTTCCGGGCCTCGCCGGGCTGTCCGGGTTCGGCGAAGCGGGGCGTCTGGTTGGTGGAGGTGGCGAAGCGCGCGTTGCCGCGCCCCCCCTTGCCGCCGCGGGCCACCACCACCGCCATGCCGGGCCGCGAGAGGTCCTTGATGAGGATGCCCTTGTCCTTGTCGAAGACTAGCGTGCCGGGCGGGACGTCGACGACGAGGTCCGGCCCGCCGGCGCCGGCCATGTCCTTGGAGCGGCCGGCGCCTCCGCTCACGGCGCACCAGTGGTGGCGTCCGCGGAAGTCGATGAGCGTGTCGAGGCCGGGCTTGGCGCGGAGGATGACGTCTCCGCCGTCTCCGCCATCGCCGCCGGAGGGGCCTCCTCGCGGCACGCCGGCCTCGCGGCGGAAGGTGACGGCGCCGTCTCCGCCGTCGCCGGCCTTGACGTAGATTTCGGCTTCGTCGACGAACATGGGTGTAAGCCTAGTACCCGTCGTCTTTTGATGTTGTTAGTTTGTGTGAATAGCCGATTCTCACACGGGGGTCAGGATACCGGGGAGGATCGGCATGAACAAGCGATATGTGGTTCGG
>VGYT01000158.1 GCA_016872895.1 Planctomycetota bacterium
GGCCAACCGGCCGCCACGCCCCCCATGCGCCGCGACCGTCCTCAACCTCGTCACATCCCAGTCCCGCCGTGTCATAGTCGGGAGGTTCTTCACCGCTGCTTGCCGCGAACGGCGCTTTACCTGGCCGCGTCCAAAGGATAGACTGTTGGCGCAATACCGGACGCTGCGCGGCCGCAGGCGGCAGGGGCGCCCGCAAATTCTTATACCTTGATTATTCCGCCCTCCCGTTGCCGCGGGCCGCCCGTTATGGCCGCTCGGCCTGCGCGGCGATAACACGGGAGAGACGTACGATGGCAGCCATCCTTCTCGTGAGCGTGCTTCTGGCCGCGGCGGGAGCGCCTGCCTCCGGGGACGCGGCGGCACCGGGGGGCGCGCCCCGCGCATCGCCGCCGGCGGCAGCGTCCGCGCCTGGCGCGGCGCCCGGCCCCGCCGCCCCTACTCCGGCGGCACCGTCGCGCGGGCCTGCGGAACCGCCTGTGCCGGCCGAGCCGTCGCCGGGCCCCGCGGAGCCGCCCGCCCCGCCCGCCTCAAGGCCACCCGTCGGCATCGAGGACCTCAAGGCCCTTTACAAGGAGGCCGACATCATCGTGCAGTTCCAAGCCGACTCCGTCCAGGCCAAGCCCGACATCGTGCCGCGACTGACGTGGGAGGTGCGCGGGCCCGTCCTGGATGTCATCAAGGGCGCCCTCCTGCCGGGGCAGATCTCGGTGCACGTGGACAGCGTTATCCGCGTGTTCGACCTGCGGCGGCAGGATGTGGAAGGCAAGCAGTTCGTGGCGGCCGTCAAGCCCCTGGCCGATGCGGCCCAGCGGCGGTTCCAACTGGTCGGCCAGTACGCGTTCCTGACGGATTCCAGCGAGGCGCAGGCCCTGCGTCAACTGGCCGCCAGCGACCTGGAGAAAGGCGCCGGCGGCTCGTCGCTGGAACTGGTGGTACGGCCGCTTCAGCCCGTGTACCCCGTGACCGGCCCGAAGATGATCGAGGTGCGCCTGACGAACACGGGCGGCGACTCGGCCACCTACCTCCAGGCGCCCCTGGCCGAGAAAGGCGGCCGCCTGCACATGACGGGCCAGGGGATGATCCGCATCCGCGACCTCAGCGGCCGCATCGTGCCCGACAAGGGGAACGTGCTGCCGGGCCAGGCGCCGCCGCCCCCTCCGACGCCCGCGCTGGTGCTGCCGAAGGCGAGTTTCGTCGAGACAATCGACCTGGCGAAATATTTTGAACTGTCCGAGGGCCGCTACACGCTCGCCCTGGCGCTTGCGACGCCCGACGGGCGCGGCCGCGTGGCCTCGAACGGCTTCACGTTCCAGGTGGGGGCGGTGAACCTGCCGCCCGAGCCTGCGGCGGGCGCGCCAGGTGCGCCGAAGCCGCCGCCTGGCGCGCCCGCGGCGGAGGGCCCTGCGGCCGCCCTTCCCTCCGATGTGGCAGCCGCGCTCGAGCCGCCGCTGCCCGCCGTGCGCCGACCGGCGGCGCCGGCCATCGCGGTCCCCGACCCGGCGAAGTACCAGCCGGGCAAGCCCACGGCCGGGCTGGCGGGCCTCCTGAGGCCCTCCAAGGCACGCTACGCCCTCGGCGAGCCGGTGGAAGTGGAGTTCCGCCTCATCAACCAGGGGCCGCGAACGGTGGCGGTTGATGCGCGGCTGGAGCGCACCTTGACCATCCAGGTGCAGGCCGTAGGCGACAGCCCGAAGCCGGACGTGGTGCGGCAGGTCATCGCGTGGCCGGCGGACGGCGCAGCGATGCCCGAGGAGCGGGCGTACCTGCGCGAGGGCGCATTCTGGGGCCGCACCATCAACCTGAACACGCTCTTCGGCAAGAGCCTGGATGACCTGACCGGGCCGACGCCGGAGGAAGTCGCCGCCGGAAAGACGCCCTCCTACGAGCGCTTCGGCAGAATCCTCTTCGGATTCCCGAAGCCGGGCGTTTACACGTTGACGGCCACCTACCAAGTGGCGCGTCAGCATCCGCCCGCCCCGGCCGGCGGCGAGCCGCCCAAGGAGTGGCCCAGGGAGTGGTGGATAGGCGACCTCCAGACCAACAGCGTGACCATCCAGGTGGGTGAGCCGGCGAAGTAGAGTTGCAGAATTGTAGAATGCAGATTGCAGAATGAAAAAAGGCACGGGGCGGGCGCCGCGATCGCAGGTTCCAGCGCCCGCCCCGCCGCGTTCAGCCGCGAGCCGGCGGCGAGCGCGCCGGCTCACAAGGGGCGATGAGCACGACAAGGATGGCAGGCCCGTTCGACGAGTTCCTGGCCGACCTTACGCAGGACCGCCGGTACCAGCAGCAGGCGGTGCACGTGAAGCGCCTGCCGGCGCGGCCTGCGCGGTTCGCCGACCCGGCGGCGCCGCTTCCGCCGCCGCTGGCCGCGGGCCTGGCGCGCCTGAGCATCGAGCGCCTGTACGTCCACCAGGCGCGGGCCCTGGACCTGGCGCGGGCCGGCCGCGACTTCGTCGTCGTCACCGGCACGGCCAGCGGCAAGACGATGTGCTACAACCTGCCGGTGCTGGAACGGCTGCTGGCCGAGGCCGCAGGCGCCCCGGACACCGGCGAGCGCCCGGCGCGGCGGGCTGACCAGCACACGCGCCCAGCAAGTCGGGTGGCTAACCAGGCTCGGCTCATCGGCGAGCCGCCCGCGGGCATCGCCTCATCCGCGAAGGCTCTCTACCTTTTCCCCACGAAGGCCCTGGCGCAGGACCAGCGGGGGGCGCTCGTGCGCTGGGCCGAGGCCGACGCTGCGCTCGCCCGCGTCCTCCGCCCCGCCACGTACGACGGCGACACGCCGCAGCACAGCCGCCGCAGAATCCGCACCGAGGCCAACGTCATCCTCTCCAACCCCGACATGCTGCACGTGAGCGTCCTGCCCCACCACGCGCGGTGGGCTACCTTCTTTCAGAACCTCCGCTACATCGTGGTGGACGAACTGCACCAGTACCGCGGCATCTTCGGCTCGAACGTTGCGATGGTGATGCGGCGGCTGGCCCGGGTGTGCGCCCATTACGGCAGCCGCCCGCAGTTCATCTGCTCAAGCGCAACCATCGCCAACCCGGGGGAACTGGCGCGGTCGCTAACCGGGCGCCCGTGCGAGGTGCTGGACGAGGACGGCAGCCCGCGCGGGCCGCGCGTGTTCGTCCTGTGGAACCCGCCGGCGCTCGGGCGCGACGGCCTGGCGCGCCGCAGCGCCGCCATGGAGGCGACGGACCTCCTCGTCCGCCTGGTCGAGCGCGGCGTGCAGACGATCGTCTTCACGAAGGCCCGCGTCGTGGCGGAACTCGTGTACCGCTACGCCCGCGAGCGGCTGGCCAAGTCGGGCAAGGCGTTGGCCGACAAGGTGCGTGCCTATCGCGGCGGATACTTGCCGGAAGAGCGCCGGGCCATCGAGAAGGCGCTCTTCAGCGGCGAACTCCTGGGCATCGCATCCACGAACGCCCTGGAACTGGGCATCGACGTGGGGTCGCTCGATGCCGCCGTCCTGCTGGGCTTTCCCGGCACGATCGCCTCCACCTGGCAGCAGGCCGGCCGCGCGGGCCGCGGAAGCCGGCAGGCCCTCACCGTGCTGGTGGCGTACAACGACCCGATTGACCAGTATCTCATGCACCATCCTGAATATTTCTTCGGGCGGCCGGTGGAAAGCGCCGTCATCGATCCGCAGAACCCGTGCATCCTGGCCAACCACCTGGGCTGTGCCGCGGCGGAGTTGCCGCTGGCGCCGCAGGATGAGGCCGTCTTCGGGCCGCGCGCCCGCGAGGTGGCCCGCATCCTGGCCGACGCCGGGGACCTTACGGCCATCGACGACCGCTTCTATTGGTCCAGGGCCGAGCAGCCGTCGCAGCGGACGGACCTCAGGACAATCTCGAACGACACGTTCAGCATCGTCCGGCTCTGTGCGGAGGCGCACGGTGAAGAACGCCGCCTCCGCGCGGCGGCCCCACACGAGGAACTCTGCGAAAGTGGGGCGGCGCGAGCCGAGGTCATCGGACAGGTCGATTCCATCAGCGCCCCGGAACTGGTGTACCCCAACGCCATCTACCTGCACGAAGGAGAAAGTTACCTGGTGCGGCGGCTGGACTTCGAGGGCAAGGTGGCCTACGTCGAGCGGGCCGAGACGGACTACTACACGCAGCCCGTGCTGGCCGACAGGTGCAGAATCCGCCGCGAGGACCGCCGCAAGACGGCCCCGGGCATGGCGGCCTGCTTCGGCGACCTGACGGTGACGTGGGCGACCGTGGCGCTGAAGAAAATCAAGTATTATACGAATGAGAATATCGGCCAGACGGCGCTCGACCTGCCCGCGCAGACGCTCGACACGACGGGCCTGTGGCTGATGGTGGACGACGACGTGATGGAGGACCTGCGGCGGGCCGGCCTGAAGGCCGTCGAGGGCCTCGTGGGCCTGCGGAACCTGGCCCTGGTGTGCCTGCCGATGCTCGCGATGTGCGACCGGCGCGACCTGTCGGGCATCGTCGAGAGTTCAAACACGGGCCGCCCGACGGCCTTCATCTACGACCGGTTCCTCGGCGGCCTGGGCTTTGCCGAGAAGGGCTACGAGATGCTGCCGGAACTTCTGGCGATGTGCCGGCGGCTTGCGGCCGAGTGCCCGTGCGAGTCGGGCTGCCCCAGTTGCGTGGGCCTTGCGAACCTGCGGCCGCCCATCCACCAGGATCCCGACCTCGTGCACGGCTACGCCATCCCGTCGAAGGAAGCGGCGCTCTCGCTGCTGGGACGGCTTCTGATGTAGGACAATACCACCCCTGGCCCTTGTCCGGCTGGCGCGAGTCCCCGCCCGACCACGCGCCGTTGCAGGAGCAAACGGCCGACAAAAAAGGTGAGCCGGACAAGGTCGCCGTGGCCCCGTCCGGCTCTGTGCCGTCGTCGCCTGGGGGGAGAGGACAACGACGGACATCTCATGCGTGCGGCTGCTGATGCCTTCCGGTTTCGCCGGGCCGCCTTCCCCTTTCTGCTTTCACATAATTATTCGCCGCCTGGCGCGCGGGGGTCAAGAGGCGCGAAGAAAAAAAGGGGCGCCCGTTTCAGGGGCGCCCCCGCGCTCCAGAGACCGCGATTCAGGCCGGCGCTACTTCTTCGGAGCCGGTTTCTTCTTCTTGTCCTGACATCCGCACGTTCCGCACATGGCTTGTCCTTTCCTGAAAAGGCCCGGGCGTTCGCCTAACCATGCTGAATTATACCGGATGCGCCCCCCGCACGCAAGCGTTTCCTTGATTCGCGCCGCCGCTGCCGCTATGATGCACCTCCTGCCGCGCTGATGCCGGCGGCACTACTCGGGAGGCAGCCATGCGGATCGTTGACCCGCACATTCACATGCAGAGCCGCACCACCGACGACTACCGCGTCATGGCCGAGGCGGGCATCGCGGCCGTCTGCGAACCCGCGTTCTGGCCCGGCGTCGACCGCCAGTTCCCCGAGACGCACCTGGACTATTTCAATCTGCTGACGACGTTCGAGCCTGCCCGCGCCGCGAAGCGCGGCATCCGCCACTTCGCGTTCCTGGGCGTCAATCCGAAGGAATCGGAGAACGTCGAACTCGCGGAGAAGGTCCTGGCGCGGATCGACCCGTACCTCGACCGTCCCACCTGCCTGGGCATGGGCGAGATCGGCCTGAACCGCAACACCGACGCCGAGGTGGCGATGCTGCGGCGGCAACTCGTGATGGCCGCCGAACGCAAGGTCCTTTGCATCATCCATACGCCGCACGGCGCCCAGAAGCCTCGCGGCACGGAAATCATCGCCGACGTCATCCGCCAGGTCGATCCGCCGCGCAACCTGGCCGTCATCGACCACTGCGTCCGCGACACGCTGGACGTGGCCCTGGCCACCGGCTGCTGGTGCGGGCTGACCGTCTACCCGGGGAAACTCTCCCCCGAGGAGGCGGCCGCTCTCATCCGCGACCGCGGCCCGGAGCGGATGCTCCTTAACTCCTCGGCCGACTGGGAAGACAGCGACCCCCTGGCCGTCCTGGTCACCGTGGGCGTCATGCGCGAGATGGCCATGCCCGAGAGCGTCATCGACCGCATCGTATGGCACAACCCCACAGAGTTCCTCGGGCAGAATCCCAAGTTCAAACGGCAACTGTCCGCCTGAATGGAGGTCACGCCGTGCCTACCGGTTCCTCGGGAGGCGAGCGCCGCTGCCCCGATGAGAAGTACGCCATCAGCGAGGCCGTCTGCCGCGCGCGCGGCTCGCGCCACTTCCCCAAGTGCAAGGAGTGCAAGTGGCGAGACCAGCCCGGCGGCCCGCCCGTGCCCCAGGACCCGCCCGTGGACCTGGACGAGGTCTTCAAGTCGTACGACGTGCGCGGCCGCGTGGGAACGCAAATCCACGAGACGCTCGCCTGGAAGGTCGGCTATGCCACGGCGCAGCACCTGGTGTCGCTCCTTTCGGGCGAATCACGGCAGCACCCTGAGCGGCAGTGGATCGTGGTCGGCCACGACATGCGCTCCACCAGCGAGGGGTTGGGCCGGGCGCTGGCCGAGGGCATCCGCGCCGCGGGCGCAGGGGCGATTGACATCGGCGAAGTCGAGACGCCCGCAGTCTACTACGCCGTCGGCAGCCTCCGGGCGCTCGGCGGCATCCAGGTCACCGCCAGCCATCTGCCCGACGAGTTCAACGGGTTCAAGGTGACCGGCCCGGGGTGCGTGCCGGTGGGGCTGGGGTCGGGGCTGGAGAAGATCAAGGAGATCGTTGCGGGCCAGGAGGACGCCGGCCTGGCGCCGCTCGGGGCGCTGCGCCAGGAGGACATTTCGAGCGGCTACATCGAGCACGTGCGGAAGTTCGCGGGCCCCATCCGCCCGATGAAGGTCGTCATCGACTGCTCCAACGGCATGGCCTCGAAGTGGACGCCCACCCTCCTGAGGGACCTGGGCCTGGACCTGGAGGTCCTGCACATGGAGCGGACGGGCAAGTTCGACCACGAGCCGAACCCGCTGAAGGCCGCGGCGCTGGCCGACCTCAGGCAGCGCGTGCGCGCGGCCGGCGCAGCGCTCGGCGCGTGCTTCGACGCCGACGCCGACCGTATCGCCATCCTCGACGAGACCGGCGAGGCCGTCCCGAACGACCTCCTGACGGCCCTCCTGGCGCCCCTGTTCCTGGCCAGGGAACCGGGCGCGGCAATCGTGTACGACCTCCGGTCCAGTTGGGCGCTTAAGGAGGAGATCCTCGCGCACGGCGGCGTGCCCCGCCGCGAGCGCGTCGGACACAGCCACATGAAGGCCGCCCTGCGCGAGACGAAGGCCCCCTTCGGCGGCGAACTCTCAGGCCATTCTTATTATCGAGATAACTATTACTGCGACTCCGCCGTCATCACCCTTATGACCGTCCTGACGCTCGCCTCGGCCCGGCCCGGCGAGGCCCTGAGCGCCCTCGTGCGGCCCCTGCGGCGGTATTTCACCACCGGCGAGGTCAACTTCGAGGCCGAGGACAAGAAAGAGACGGTCCGCCGGCTCGCCCAGGCGTTCTCCGACGGCAAGATCGACTTCCTCGACGGCGTGACGGTCGAGTACGCCGACTGGTGGTTCAACGTGCGGCCCTCCAACACCGAGCCGCTCCTGCGCCTCACGCTGGAGGCCAGGACGAAGCAACTGAAGGACGAGATGTTCGAGAAACTCGTCTCGATCCTGGGCGAGCCTTCGGCGCACTAGGAGTCCGTCAACCGTTCAGGTGGAGGTTGGCGGGTGGCACGCCCACGCCGCTGTTGCGCGGCTATGCTCTTGGCAGGCCGACAAAGCATGCCCGGCGAACAGCGATCCGGCATGCCACCCTCCCCGGTGGGCCGGCCAGCGACCCGTGAGCCTTTACCATTTTACCGCGCAAATGCTTGACAGAGCGGCCTTTGCCTAATATGCTTTGTGGTTCGTTCAGAGGGTGAGATAGCGCGTACGCGCGGCAGCGGCGCAAGGAGAGGAGAATTTGGCGAATCTGCAAGTGCAGGAGTTGATTGATGCGGGCATCCACTTCGGGCATCCGGCCAGCCGGTGGAACCCGAAGATGGCTCCGTATATCTACGGTCGGCGGAATTTCATCCATATCATCGACCTGAAGGAAACCGTCAAGGGCCTCATCCGGGCCAAGAAGTTCCTGATTCGCCTCGTGGCCGAGGGCAAGGACGTCATCTTCGTCGGCACGAAGCGCCAGGCCCGCGCGGCAATCGAGCAGGAGGCCAAGCGCTGCGCCATGCCGTACGTCAGTTACCGCTGGCTCGGCGGCACGCTGACGAACTTCCGCACCATCCGCAGCCGCATGTCGCACCTGGATGAACTCGACCAGATGGTCGCCAGCGGGGCCATCAACGCACACTCCAAGAAGATGATCTCGCACCTCCAGCGCGAGCACCGCAAGATGAAACGCAACCTCGACGGCATCCGCACCCTGGAGCGCCTGCCGGGGGCGCTCGTGGTCGTTGACCCCGTGCGCGAGAAGAACGCCGTCCGCGAGGCCAAGAAACTCAACGTCCCGGTCGTGGCCCTGGCCGACACCGAGGCCGACCCGGACGACCTGGCCGTCGTCATTCCGGGCAACGACGACGCCATGCGGGCCATCGAGATCATCCTGAAGCACGTGGCCGACGCGGTGGCCGAGGGCCGGGCAAACCGCGCCGCCATCGCCGCACGAGAGGGCGAAGGTCAGGCCCTGACTCGCGCCCCCAGCCGCCCGCGAGCCCGCGGCACGCAGCGCGCCGCCGAGGCCGAGCGGCCGGTCCCCGAGATGCCGCTGCCGAAGCCCCACCCCGCCCTTCAGGAGGGTGCAGCCGAGTCGGGCAAGGCGCCGGGCGAACCCGGCAAGGCGCCGGGCGAGGCCCCGGCCCCCGGCGGCTCGTAACGGCCGCGTCCGGCGGCGACCGGACCCGAAGACTCGCCGCAGCCGGCGCCGGCGGGTCGCTTTCACCACGAGGAGGGCCGCAATGGCCATAAGTGCGGAACAGGTTCGCCAACTGCGGGAGCGCACCGGCCAGAGCATGATGGAATGCAAGCGCGCGCTGGAAGAAGCCGGCGGCAACGCCGAGAAGGCCGTCGAAATCCTCCGCAAGAAGGGCCTGGCGACCGCCGAGAAAAAGGCTGGCCGCGCTACCGCCCAGGGACGCATCGCCTCCTACATCCACCACAACGGCCGCGTCGGCGTCATGGTCGAGGTCAACTGCGAGACCGACTTCGTGGCCAAGAACGAGCACTTCCAGGCGTTCCTGAACGACCTGTGCCTGCACGTCTGCGCCGCCAGCCCCCTGGCCGTGCGGCGGGAAGAGGTGGGTGCCGACCTCGTGGAGCGCGAACGCCGCATCGCCCGCGAGCAGGTCGCCGGCAAGAAGCCCGACAATGTCATCGAGAAAATCGTCGAGGGCAAACTGGCCAAGTGGTACGCCGAGCGGGTCCTCCTGGAGCAGCCCTTCGTCAAGGACCAGGACCGCTCCGTCAAGGACGTGCTGACGGAACTCATCCAGAAAACCGGCGAGAACATCGTCGTCCGCCGCTTCGCCAGGTTCGAGGTGGGCGAGGCGACGTCGGACTGACCCGGTCGAGCGGCCGCCGTAAAGCCGCAGGCTTCGCGCGGCGGCTCTCCTGAGCCGCCGCGCATGGGACGCCCGTTGCAGACTGGACCACGCGGCCGCGAGGCCGCGGCCATCAACTCGGGAAAGGCGATGCCGCCGATGGCCCGCTGCGCCTACAAGCGCGTCCTGCTGAAGATCAGCGGCGAAGGCTTCTGCAAGCCCGGCGGCTCCGGCCTCGACCCCCACGAAGTCCGCACCGTCGCCCGCCAGGTCAAGGACGTGGCCGACCGCGGGTGCCAACTGGCCATCGTCATCGGCGGCGGGAACTACCTGCGCGGCCTTCAGTTCGCGAAGGCCGCCGGCATCAACCGCGCCACGGCCGATTACATGGGCATGGTGGCCACGGTCATCAACGCCCTTGCACTTCAGGACTGCCTGGAATCGCTCGGCGTTGACACGCGGGTCCAGTGCGCCGTCGAGATGAAAACCGTTGCCGAGCCCTTCATCCGCCGGCGCGCCATCCGCCACCTGGAGAAAGGCCGCGTGGTCATCCTGGCCGGCGGCACGGGCAACCCCTACTTCACCACCGACACCTGCGCCGCGCTGCGGGCCAACGAACTTGGCGCCGAGGTCCTGCTGAAGGCAACCAAGGTCGACGCCGTCTATTCCGGCGACCCGAAGACCGACCCCCGCGCCAGGCCCTTCGCGCGCCTCTCCTACGACGACGTCATCCGCAAGAACCTCAAGATCATCGACGTGGCGGCCATCGACCTGTGCCGCGAGAACCACATCCCCATCATCGTCTTCGACCTCAAACGCCAGGGCAACATCCGCCGCGTCGTCGAAGGCAAGACCATCGGGACCCGTATCGGAGACTGAGCCGTGCCCGCCGACGACATCCTCCTGGAAGCAGAAGACAAGATGGACAAGGCCGTGGAGCACCTGCGGCAGCAGTTCCGCACCGTCCGAACCGGCCGCGCTTCGGCCGGCCTGGTCGAGCACATCAAGGTCAACTACTACGGCAGCCCGACGGAACTGCGGCAACTGGCGGCCATCACCGTGCCTGACCCGCTGATGATCCTGATTAAGCCGTACGACCCGGGGTCCATGGGCGACATCGCCAAGGGCCTCCAGGCCTCGAACCTGGGCATTACACCCATGGTCGAGGGAAAGGTCATCCGCCTGGCCATCCCGCCCCTCTCGGAAGAGCGGCGCCGCCAACTCGGCCACCAGGTTAAGGAAATGGCCGAGGAGGCCAAGGTGGCACTTCGGAACGTCCGCCGCGACGCCATCAAACACATCGACGCCGATGAAAAGGCCAAGACCATCAGCGAGGACGACGCCCAGAAGGCACGCGACGACGCCACAGACCTTGTCCACGACCACGAGAAGGCCATCGACGAGGCCCTCAAGCACAAGACCGCCGAGATCATGGAAGTATAGCGGCAGTTCAAAGTGAACGGCAAATGCGCGGCGGGGCCACGCTCCCGCCGCGTTCGCTTCCGGCGCCTGCTGCGGATTGCCGACGGCCCGTGCCCCATGTGGGCCGGGGCGCGCCACGGCTTTCTTGTGGGGCGGCGGCGCCGTCCGTCATGGCTCGCACCTGGCGCCTCGTATCTCGTGCCTCGTATCTCGCGCCTCGTATCTCGTGCCTCGTATCTCGCGCCTCGTATCTCGTGCC
>VGYT01000159.1 GCA_016872895.1 Planctomycetota bacterium
AAGTCGGGCATAGCGCAGACCACGAAGCGGGCTTCGCCCACCCGGATACGTGCGGACGGGCGAAGCGGCCCCGTTCACAACTCCCTGCAAGTCATGCCCGGCCAAATGCTTAGCACGCTGGAGCGGGTACACCCGCCGAGCGGGCCTGTCAACCAACTCACGAATTCCGAGTCCCGCTCGGCTCCCCGACGAGGGCTCGAACGCCGCCCCCAACCACCCGATGCCCCCAATCCACTTGCGTGGCCGTCGTCGCTTTCTCACGCTACCCCTCAGCTCGACGGGTTTCCCGCCACCGCCAGAGCAACGGCAGGTCAAGGCTTCGCCCTACCCTAGCGGGCTCGCCGAAGCACCTGGCCGAAACGGGTTCGTCATCCTGCGGACTGGTCGTTCACCTCCTGCTGCTCTCCACCTCGTCTCACGACGACGCAGTTGCAGTCGGTTACGGGCCGGAAGGCGTTTTGCCCGGAGAGGACTTGCACCTCTCTGACCATGCACGTTTGCAGGCGCACTAGGGGCGGGCCCCTGTGCCCGCCTTCCGATCCCTTTGGCACGCTGCAACATCGGGCAGGCAAGGGGGCCTGCCCCTACGGGCGCTTCGTCCGGGGCTTCCACGCGGTGAAGAGGCCATTCACCGTTTGAGCAACACGCCCTTGATCTGTCATTTGACGCAACGAGGGTACGCAGTATAATGTGGGGCTATGGCACGCCCCCTTCGACTTGGCCACGCGGGTACATTCTGTCACGTGCTGGCGCGCGGCGACGAGCGCAGGGCCATCTTCCGTGACGGTACGGACAGGCTGCATTCTCTCGACCTGCTGATGACCGACGGAGCATCGGCCAACGTGCCGCCCACCTTCGTCGCAACGACGCCCCAATTGGCCTCGGCGGCCGCGGCCGGGGAGGCGGCAATGGGCGCTACGGCATCGGGCCAGGTGGCTGCGCTCGTGAACGGCGCATTGCACATGCTGTGGGTAGCGAAGATGAAGCTGGCTGCCACGCTTGCGGCGGGGGTCCTGCTGGTGAGCGCGACGGCGGCAGGCACCTACCTCGCTCTGGCTGGGAATTCCGCGGAGGGGGGTACCAATGGGCCAGGGAATGCTTCTGGGAAGGCCCAGGATGAGAAGGCTGCTGTGCCGACGCCGGGGGCGGCCAAGGCAGGTTTGGCCGCGACCCTATGGACCACCACATGCGAAGGCAAGACTCCTGCGGCGGGCGCCCTGCGCGTCTACCACATCGGCAACAGCCTGACGGCAGGCCTCTACTCGTACGGCAGCACGGAGAAGCTCTTCTCGGATCGGGGCCTGAAGCTGGTGCGCGGGCAGCACCTGAGGTGGGGCAAGTCTTTACCTTGGATCTGCGAGCATCCAGAGATCAACGACGCTCCGGTCCTGCCGTTCGGCCCGTGGCCGGAGGCGCTCGCCGAGAGCGCCTGGGACGCTCTCATCCTCCAACCCTGTGGCTCGGCTCTGGGTGGCCCACAGGGCGATGTCGCCGCCTGTAAGCACTTCATCGCTACGGCCGCCAAGCACAGCCCGACCATCCAGGTCTATGTTCTCGCGACCTGGCCGCCACGGACGGGTGGCAAGGATTTCACCCAGTCCTGGGACAGGCCGTTGGACGACAAGCCCGTGCCGATGGGTGTGCCGTGCCGCGCCTACTGCGAGCGGCTGGTGGAGCAACTCAACCTGGCGTGTCCTTCCCTGGCCAGGCCGGTGAGGATCATCCCGTTGGGCGATGTCCTCCGCGGGCTGGACGCCGCCGCCAAAGCCAAGGGTATCCCCGGCGTGGCCAACGCCTGGCAGCTCTACCGGGGTGAGATCAACCTCGGGCCGCTGGGCTGCTACGCGACGAAGTGCACGCTCTTCGCGGTCCTGGCCGGCCGTAGTCCTGTGGGCCTTCGCAACGAACCGATGAAAGCCGACGAGCAAGCGGCTGTGCGAAAGGTCGAGGAGGTCGCGTGGCAAATCGTCACCACTCATCCGTTGACCGGCGTGACGCTACCCCGGAACCCCTGACGCGGAACAGAGATGCCCGCCAGTGACCCCATGACCGCCCTGATGGCCCAACTCCGCGCCGCTGCCGAGCGGACGTGGCGGCCGAACCCGAAGCGGTACGAAGGCATCGGCTTCTTCGGCGTCGCCAACATGGGACTCATCTACCAGCGCATGGAATCGTACCGGATGCGTCTGCCAGAGACGTTGTGGCCTCGTGCGATCTCCATCGGCGTCCGCACGCCCGATTGGGTGATGGAGGGCCTCCCGGAGACGGACCGCAACCGGGAGTTCGCCAGTGCGACGTATGGACATGCGATGGGAACCATGGGCAGGGTCGAGGCGGAGCTTGTACGCATCCTGGAGGCCGCGGGCTACCGCGCGGGGAGCGCCGCCAGGCTCAAGTTCGGCGTGAGGGGCATCGAGAAAATGGTGGCCCGTTACGCGGGACTGGGGTGGATCGGCAAGTCGAGTCTGCTGGTGACCCCCGGCGCGGGGCCGCGAGCCTGGTGGTACGTCGTCCTCACCGATGCCCCGCTTCCGCCGTCCGCCCACGGGCCGATGGAACGACAGTGCGGAACGTGCACCCGGTGCGTCCGCGCCTGTCCTGTGCGCGCATTCCGGGACGTGCCCTTCCGGGAGTCCGACCCTCTGCGCGCACGCTACCGGGAGGACTACTGCGGTGCATATCGGAACAGCACGGACCCCATGAGTGGGTGCGGCCGTTGTGTGAAGGTGTGCCCCTTCGGGTCGCGGAGCAGCTTGTTGCCCGCCTCCGACCGCGTCGAGCCCGCAGAGCACTACGATCCGGCTACGCTGCCCCACGGCTACCGTGTGGTCCCGCCGCGGCCAGAGGCCCCGCAAGGAGGGGAGTATCCCGCCGTGGTCGCTGTGCCGGCCCTGCCGGAGACACCGGGGCTGATTGGACGCCTCCTGGCGGTCGCGGCGAAGACCAAGGCGCATTTCTTCGGTGTGGCCGATATCGCGCCCGCGCTGGCCGCCGCGGAGGCCCGGGGCGTGCGGCTTGCCCTCCGTCTACCGCGCGCCGTGGTGTTCGGCATCGCGATGGACGATGCCGCCGTGGACGGACTGCCGGAATCCGGGCACGCCTATCAGACCGCGTATGCGGAAACCGCGTGGGCACGGGGCCTGAGCGCGGCCCGCCACGCGATTGGGGCGGAGCTTCGCGCGGCCGGCGCACAAGCCCGTCCCGCCGACGCGGCCGGGTTCCTGGGGTTGCTGAAAATGGCCGCGCACGGCGCCGGCCTGGGCTGGATCGGGCGGAACGGGTTGCTGGTCACCCCGGAGGTTGGCCCGCGACTCGTGCTCGATGCGCTCCTCACCGACGCCCCGCTCGAGCCTACGGCCCGAGGTCCCGTCGAGAATCGCTGTGGCGATTGCCGCCGATGCGTAGATGTGTGCCCAGTCAAGGCCATCGGGCAACCACCGCCCTCGGGGAGGGTCGTATTGCCCGTGCCTTTCGACGCCGCGCGCTGCCGCAAGCACTGCGCGGAACTATATGGCGGAGCACACGCCGGCTGCGGCCTCTGCGTGGCGGCGTGCCCGTTCGGCCGCCGGCGATGGTACCTGCCCGATGCGCCGGAACTGGCCTCGCGACGCCAGCGCGGGGGGGGGTGCCACATGAACTGGCGACTGGCACGATTCTCAGCGCGGGCGGCGGTGCTGCTGGCCTCGGTGGCGGCGGCTGTTCCCTGGTATCTGGCCGTCGACGCGGAGCCGCCGCTCGACCGGATCGCCCTCCTGCCCTGGGTCAGCCCCCACCTGGCTTTGGGCGGGGCGCTCGGCGCGAAAGCACTGCTCGCGTCCCTGCTCATCGCGCTCCCCGCTGGGGCGCTGGCGGCATGGCGGGGACGCTGGTTCTGCCGCTGGCTCTGCCCCGTCGGTCTGCTGGCCAATGGCTGTTCCAGTGTCGGGAAGCGTTTGCTGAGGCGGCGACCGCTGACGCTCTCGCCTCCGGCGCGCGTCCTCCTCGCGGCGACGTTGGGCGGGGCGGCGGCGGGTTTCCCGTGGTTCCTGTTGCTCGATCCTCTCTCGCTGTTGAGCGGCGCGCTGGCGGCTTGGCGTCCCCACCTTACACTGGTCGGAGCCATCGCTTGTGCCGCGTTCGCCATCCCGCCGCTCGCCGGCCTGGTCTGGCCCGGAGTATGGTGCCAACAGGTCTGCCCGCTGGGGGCCATGCAGGACATGTTGAGTTCCGTGGGCAGGCGCTGCCGAGGCGCCTGGTCGCGGATCCCGACTTCCAGGCCAGAGGCTAGCTGGGCGCTGTCGCGGCGTTTCCTCGTCACGGTCGGCCTCGCCGCGCTTGCCGGCGGCGTGGTTCGGCTGGTCCTTCGCTGGCGGGGCCAGCGGGTCGTGCGCCCGCCCGGCGCCGTGGACGAGGACACGTTCGTTGCCCTCTGCGCCCGGTGCGGAGCGTGCACGCGCGCCTGTCCGGCAGGGATCATCGTGCCCGATCTGGCGAGCGCCGGCGCGCACGGTCTGCTGGCCCCCAAACTTGTCTTCGGCCCCGGACACTGCGATGTCAACTGCAACGCCTGCACGCGGGTATGCCCCACCGGGGCCATTCGCCGGCTTGACCTACCCGCCAAGTCGCGAATGCTGGCCGGCCGCGCGGAAGTGCGGGCTGATGGCTGCCTCGCCAAAGACGGACAGCTCTGCATGGTTTGCCGCGATTGCTGCCCCTACGAGGCAGTCGACGCTGACCGTCCGACTCCGTCTCGGCTCCCCGCCATCAACGCCGACCTCTGCCGTGGCTGCGGGCTGTGCGCCGTGATGTGTCCTGGGGACCCTGGGACCATTCTCGTCTCAGGAAATGCTCATCAGCGGCCGGCTCCGCCTGCATGGGATCGGGCCTGCTGCCCGCGGAAGGCCAGCTCGGCCATGTGGGTAGCCTGACTCGACATGCATACCGAGCCGAGCGTGGTGAACACGCCGTTGCCGGCAACCGCGTTCGTCGCCCCCAAGGGGCAGTAGGGAACTTGGGGGCCTTTTCCGTGCCGCCGCCGTCCCGGCGGCTGGATAGCAGGCGTCGCGCTCCTGATTCCGCGGGCGGGACGCCCGCAGAATTGCCAGCGGGACGCTGGCGGTGCCTTGGCAGCCGTCCGCCCCTCTCTCAGTAGAGGCGACAATGGCTGCGCGGCCGGTGCACTCGGCATCCCGGCAGGCCAGGGGGGGACGGCGGAGGTCCAGTTCGAACGGTACCGTGCGGCCCGGGGGAAGGGCAGCGCGAGCGACTACTACTGGATGGCCCCGATGAGAGCGGTGTGGCTGGCGCACTTCCGCTTCGGCCAACTCCAGGTAGAGGCCAAGTAGAAAGAGACAGAAGGGAATCGTCCATGAGCCAACTGAGTGACCGATACCCATTCGCTCTCGTGCGGGCGGTGGCGATCGCCTGCGGTCTGCTGCTGGGCACAGGCGCAGCGCACGCGGGTTGGCCCGACCACCCCAGCACGTTACGGATCACGAACGTGACGGTCGCGCCGCGCGACGCGAAGACCGCGACCGTGCAGTTCGACATCGCCTGGGATGGTTCGTGGCGCCACGAGGCCAACCACGACGCGGCCTGGGTGTTCTTCAAGGTGCGCCCCGATGGCGCAACGGAGTGGCAGCACGTCCGGTTGGGTGCGGACAAGGTGCTGAATCCCACGGGGTACGGCCAGGAAAAGGGCGGCACGCCGCTGGACTTCATCGTGCCCGACGGCCCGGACGGCTTCACCGGCATGTTCGTGCGGCGCGCGGAATATGGTGTCGGCAAGGTGGCGGCGACCAAGGTTACGGCCCTCTGGAATCTCTCGGCCGCCAAGGGGATCGCGAAAGACGCCACGCCGACCGTGCGGGCGTTCGGGATCGAAATGGTGTTCGTGCCCGAGGGGCCATTCTATCTGGGCGGCGGGACCGACCCTTACCACTTCTACAAGTACACGGACGGAACGCAACACACCTTGGCCTACCGGGTGGCCAGCGCCGGCGCGATCCCGACCGGCCAGCAGGCCGGCAAGCTCTGGGCGCGGCGGGGCGCACAGCCGGAAGACAATGGCGAGATCCCTGCCGCCTTCCCCAACGGCTATGCTGCCCTCTACTGCATGAAGAAACACATTATCGGGGCACAGTACGCCGGCTTTCTGAACACGCTGACCGCGGCGCAAGCGGAGGCGCGTTATTCCAAGGAGAGTCACATCACTCGTTCTGGAACACCCCCGAACTACGTGTATGCCGTGGGAGCAGAACCTTCGGGTTACAATCTAGGCGGCTTGTCCTGGGCGGACGGCGCGGCCTTCGCCGCCTGGGCCGGCTTGCGGCCGATGACGGAACTGGAGTACGAGAAAATCACGCGCGGGCCGATCGAGCCGGGCTGGGACACCGGCGACAGTCTGGACCATCCCTCGTACTGGGAAGTCCAAGACATCAACGGCTGGCGGATCCCCGTCGAACACCCGGTGACGGTCGGCCATCCCAAGGGACGGGATTTCAAAGGCACGCACGGCCAGGGTACGGCGGCCTTGCCCGCGGACTGGCCCCAGGACGACGCCGTCGGCAGCGGGATTCGCGGCGGCCACGGCGCGGCAGGAAATCCGTCGAACCGTCGCGATGCAGCCACCGTGGTTCTGGAGCGGCCACGCTATGGCTTCTGGCGCGGCGTGCGCACAGCGCCGAAGGGAGTGGGGTTGTGACCACTGAATGCAAGACCTCAGCAACAGGAAGGGTCACCATGATGAACAAGCAAACGACCAGCGGTACATGGCAGGCGGGCCAGTACGCGCAACTGGCGATGATCTGCGGCCTGTTGCTGGCAGCCGCCTCGAATGCATGGGCGGACGACCATGCCGACGCGCGATTCAGGGGCACCGGTAAGGCCGATCCTGTCCGGATCACCAACGTGGCCATCAAGCCGTCCGGTTCCGCCGGCGCGGCCGACGTGACTTTCGACCTGGCCTGGGACCATTCCTGGCGGGCGGCCTGGGAAGTGAGCGAGGAGCAGCACGGCGGCAAAGGCCCGTTGAAACTCGAGAGCTGGGATGCGGCGTGGGTCTTCGTCAAGTTCCGCAGTCCCGGCGCCGACCAACATTCGCACGCGATGCTCTCGGCGAGCAAGGGCGACCACCGGGCGCCCGCCAGCGCGGCGCTGGACGTGGGTCTGACCGACGACGGCACGCGCGGCGTGGGAGTGTTCGTTTACCGCAAGGCGGCCGGGCACGGCCCGAACGACTTCAAGGGCGTGACGCTGCGCTGGCTGCACGGCGCGGTGGACCCCGCCGCCGTCGAACTGAAGGTGTATGCGCTGGAGATGGTCTATGTGCCGCAGTGTGCGTTCTGGGCCGGTGATGGTTCGACGGACCGTGTGAAGGGCCAGTTTTCGGCCGGCTACAGCGCCCATCCCTTCCGGGTGGAGAGCGAGCGAGCGCTCACGCTGGGCGGCGAAACGGCGGAGACGCTCAACAACCGCGATGCGGCGGGGATGGACCCGAGCAACAGGGACGATTTCAACAGCGACCAGCCGCGGACGCTTCCCGCGGAATTCCCGAAGGGCTACAAGGCGTTCTACTGTATGAAGCACGAGATCACGCAAAAGCAGTACGTGGACTTTCTCAACACGCTTTCGTATGGGGAACAGGCGGCCTGCACGCGGGAAGGGCCTAATGCGGCCCCCGGCGCCTTTGTCTTGCACAATCCGTCAAGCACGGGCACGGCCGAACGGCTTCGCAACGAGGTCCGGATTGCGGTGTCCGGCGTTCCGGACGCAGCCGTGCCCGTGCGAATCCCGCGGGGGACGTTTGTCGCGTCCGGCACAGTTCCGAAGCGCGGCGCGCCGGCGGTGTACGAGGCGGGTCTGCCCCACCTGGCGTGCAACTACGTCACGCTCAAGGATGGCGAGGTGTTCGCCGCCTGGGCCGGCTTGCGGCCGATGACCGAGTTGGAGTTCGAGAAGGCGTGTCGCGGACCGCTTCTGCCCGTGGCCAACGAGTATGCGTGGGGGACGGACCAGATCGCCGGCATGGATGCAAAGAACGGCAAGTACGTGCTCCAGAACGCCGGCCAGCCGGACGAGACCGTCGTGTGGGAGGGGGACAACGGCCCCGACGCCACGCGCGGCAACGCGCCCGATTTTGGCAGGCTCGGGAACTGGGACGGGCCGCTGCGAGTGGGAGTTTTTGCGACGCCCACGAGCGACCGTGTTCGGGCGGGTGCCTCCTACTGGGGGATTCTGGACCTGACCGGCAACCTGATGGAAACCGCCGTAGCGGTGAGCTATCCCGAAGGGCGCGCTTTCTCGGGCAGTCATGGCGACGGCGGTGCCGCGCCGTGGGCGGGTCTCTACTTCGGCCAGCGCGGCGGTGGCTTTCCAAGAGGCGCCCACCCATCCTTGGCGCATTCAACGTTTCGCATATCGAACCGTTTTATCGCTGCCAATCCTTGGTATGGGGGGGGAGTCGGGGCGCGGCATTTCTACCGGGGCTTCCGCTGCGTGCGCACGGCGAAGTGAAGCGGAAGGAATCGGCCTGCAGTATTCAAAGCTTGGACAACGTTTGAAAAAGGAAGAACCATGAAAAGAAAGACAATGCTGACGGTGATGGTGACCGGCCTTCTGTTGGGCGCAACGGGTTTGCGCGCGGATGGCCTGCGGATCGAGAACGTGACGGCGGCCCCGCGCGACGGCAAGACTGCGCTGGTCACCTTTGATCTCGCCTGGTCGAACGCGTGGCGGCACGGGAGCTTCCACGACGCGGCCTGGGTGTTCTTCAAGGTGCGGGCCGACGACAAGACGGGTTGGCAGCCGGTGCGGCTGGTGGCGGACAAGGTGGTGAATCCCACCGGCTACGGTCAGGAGCAAGGCGGCACGCGGCTGGAGTTCGTCGTGCCGGGAGGCGAGGACGGGTTCGTGGGCATGTTCGTGCGGCCGGCGGCGGAGGGCAAGGGCGTGGTGGCGGCGACGAAGGTCACAGCCGTCTGGGACCTCGCGGCCAACAAGGGCGTTCCGAAGGACCTGAAGGGCGCGAGCGTGCGGGGCTTCGGGATCGAGATGGTGTACGTGGCCGAAGGGCCGTTCTGCCTCGGGTCCGGCGGAAAAGAGTTGAACCGGTTCCACGCCTACACCGGCGATGGCCAGGAGACCCCGCCGTACCGGGTGACGGGGGCCGGCCCGATTGCGACCGGCCGACAGGAAGGCAAGCTGTGGGCGGCGGGCATTGCGCCGGAGGACGGCAGCCAGATTCAGCCCTCCTTCCCCAACGGGTATGCGGCCCTCTACTGCATGAAGTACTTCATCACCCAGGGGCAGTATGCGGACTTCTTGAACACCTTGACCGAGGCGCAGGCAAAAGAGCGTTTTCACATGGATGGTCACGGCCGGTGGATCAACCGCGCCGGGGAATCCCCGAATCACACCTATTCCGCCTCGGGGCGGCCCCCCAACAACTATTTTTCCCCGCGCGCGAGCGAGCGTGACCAGCGCTGCCCCTGGCTGTCCTGGGCGGACGGCGCGGTGTTCGCTGCCTGGGCGGGGCTGCGGCCGATGACGGAGCTGGAGTACGAGAAGGCATGCCGGGGACCGCTGAGCCCGACGCCGAACGAGCAAGGCCTGTCCTACTGGGGTGTGGTGGAGATGAACGCAGCCCTCGTGTATGAGCGCCTGGTGTCGGCCGGCAACGCCGCCGGGCGCGCGTTTGCGGGCACGCACGGCCGGGGCACCTTGAGCCTGCCGGCCGACTGGCCATCCGTTTTTGGCAGCGTGTTGTATCGCGGCGACTATGTTCACGGGCGCCAGTACTCTTCTGTCGGACACCTGCGGGTGTCGGGCCGTTTGAACGCGGTGGACGTGCATGCGGATCGGAAGACCCATCCGCTTGCGGGTTGGCGTGGCGCGCGTTCGGCGCCGAAGGGGGATGCGCTCGCCGGGCTGGTGGCCGTCCGGTTCGACCCCCGGATCGCGCGGCCCATCGCGCGCCTGGGCCGCCCTCTCCGCGCCGATGGGGTCCTGGACGAGTGGGGCAAGCCGGCGTTTACCCTCGGCGGCATCGCCGACCTCTTTCCGCTCTACCGCCGCTTTCCCTCGCCCGCCAGCCCGGACACCTGGCATGGCCCCGCGGACCTGGAGGCCAAGGTCTATCTGGGTTGGGACGCCGAGACGCTCTGTGTCGCGGTCATGGCGAGCGACGACCAGCACTTCAACACGAAAACCGGCCAGGATCTCTGGAACGGCGACGCCCTGCAAATGGGGCTGGTCACCGCGAGAGGTTTCCACTGGAACCTCGGGTTGGCTCTGACCCAGGAGGGCGTGGCTTTTCACCAGTTCGCGGGCGCGGGCGATACGCTGCTCAAGACAGCCGACTGCGCCGTGGTAAGGGACGACAAAGCCAAAGTCACCCACTACGAGCTGCGCCTGCCGCTCGCCGTCCTCGGCTTGGAGCCCGGGGCAGAGCTCGGCGTCAACCTCTTGTTGTTGGACGACGACGGCAAAGGGCAGCGCCACTGGCTCGCGTTGGCGCCGGGCCTCGCCCCCGGCTCATCGGCTGGCAGCAAGACCGCCCTCTATCCGCGGTTCGTTCTGGAGAAGTAGAAAGGAATCGCTTACGAACATGACTTGGTCAGCCAGAGGATACGCATTCATTCAGGGTGGGGCGGTGGCGATCGCCTGCGTTCTGCTGCTGGGGGCATGCCCCGCGCGCGCGGCGACAATCACTAACGTGGCGGTCGGGCCGCGCGACGCGAAGACCGCGACCGTGCAGTTCGACATCGCCTGGGAGAATTCCTGGCGCCACGAGGCCAACCATGACGCGGTCTGGGTGTTCTTCAAGGCGCGGGCCGAGGGCGCGACGGAGTGGCAGCACGTCCGGTTGGGTGCGGACAAGGTGCTGAATCCCACGGGGTACGGCCAGGAAAAGGGCGGCACAGCGCTGGACTTCATCGTGCCCGATGGTGAGGACGGTTTCCTCGGCATGGTCGTGCGGCGAGCGGAGTACGGCGTCGGGAAGGTGGCGGCGACCAAGGTGACGGCCGTCTGGGACCTTGCCGCCAACAAGGGGATTACCAAGGACACGAAGGTCAGCGTGCGGGCGATCGGCATCGAGATGGTGTTTGTGCCCGAGGGGCCGTTCTACCTGGGCATGGGCGGAACGGAGGC
>VGYT01000160.1 GCA_016872895.1 Planctomycetota bacterium
CAAGGGCGGCAGCGGCAAGACGACCCTGGCGGCCATGATTATCCGCCGCCTTCGCGAGGCCGGCCGCGCGGGCATCCTGGCCGTCGACGCCGACCCGAACGCATGCCTGGGCCTGGCGCTGGGCGTGCGGCCGGAGAAGACCGTCGCCGACCTGCGCGAAGAGACCCTGGCCGGCAAACTCCCCGGCGCAGAGACCGACCGCCAGCGCGCCTTTCAGTACGCCCTCCACCAGGCCGTCGCCGAGGCCGACGGCTTTGACCTGCTCACCATGGGCCGCCCCGAAGGCCCCAAGTGCTACTGCGCCGTCAACCACCTCCTCAGGCGGTACATGGACGAGGCCGGCGGCGATTACCGCTGGGTCGTCGTCGACAACGAGGCCGGCATGGAGCACCTCTCGCGCCGCACAACCAACGGCGTGGACCTGCTCGTGGTCGTCGCCGAGCCGACGCCCGTGGGCGCAACGACCGCCCGGCGCATCATTGACCTGGCGGCGCACCTGCCCATAACCGTAAAGCGGCAGGGCGTTCTGTGGAACAAGGTGGCGGAGGGCGCGCCGCTGCCGGCCGGCGCAGACGGCCTGCCGACCGTCGGCCGCGTGCCGCTCGACCCCGCCGTCCTTGATGCATCCATGCGCGGCGCCACGGTCTTTGAACTTGATGCCAACGGTCCGGCCTACCGCGCGCTTGCGGCCGTCCTCGCCGAACACGCCGCGGCAACGTAACGCTACGGCCCCTCGTCGCGCAGCGGGTCGGGCGCGCTGCCGCCCCACGCCTGCCGGCGCGACAACGGGGCGCGCTGCTCCGCCCTACTCCACCCGTATCCACGTTTGCGCGTACTCGCGGTGGCCGTCCAGGTCCACGACCGTCAGGAAGACGTTATAGAGGCCCGGCCTGGCGTAGGTGTGAACGACCTCGGGCCTGGCGGTAACGGTGTTGTCGCCCAGGTTCCACAGGACGGAATCTACGCGCCCGTCGGGCGAATCGGGATCGCGCACGCGGGCCCGCAGCGTCACCGTAAGCGGGGCGGCGCCCTCGGTCTTATCGACGTCAACCTGGATCGCGGGCCAGTGGTTGACGATGTTCAGGAAGTACCTCGCGGCTTCCAACTGGTTCGGGTCGTGCCCGCCCCCCAGGGGCCGGATGACGAAGTTCCTGAACCCCCGCACGGTGTACCAGTAATTCGCCTCGCGGTTCATGCCTGCGAAGCCCGGCAGGTCGCCCTCGCCGAAGAATACGTACACGTGCATGTGGCGGGCCTTCTGCGCCACGTCGTCGGGCACGAGGTGCTCGTGGAAGTTGCCCGTCCGGCCGACGATGCAGCGGAAGACCTCCGGGTGGTGCAGCCCGATGTAATGGGCCGGAAACGCCCCCGCCGACCAGCCGGTGATCATGAGCGCGTCGCGGTTGACGTTGTAGCGCGACGTGACCTCCCTGACGACGGCCATGCAGGCCTGCTCATCGCGAACCAGCCCGGCGGCGGGGCGGTCCGTCGGCACGCCCAGCAGGCCCGTCGCCGAGTCGAAATCCGGGGCGCAGATAATCAGGCCGTACCGCTCGGCCACGTCGATCCACCGGTCGCGCTGCCGGGCCGCCTCGTCGAACGGGAACGTGCCGTGCCCCGTGACGACCAGCGGGTACGCCCGCCGCGGATTGTACGTCGTCGGGATGTACAGGTGATACGTGCGGCCGGTGGCGGCCTCCTTCTGGAAACTCACCTTGCCTGTGACGATTGTGCCGTCGGGCCGGCGCCACTCGTCCTCGGCGCATCCTGGCGCCAGGAAGGCCGCCGCCAGCAGAGCCGCGACGGGCCAGGTGTACCGAAGTCCTCCGCTCCGCATAAGCGCTTTCCGCCTCCACGGTCATTGCCGCGCACCTGGCATCCCCGGCCGCGGCCGCGATATTTGTAGGCACCCGGCCCCGCCGTGGCAAGGGGAAAACCCCGGCAGATTCCGCTTGCCTTGCTCCCGCCCGCCGCCATACTTGTGTGACCTCGATACCCCAATTGGAGAAAAGCCCCATGGACCGCATCAAGATTAGCCTGGACGAGAAGGACTTGCCGCGACGCTGGTACAACCTGGCGGCCGACCTGCCGTCGCCACCCCTGCCCCCGGTCACACCCGACGGCAAGCCCATCACGCCCGACATGCTTGCGCCGGTATTCCCGATGAACCTGATTGAGCAGGAAGTCTGCGCCAGGCGGTGGGTGGACATCCCTGACGAAATCCTCCAGATTCTGGCCATGTGGCGGCCGTCGCCGCTGTACCGGGCCCGCTGCCTGGAGAAGCACCTGAAGACCCCCGCCCGCATCTACTACAAGCACGAGGGCCTATCGCCCCCCGGCAGCCACAAGCCAAACACGGCCGTCGCCCAGGCCTGGTACAACAAGCAGTTCGGCATCAAGCGGCTGTGCACCGAGACCGGGGCCGGCCAGTGGGGCAGCGCCCTGGCCTTCGCCTGCCGCCTCCTGGGCCTGGAATGCAAGGTCTTCATGGTCCGCATCAGTTTCGACCAGAAGCCCTTCCGGCGCCTGATGATGGAGACCTGGGGCGCCGCATGCACCCCCAGTCCGTCGCCCGAGACGCAGGCCGGCCGCGCAATCCTCGAAAAAATGCCCGATACGCCCGGCTCCCTGGGCATCGCCATCAGCGAGGCCATTGAGGCGGCCGTAACCGACCCCACCGGCAAGAGCCGCTACTCGCTGGGCAGCGTCCTGAATCACGTGCTGCTGCACCAGACGGTCATCGGCCTGGAGGCGAAGAAGCAACTTAAGAAGTTCGGCGAGAAGAAGGTCGATGCCGTCATCGCGTGCGCCGGCGGCGGGTCGAACTTCGCCGGCATCGCGCTGCCGTTCGTGGCCGACAAGATCGCCGGGGCCCAGATTGACATCATCCCGGTCGAGCCGGAATCGTGCCCCACGATGACGCGCGCCCCCTACGTGTACGACCACGGCGACACGGCCCGTATGACGCCTCTTCTGCCGATGCACTCGCTGGGGCACGCGTTCGTGCCGCCGCCCATCCATGCGGGCGGCCTGCGCTACCACGGCATCGCCCCGCTCGTGAGCGCCGGCATCCGTGCGGGCCTGATTACGCCGCGCGCGTACCATCAACTCAGGTGCTACGAGTCGGCCGTCCTGTGGGCCCGCACCGAGGGGTTTATACCCGCCCCGGAGACCAGCCACGCCATCGCCTGCGTCATCGACGAGGCCAGAAAGGCCGCGGAAGAGGGCAAGGAGAAGGTCATCCTCTTCAACTGGTCCGGCCACGGCCTGATGGACCTGTCGGGATACGATGCGTACTTCCGAGGGAAACTCCAGGACTACTCCCTGCCGCAGGAAGAACTCGACAGGAGCCTGGCTGTCCTGGCGGGGCTGCCCAAGCCGAAGTGATTGCGGATTACCATGAGGAAAGCGACGATTGCTTCCCGGATTCTCCTGGCGGCCTTGTGGGCCTGGGCGTCAATCCCCGTGTGGGCCGCGGCGGCCGGGGCGGACAAGCCCGAGGCGGCCCGCCCGGCTCGCCAGGGCGTCGCCGTGGCAAGCCCGGTGCTCCGTGCCGGGGCGGCCACGAGCAACATCACGCCCTGGCTGGGCGACCCGATCGTGGGCGGCTGGAACGCGCCGCCGGCCAGGCACATCCACGATGAACTTCACGCCCGCTGCCTCGTGCTCGACGACGGAACGACTCGCCTGGCCTTCGTCGTGGCCGACAGCGTGGGCATTCCGCGCGAGGTCTTCCAGGAGGCCAAGCGCCAAATCCAGGAGCACACCGGCCTTGCGCCGGACCGCATGCTGATGGCGGCCGACCACACGCATTCGGCGACCGCCTGCCGCGCGAAGAGCGCCTCGGAGCCCGACCAGGAACTTCCGGATTACGCGCGGTTCGTCGCCCGGCGGATCTCCGACGGCGTACGCCGCGCGATCAACCAACTGGAGCCGGCCCGGCTGGCGTGGGGCACAGCGAGCGTGCCCGACCAGGTCTTCAACCGCCGCTGGCTGATGAAGCCCGGCACGCCGCTGCCCGATCCGTTCGGCGGCACGGACCAGGTGAAGATGAATCCCGGCCATCAGAACCCGGGCCTGCTCGCGCCCTCGGGGCCGGTGGATCCGGAAGTCTGTTTCCTTTCGGTGCAGGCGGCGGACGGACGGCCGATCGCGCTGCTGGCGAATTACTCGCTGCACTATGTCGGCGGCACGGGGCCGCAGGAGATCTCCGCCGATTACTTCGCCGCCTTTGCGGACCGCATCCAGCAGTTGATCGGGGCCGACCGGCTCGACCCGCCGCTGGTGGGCATCATGTCGAACGGCACCAGCGGGAACGTCAACAACGTGAACTACGCCGCCCCGCCCGATCGGCGAAAACCCTACGAGAAGATCCGCCTGGTGGCCGACCGGGTGGCCCAGGCGGTATTCGCCGAGTACGGCAAACTCTCCTACCGCGATAGAATCTCGCTGGCCATGCGCCAGCGCGAGTTGGAGTTGGCCGTCCGCAAGCCCACGCCGGAGCAACTGGCCCAGGCCCGGGAGATGCTGGCCCACCCGGAGCGGCCCGACAAACTTCCCCACCAGCGGACGTACGCGCGTCGCATCGTGGACCTGCACGAGGCGCCGGCGACCATCCCCGTCACCCTCCAGGCCGTACGGATCGGAGAGGTGGGCATCGCGGCCATCCCGTTCGAGACGTTTGTCGAGACCGGGCTGGCGCTGAAGGCCGCAAGCCCCCTGAAGCCCACGTTCACCATCTCCCTGGCCAACGGCAGTCACGGCTACCTGCCCACGCCCGAGCAGCACCGGCTCGGCGGCTACGAAACATGGCTCGGCACCAGCAAGGTCGAGCCGGACGCCTCGACGAAGATCTCTGCCGCCCTGCTGGAGATGTTCGCCGAGATGAAGCCGTGAATGCGCGGCGGCTACCGGATGAGTATCTCGAAGAGCATGATCTCGCGGCCGTCGACGTGAACCGTGCCCACCGGGCGCACGCCCAGCCCGGCCAGGCTGCCCTCCTCGCGGGCCTCGACGAAACTGCGGTGGAAGGCCCAGTAAGGTCCCGGCGGCAGGTTCCGCCGCGAAACGTCGAGGACGAACAGGTCATATCCTTTGGCGGTCATGGCGCGCAGGCCCCCCGCCAGGTCTCCGGCGAACCAGGGGTATACCACCCGGCCTTCTCTTCCGTGGGTGTCGCGCTCCAGGGGGGCGGTGCGATGACAGCCCAGCACGGGCAGCGTCTGTTCCTGCGGGCGCTCCGGCCGCAGGCGGGCGAGGGCCAGGTTGTAGGCGCTCGCCTGCTTCCAGCCCCAAATCCAGGGAGTGCGCCAGCCGGGATCGGTCGTGCACGCCATGGCGTCCAGCCGGTCGGGGGTCCGCATGAAATACAGTTCCGTCAGGACCCACAGATCGCGAAGCGCCAGGGGTTGTCCTTCGATGGGGCGGGGCAACGGTTGACGGCGCTGCTTCCACAAGTGATAAGCAACGGTTCTGCCTGTGGCCATCCGGGCGCTCGGCGTATCGGGGGAATACTTGACCTCGTAGTTGGAGCGATAGAGTCTGGCGAACTGAGCCGGGTCAGCGGCCTCAAGCAGAGGATTGTAGGGCGCCTCGGCCAGCCACTGGAGCGCCTTCCAGTTGTTGTGCTCCTGCCACTGCCGGCCCAGGCAGACGGAATTGAAGAACGCAAGCGGCACCAGACAAACAGCCGCCAGGCCCGCAGCCGCCTTGCGCCACGAGGCATCATGTGCCAGGGCCGACAGGACCGTTGCCAGCAGCACCGGCCAGAGGACCGAGAAGATGCTCCCGTGGTAAAACCCCGCGAGGATGAGTTCATCCGGGTGGTGGGACGTGGCGAGGGTCATAAGAACGATGAATATGCCCGTCAGCAATGCGGCCTTCCGGCACGGCCGCCAGTACCGGCCGTCGCGGCGGACGAGCAGCATCGCGGCGGTCGCGGCCCCCGCCAAGGCGGGCAGCCAGCCCCAGGGCACGTGTTCGCTGTTGCGCATGACCGGCATCGACAGGCCCAGCACAGGCCACGGGACAAGGCCGGCCGACAGGAGCGTCAGCGCATTGCGGCCCAGGTGCTCCAGGTCGAACTTCTGAGGGATGCTCGCCCGCGACATGTAGGAGCCGAAGTCGAACGACTGGCCCAACAGGGCCGAACAGAGGGGAGGCAGGACCAGCAGCGCCGCCAGGGCAAACAGGACGGCGGGCACGAGAAGGATGCCCCAGGCCAGGGCGCTCCGACGCAGGTCCCGGCCCGTCCATGGCCACGGAACGAACAGCCGCCAGGCGAAAACAGGCGGGATCAGCAGGCAGAACATCACCGTCTCGTCGGCCAGCAACAACACCGGCAGCAGCACTACCAGGCCGATGACCAGGCATCGCGGCATGCGGGCGCCCGAATCGGCCGGCTCTCCCTCAACCGCCTGGTTGGCCCGGACAGCCAGGTACAGCATCAGGATGAAGGCGAAGTTGGCCAGCGGCTTGCCGGGGTGGAACAGCATAAGCATGGACGAAAGATAGCCCGGAGACGCCAGGTACAGGGCCGCGCCGAGCATCGCCATCGGCCGGCTGGCCAGCAGGATGCCCAGCGCCTTGTAGAGCAGGATGGGGGCCAGCACCAACGTCACGATCCAGAGGGGCGTGAAGGACGGGTGCATGGGCACGTGCTGCCACAACGCCAGCCGCGACTTCAGCCCCGCGATATGGCAGAAGTACGACACGATCCGCGGCCGGCAATCGCCGTCCATGCCCCAGGAGTCCAGGGCGTTGCGGAAGTCGGCCGCGGAGAAAGCCTTGCCGTCGCGCAGCGCCGGTGCGGACCAGTTGCCCAGGGCCTCCATCTCGTAGAAGCACCGATCATAGTCCGCGGACAGGACCGCAACCGCGCCGGCCGTGGCAACCAGCACAACAAGGGCGAGGATTCTCATGCGATGTCCCCGCAAGAGCGGCGTCAGCGCCCTGCTGCGGGCTTCAGGATGAGTTCCGCCAGGGCCGCGCGGGCCTTGTCGTACAGGGCGGGGTCCTTCCCCCACTCAAACCACGAAGCGGCCAGGGGGAGGACGACCTTCTCGGCCTCGGCCGCGCGCCCGGAGCGCTCCAGGATGGATAGATATTCATAGTCCTCGATGGAATCGCGCAGCGCCTTCAGGCGAAGGCTCGCCGCGATCCCGTCGTACCCGGCGGCCCGGCCGGGGTACGCCAGCGTCCCTTCGCCGTTGTAAACCGTGCCCTTTGCGCCCGGCGTCCTGGGGCGCCCGTAGGTCCACGGGTCGGTCCAGGGGTCCTCCACCCCGCTCCAGTGCGACATGCCGCCCCAGTAAAGGAGGCCGCGGATGCGGTACCGCCACGATATCCAGGCGGGGACGCGGTAATTCAGGAGCGGCCAGTCGATGTGCCACCAGGGCGTGGGCTGGCGCTGGCAGAGGGCTGTGTAGGTCCAGATCGTCTCCCCGGCTGCCTGGCGCGCCGCGGCGGTCTCCCGGTCGAACAGCGGAAAGAGCGGGCACCAGATGTCCACCGCGCCGTAGAGGTCGCCCCAGGCGGGGTCCTGCGTCTTGGTCTGCTCGACGACCATGACCTTGACGGCGGAGCGGGCATCGCGGACGGGCTTGCCCCAGCGGCGCACGAACTCGTAGGCGGCCTGGTCGTTCGGCTCGTCGATGAGATAGATGTAGAATACAACGTCCGTCCGGTTGACCTCGGCGGCGACGCGGTCCCAGGCGGCCAGGTACGCGCGCAGTTTCGCGCCCTCCCCCTCCGGGTCCTTCACGACCGACTTTACGTTCGGCACCATGACGGCGTTCACGTGGTAGCGGTCGATGAAATCGCGCAGGGCCGCCACCTTCTCGGCCGGCATGCTGAAAGAGCCGTCCGGCAGAGGCTGTATCGCCAGGGCGCCTTGCGGCGGCGAAGCATTTATACGATGGTCCGCCAGCATCCGGGCGCACTGCTCGTCCACGGCCGCCCAGTCGGCGGGCTGCTGTTCCTTGCCGGCCTTCGCCCGCCCGCCGTGGTAGCCGCGCAGACGCTCGGCGGGCGACCCCAGCGCGGTCTTCATCGTGGGCGTTGCGGGCAGCGCGAAGTTCCACACGGCGAGCGTCACCGGAACGTCGGCGGCCTTGCCGCCCGCGGCCGTCACGCGATACGTGCCGCGGCAGACGCCGGCCCTGGCGTCGGGCGGCACGTAAAGGTCCACCCAGAAACCGTGCGTCTCGCCCGCGGGCAGTGAGAAGGGAACCGCCGTCAGCCGCGCGCCCCCCAGCGGCTTGCCCGTCAGCGGATGTCTGAACGGAATGAGCGGGTCCGGATACCACCCCGGGCGGAAGGCGTCGTTGCGGGACGTGCCCGCCTTGATTTCCATCTGGTGCTCGCGGTAAAGGACCGCGTCGGCGGCGCGGATGACGGCGCCGTCCGGGCCGCGAAGGTCGGCCGGCTCGACGGTAACGCCCTCGAGGGCGGCGTCGGACCGCACGAAGACCTGGAACCCGCGCCACTCGTTGCGTGCGGCGGCGAGTTCGACGGCGGCGGAGGCGGGTGGCGGGTCTTCGCGCATCAGGCGCACAGTGTGCGGCGTCGCGCCGACCTGCCAGTCGGCCCGCGCCGAGGCCGCGCCCAGGAACACAAGGACAACGGCGGCTGCGGCAAACCACGTGCGGTCCATCGTGCACCTCCGTTCAGATACTGATGCCGCGGCGTGCGGGGGGCTACCCGCGCATGGCGACGCCGGCCCAGCCGGCCATGAGGTCCAGGACGGCCGCGAAGTCTTCGTCGCCGCGGTTGAGGTTCTTTGCGGCCACGAGCATCTGGCGGACCTCGCTCGTCAGGGGCAGCGGCAGGTCCAGTTGCCGCGCAAGGTCCATCGCCAGGTTCACGTCCTTGAGCATATGTTTCAGATAGAAACTCGGGCGTGCGCCCGGATTGACGACCGTCTGCTCGGCGTAGCGGAACAGTTGCGAGTCAAGCGGCCCGACCTTCAGGACGTCCATCATGGTTTCAAGCGGGATGCCGGTCTTGCGGCCCATGACAAAGTACTCGGCGAACGCCTGGATCATGGCGGCCTTCAGCAGGCCGCAGGCCAGTTTCAGGGTCGATGCGCGGCCGACGTCGCCGATGTGGTGGATGTCGGAGGCCAGGGTCTTCAGGACGGGTTCGGCCTTCAGGAAGTCGTCGCGGCTGCCGCCGATGAGCATCTGGAGTTTGCCCTCGCGGGCCGCCTGCACGCTCCGCATGACCGCAGCCTCCAGGTACCGCACGGAGATGCTCCTGAGGGCCGTGGCCGCGCGATAACTGATGGCCGGGCTGGTCGTCGAGCAGTTCACCAGGACGGCCCCGCGCTTAAGGCCCCTGCTGAGGCCGCCGTCGCCGAACAGGACGTTGTCCAGGGCCGTGTCGTCGGCGACCATGACCAGGACGACGTCTGCGCCGCGTGCGGCGTCGCTGGCCGTGGCGCCGCGGGCGGCGCCCCCTGCCACCAGCGGGCCGGCCTTGTCGGCCGTCCGGTTCCAGACGCGCAGGGGGAACCCCGCCTTCTGCACGTTGGCAGCCATGGGTGCGCCCATGAGTCCGAGGCCGACGAACCCGACCTTGATTTTCCTCTTGGCCATCGAGAATCTCCTTCCGCTGGTTCTCGCTTGGTTGCTACGCAACGACGATCGGCAGTGCGGCCCCGCACCGACCGCACGCCGCGCCGTGAAGGTTCGTCGAAAGCACCGTCAGCCCGGCGCGACGGATGACGGCCTGCCCGCACGCCGGGCAGACGGTGTCGGCGTGGCCGCCCACGTTGCCGGCGTAAACGTATCGCAGGCCCTCCTCGCGGCCGATGCGAACGGCCCGGTCGATTGTCTCAAGCGGCGTCGCCGGGGGGCCGGCCGTCTCGTAGCCGTAGTCCGGGTGATAGCGGCTGACGTGCCACGCGAGGTCCGGCGAGATCGAGGCCAGGAACCCGGCGATGCCGCGCAGGTCGCCCTCCGAGTCGTTCTGCGCGGTCACCAGGAGCGTCGTCACTTCGACGTGGATGCCCGCGGCGTGCATGGCGCGGATCGACGCCTTGACGGGTTCCAGGCGGCCCTTGCAGACGGTGCGGTAGAAGGCGTCGCTCCAGGCCTTCAGGTCGACGTTGGCGGCGTCGAGCCACGCGGCCATTTCGCCGAGGGCCTCGGGCGTCATGAAGCCGTTCGTGACGAAGACGTTCCGCAGGCCCGCGCGGCGGGCCGGGACGGCCGTGTCGCGGGCGTACTCGAAGAATATCGTCGGTTCAGTATATGTATAAGAAACGGACTCGCATTGCTCCCGCTGCGCCGCCGCCACGATGCCGGCGGGCGGGGCGGGGTCGCCCGGCATCTCGCCCTCCTCGGAGCGCGGCCACTGCGAAATCCGCCAGTTCTGGCAGAACCCGCACTGGAAGTTGCACCCCACCGCCGCCACCGAGTACGACCGCGACCCGGGCAGGAAGTGGTGAAGGGGCTTCTTCTCGATCAGGTCCACGTGCTGCGCAATCGCCCGCCCGTAAACGAGCGTCTCCAGGCGCCCGCCGGCGTTCTCGCGCACGCGGCAGATGCCGCGCTTGCCCGGCGCGATGCGGCAGCGGTGCTCGCACAGGAAGCAATCTACGGCGCCGCCGGCGGCGGGCTTCCAGAGCGCGGCTTCGCGGCGGCCGGCTGTCACGGTCGGCCTCCCTGCCCCTCGGGCTGCGTGCGGTTTACGCGCGTCAGAAGTCCCCCGGGCCGCCAGTGGCCGCCCAGGTCGGTCTTGAGTTGAATGAGGGTCATGATGTCGTGGCGGGTGACGATGCCGGCCAGCCGCCCGCCCTCGACGACGGGCAGGTGGCCCTTGTCCTCCTCGGCCATCTTGCGGAAGACGCTCGCGAGGTCGTCGGAGGGGCGGACGAGGTTCTCCTCTCGCACCAGATGCATGGCCTCGCGCACGGAGCGCTCCGGCCACGCCGCGCGCGGCACGCCCTGCACGTCCTTGAGGCTGATGACGCCGACGAGGCGGCCCTCCTCCAGGACCGGGAAACTGCGAAACTTGTATTTATAGAAATATTCGTCCACCACGCGGTCGAGCATCAGGTCGGGCGGCACCGTCACCACGCCCGGCTGGAGGGCGTCG
>VGYT01000161.1 GCA_016872895.1 Planctomycetota bacterium
GGTCACCAAGCAGGGGCAGAAGTACACGGGCACGCTCCTTTCCTTCGACGCCCAGCAGTTGGTGCTCCAGGGCGAAACGCAGTTGTACATGGTGCAGCGTCCGGACAACGTGCAGAACCTGGAGTTCGCCGCGCTGCCGGAAGGGCTCCTGACGCGCCCGACGCTCGTGTGGAAGGTGGCCACCGAGAAGCCGGGGGCCCACATGACGCAGGTCACCTACCAGACGAAGGGCATGGGCTGGCAGGCGGATTACTCGGTGGTGGTGAATCCGGAAGACACGCGGATGGACCTCTCCGGCTGGGTGACGCTTACGAACAAGTGCGGGGCGGGCTTCAAGGACGCGCGCGTCAAACTTATCGCGGGCGACGTCCGCAAGGTTCAGCCGCCCCCCGCGCCGCCCAGGGCTGCCGCTCCGCAGGCCGCGTTGGCGGCCGGCTTCGGCGGCGGCTTCGAGGAGAAGCCCTTCTTCGAGTACCACATGTACACCCTCGGCCGCACCACCACCGTCAATGACAACCAGGTCAAGCAGGTGGAACTCCTCACCGCCGCCGACGTGCCGGTGACCAAGCGGTACGTTTTCGAGCCGGGCGGCAAGTACTGGCACAAGCGGTACGGGCAGGGGGACCTGTACAAGGCGAACGTTTACATCGAGTTCAAGAACTCCAAGGAGCAGAAACTCGGCATGCCCCTGCCGAAGGGCAAGATCCGCGTGTACAAGCGCGACCCGGCCGACCAGGACCTTGAGTTCGTCGGCGAGGACGAGATAGACCACACGCCGAAGGACGAGGAACTGAAACTCTACGTCGGCGACGCCTTCGACATCGTGGGCGAAAAAAAGGTCACCGACCGCAAGCAGGCCCAGCGCTGGCGCCAGGAGTCCGTCAGGATCGAACTCAGGAACCACAAGGCCGAAGACATCAAGGTCCTCGTCCGCGAGCACCTCACCGCCGGCCAGTGGGAAATCACCGCCAGAAGCCAGGACTACAAGAAGTTCGACGCCTCGACCATCGAGTTCGAACTTCCCGTCAAGGCCAACGGAAAGGCCGAGATCACCTACACGGTCGATTACCGCTGGTGACGGGCTTGGCGGAAACCGAAGCGCGCCGTGGCACGGCCGGCTTGCCCGGCCGTGTTTTTTTCCGGTCCCGCTGGTATAATGCCT
Source organism: Planctomycetota bacterium (assembly GCA_016872895.1). GTDB lineage: Bacteria > Planctomycetota > Phycisphaerae > FEN-1346 > FEN-1346 > VGYT01. Next base: position 1,163 of record VGYT01000161.1, read on the forward strand.
TCGCAAACTGCGGAGGCCCAGCATGGCCTTTCTCGGCAACTGTCGCGCCACCGGCATCGGCAGCCTGCCGCACACCGACGCGGCAGAGGCCGTCGCGGCCGTCTTCGCCTGCGCGCCCGACCTTCCGTATTGGCCGCAACTCCCGAAGGCCTCGCGGGCCGAAGGCATGAACGAGCAGGCGCTGGCCGGCCTGCCCGGGCTGCGCATCACCGGCGACGGCCGCCTGCGACTGGTCCAGGACGAGCCGTTCTTCCTGGCCGTCGAGCAGGTCATGGTGGCCGACGCCGCGGGCGACGCTGGCGCGGCCGCGATGGCCCCCGAGTCGGCCGCCGGCCTCGAACCCTTCCTGGCGGCCGCCCGCGAGCGCTCGCTCGCCGAGGCCAAGGGTCAGGTCTCCGGCCCCATCACCACGGGCATGGCCGTCCTGGGCGAGGACGGCAACCCCATCTTCTACAACGACGTCCTTCGCGACGTCCTGGTGCGGTTCCTCGCCCTGCGTGTGCGCTGGCAGGCCGAGCGGCTGGCGGGGGCGGGCGCGCGGCCGATAATCTTCGTCGATGAGCCGTTCCTGTCGAGTTTCGGCACGCCCTTCTTCGGCTGGGGCGCAGGCCAGGTGCGGGAGGTCCTCGGCGCCGTCGCCGCCGGGGCCGAGGCCGCCGGGTCGCACTGTTGCTCAAATACCGATTGGCCGATATTCCTGGAGTGCCCGCACCTTGCGGTCGTGTCGTTCGACGCCTTCGGGTTCGCCGAGAACTTCCTGGTGTACCGCGAGGCGCTGGCCGCGTTCCTCTCGCGCGGCGGGAACCTGGCCTGGGGCATCGTGCCGACCGACCCCGACCTGCTGGCGGGCCAGTCGCTCAAGGGCCTGCGGGAGCGGCTGTTGGCGCTCGTGGCCAGGGTCGAGGCGCTGGGCTTCAAGCGCGAGGACGTGCTGCGGCAGAGCCTCATCACCCCCGCCTGCGGCCTGGGCTCGCGCGACCTGGCGACGGCCGAGCGGGCGCTCGCGCTTACGCGCGACCTGGCCGCCGGGCTCCGCCGCGAGTTCCTGGGCACCGGCCCTAGTTGAGTTGATAGTACTTTCGCAGCAGCCACTCGGCCGTCACGATCGCCAGGAACAGGCCGAAAAGGATCGTGAAGAGGCCCGGGATCGTCTGGATGCCCCACTCGCGGTGGATGTCTTCCTTGATGGTCGAGTGCCGCAGGCGCTCCACCAGGTCTCCGAAGTTCGCCGGCTCGTAGTATTCCCCGGCCGTGGCCTGGGCGAGTTTCTTAAGGAGCGCCCGGTCAACGCTCAGCCGGTCGAACTCCTGGTTCGGCCGGCCGACGGAGAACTCTATCTCCGCCAGGCCCAGCCGCTTATTGTCCTTGCGGGCCTCCACGAGCAGTCTGTACTGCCCCGGGTCGGGCGCGCCCAGGTCGGCCGCATAGACGCCCACGGCGCCGGGTTCCAGCGCCAGCGGCACGTCCTTGCGCTCATCGCCGGGGCCCAGCAGCACGCCCGTGACGGCGGCGAAGTTGGTGGCCCGTCCTTCCTCGGCCCGGACCTTGGCCCGCACGGTGACCTTTTCGCCCGGATTGTAGAAGGGCTTCAGCACGAGCAGGCTGACGCCCGGCTCGCTGGACTGCTCCTTGATTTCCTTGGCCGCAAGCCACCGCACCATCTGGCTCCAGAACCTGATGTAGGGCGAGTCGCGGCCGAGGGCCTTGTACGGGAGGTACCACTGGTAGGTGGTGTCGGCGGCGAACGCGGCCGCGCGCCCCTTGCCGTACTGGTGCACGGCCAGCACCGTCAGCGGCCCGGAGGGTCCGGCCCGCTCGGGATGGATGGCCAGGACGCTCGCCCCGGCCTTGGCCCGGGCAACAATGTTGCAGCCCTTAAGATATGGCAATCTTTCCACGGGGGCGTCCGACTGGTACCGGAAGAAGTCCTTCGTGCCGTGGAAGATGGGGTGGTTGGCCCCCTCGGGAGTGAGTTTCAGGACGAAGGGCGTGGTCTCCTGGCCGATGGTCCGCGGCCCAACCTGGACGGGCAGGATTTCCTCCACCGCCGTCCCCTCGTACCCGCCCGGGCCGAGGCTGTTGTACCCGCCTATCATCACCAGGCCCCGCCCGTCCGACACGACCGTCTTGAGGTTCTCCATCTGCTGCCCGGAGAAGTAACTGCGGTCCATGTCGCCGATGATGAAGACGTCGAACTTGCGCATGTCCTCCAGCGTCTGCGGAAAGCCCGACAGGGTGATGCCCGTCATGCTGCCCGACTGGAGGAACTCGCCGCGCTTCACCTGGACCAGCGCCAGCAGTTCCGCGTTCGGGTCGGTCTCCAGGATGCTCTTGAGGGGCTTGTATTCCGGGCGCACCACGCCCTCGATGTAGAAGACGCGGATCTTCGGGTCCGTCGCCAGCAGGTGCACCTGGCGCTCGTTGTTCTCGGTCCGCCGCTCGGCAGGGTCCGGCCGGATGCGCACCGTGTACGTGTGCCGCCCGGTGACGGTGGGCGTGACGGCCAGCGTGACGCCCTGCGTGCCGGGCATGCCGTCGAGCCTGAGCGGCTCGGCCGCGAGCGGCGTCTCGCCCTCCCTCAGTTCCACCTCCACGCTGCGGTCGGCCAGGCCCACGGCCTCAACGTCCACGGTGATCTTCGTCAGGTTGTTGACGGTGCACTCCTCCGGCGCGCGGACGGCCTCGATGCTGATGTCCTGGTATCCGCTCTGGGCCGTCAGGTCCGTGCCGACGCCCACGGCGTAGATGTGCGGCGGAGCGAGGGCGACCACGTCGTCCACCACGCTGCCGCCGGCGTTGTGGATGCCGTCCGTCATCAGCAGGATGCCCGTCGTGTCGCTCTTGCGTGCGGCGGCCAGGACGTCCTTCAGGGCCCGCGTGATGTTGGTGGCGTCGCCCTTCGGGTCGGGCCACTGGCCGGGCTGCGCCTCGTGGGCCCGCGTGTCGAACGCGAAGAGTTTCACCTCGAACGCCGCCTGGAGGCGGTCCAGGTAGTCCTCCACCTGCTTCGTGGCCAGGCCCATGCGGTTCGGCGTGTCCGGGTAGTCGCTCACGGACATCGACTTGGAGGCGTCAACCAGGACGTACAGGTCGGTGCGCCGCTCAAGGCGCTCTTCAAAACTCAAGAGGGGCTTGAAGACCAGGAGCACCAGCAGCACGATGGCCGTGAGCCTCAGGGCCAGCATCAGGGCCATCGGCAGCCGCCCCAGGTACGTATAGACGCGCAGGTAGAAGAACAGGACCCACACCGCGCAGGCCAGCGCCATGAGGATCATCAGGGCGAGTTGCGCCGGGGCCTCGCCGCTGCGGCCGGCGGCCAGCGTCATCGGCACGAGCATCCCGGCCAGGGCGAATCCCACCAGGATTTGCCACCAGGGCAGGACGGGTTCGCCCTCGTCCGCCGCCGCCCCGCCGCCTGCCCCGGTGGCGGCCGCGGGCGGCGGCTCCCGCCGCCTCAGCCACCCCGCCAGCGCCAGCAGCGGCGGAACAAGCAGCAGGGGCGCAAGCCGCCACGACCGCGTCCTGTAGACCCAGTGCGCAAGGATCGTCCAGAAGACGGCCGTTCCGGCGATGATCACCGCCCAGGCGGTCATCGTCAGGCCGTCGCTCCAGAACATCAGCCGCGTTTGGCTCACTGCAAGCATCAGCGGTTCCGCGGCCGGCGTTTGCCCGGCCCGCTTTCGCCCGTCAGGCTGGCCCGCCAGCGCTCTTCCATGCCGGCCAGGTCGAAGCCGAAGGACGTCTGTATGGCGGACCCCTGCGGCTGCCGGCGCTTCAGCGCCTCGACGAAATCCTTCGTTCGCGGCCCGCTCCTGGAAAGGAGCAGGTCCGCCAGCGTGTAGCACACCGAGTACTCCTCCAGCGTCAGCACCGCCGTCGAGGGGTACTCCAGAATGTCGGCAATGGGCTTGCCGGCCCTCGCGGCGGCCTCGGCCGGCGCACGCTTCGCCGCACGCAGCGACGGGTCATTATACACCATCATGTACTCGCTCAGGCCCTCGTCGAGCCACAGCGGCAGCCGCACGCTGCCCCTGTAGGTGCGGAAGAACGCATGCGTACCCTCGTGGACGAAGTAATTCTGAAGCGACATGAGGTCCCGCCCCCCCACGGGAAAGCACAGGTGCATGAGAATGGGATAGTTCCTCCCGGCCGTCTCCGCGGCGTAGTACGCCTGCCAGCCGCTCGCATCCATCTTGTCGAACCGCGCGGCAAAGTCGATGAACTCCTGCCTCGCGGCAAACAGCAGGATGATGCACTTGCCGTCCCAGGCGCGCTCCTTCGGGTCGATGTTCAACTGGCGCTGGAGGCCGGCGTAGAGCGGCTCGGCCCACTCGGTGAACGCCCGGGTGCGTTCGGCGTCGGCGTTGCTGAAGATCAGGTAGTGCAGCGTCTCGGCCGCGTCGAACCGGCTGCCGAGCGCCTCGCCCACGATGGCCGCACGCTTCCGCTGCTCCGCTGCGATGTTCTCGTGGTTGAACGTGCCGTTGGCGTTGAAGCACGCCTTCGTTAGCGGCGGAAATGGCGCCGCCTGCCCGGCGGCCGGGGCGGCCGCCGGGGCCGACAAGGAGCGGCCCGTCGGCCGGGCCGCCGCCTGTCCGCCGCCCGCGGTGCCGCGCGCGCCGGCCGCCAGCGCGGCCGCCGCCAGTCCCGCCATCCACGATGCCGCAATCGCTGCGTTCATGTCCGACTGTGCCGCTCTCAGCGCCGCTTCGGCGGCCCGTTTTCGGCCGCCAGCGCCGCCCGCCACCGCCTCGCAAGACCCTCCGTGTCGAAACCGTACGCGGCCTTCAGCGCCGCATCCTGGTCCTTGCCGTCCTTAAGGAGCACCACGAACTGCTTGAACTTCGTCTTGCCGGCCTGCTGAAGGTAGTCAACCAGCGTGAAGGCGATGGAGTATTCCTGAATCTTCAGGTCGTCGCCCGTGACGGCCTTGAAGAGCCGGTCCAGCGGCATCATGAGCCGCGCCGCCGCGACCGCCGGGGCCGTCTTCGGCCCGCGCAGGTCCGGGTCGTTCACCACCGTCATGTACTCGGCCAGGCCCTCGTGCAGCCACAGCGGCAGTTCCACGGGCCGCCGGTACAACTGGAAGAAGGCGTGCGTGCCCTCGTGTGCGAAGAGTTCCTGGAGCCGCTTCGGGTCCCGCTCGTCCAGCGGGATGGCGATGTGCACGCACTCCGGCTCTCCGGCGGCGTAGTGCTCCCAGGCGAAGAACGCCCCCGCGTCGGCCGCGTGTTCAGAGTCGAACACCCGCGCAAACTCCACGAACTTCGCCCGCGACCGGAACACAAGGAGCATGCACTTGCCGTCCCACACGCGCTCCTTCGGGTCGATGCCGAACTGGGCGCACAGGCTGGCGTACAGGGCCTCGCTCCAGCGGACGAACTGGGCCGCCGTGGCCGCGTCGGCGTCGCACAGGACCAGGTAATGCGGCGTCTCGGTCATGCGCATCTTCAGGCCGAGTTTCTCGTTGATGACGTCCAGGCGCCGCTTCTGCTGCGCGACGATGGCCTCCTGGTTGAACGACCCGTCGGCGTTGCGGTAGCCCGGCGGCAGGAGGAAGACTTCCATGCCGTCCTTGCCCGCCTTCGGGGGCCTGACGGGGGCCTTGAGCGCACCTGCGGCCGGGGCCGCCGTTGCTGCCGACAGGAGCGGAATGCCGGCGGCTGCCAGGGCGCAGGCGCTGGCTGCCGCCAGCGCGAGGGCCGCCAGGGCGGATGTTGGCGCGGCCTCCGCCGTCAGCCGGCAGCGGCGGGCGCGCCGCGTCTTGTCGGACTCGCGGCTCATCCGCCTCGTTACCGCGGCCTGGGCGCCGCCGACGCGGACATTTGTTTTCGCCATCGTTTCAGCAGTTCCTGGGAATCGTAACCGTAGGCGGCCTTGAGGGCAGCGTCGGTGGTCGTGCCTCCCTTAAGGCGCGAGAGCAACTCCTTGAAACTCGTAGGGCTCGTCTTCATAAGAAAATCCACGATGGAGTACGCGACGCAGTACTCGTTCGCGGTCAACGTGGCCTTGGCGCCGGAGAGGATGTCGGCGTACGTGCTGCCCTTGGCCAGCCCTTGCTGGACGACTGCCCGCATGCCCGGTGCGAGCGTCGGGTCGTTGACTACGCTCATGTAGGTGGCCACGCCCTCGTGGAGCCACAGGGGCAGCGGTTCGCCGCGGCGGACCAGGTCCATGAACGCATGGGTGCATTCATGGGCGAAGATGCTGCGCATCTCGCCCTCGTCGTATCCTTCCAGGCAAAGGCAGATGTGCGCAAGTTGCGGCGCGGCCTCTATCGGGATTCGCCGTTCCCAGACGTAGTATGCCGCCGCCGCTGCGTGCTGGGAATCGTCAATGCGCTGCGCGAACCGCGTGAACTGGGCCTTGCTGGTGAAGAGCAGCAGAACGCACTTGCCGTCCCATACGCGGCCGGTTCGCGCAATCATCAGGTTGTTGGAAAGGCTGTTGTAAAGCAGTTCGCACCACTGCCTGTACTTGTCGGTCGTCGGGCCGTCGGCCTCGCTGAAGATAAGGAAGTGCGGCGTCTCCACCAGCCGCAGACGGGCCGGCACCTCGCGGTTGATCGTCTCCATCCACGCCTTCTGTGCGTCCGCTATCACTTTCTGGTTCAAGGTCCCGTCGGGACTCAGGCACGTTGCCGACAACTCCACGAACTTGCCCGACTTGGCCGCCGTGTCGGCGGGGGCGGTGGGCGGGGCCGCGCTTGCCGCATACGCCCTCCATTGCGTCAGGAGCAACTCGGTTCCGACCTGGTACGCCGCACGGAGCGCCGTTTCCTGGCCGTTGCCCTCCCTCAGGAGCATCAGGAGTTTTCCGAACTTCGTCTTGTCGGTCTTCAGGAGGTAATCAACCACGGCGAAGGTGCATGCGCGGTTCTCCTTGGGGATGTCGGCCCGGTTCTGCGTCAGCACCTGCGGGGCGAAAAGCACGTGCGGGGCCCGGTTGCTCGCGTCGCGCCGCATAAGGTGGCCGGCGCCCGGCGTGCCGAGGCTCCATATGTAAAGGACCATCCCTTCGTGGATCCAGCCCGGCAGCCGGGGTCCCCGACCGAAAAGGTCAAAGAACGGGCACACGACGTCGCGGGTGAACACCCACCGGATCTCGGCCTCGCCCATTGCGCCGGGATCCAGGTAAACGCGGACGGTCTGCGGCATCCGGGCGGGGGGCTGCCTTGCTTCCAGAATGTGAGTGCCGCGGTCGGGCGGCGGGTCGCGTCCGAGGCGGCGGAAGTGCTCGTCCATCTGCGCACGAGACGAAAACAGCAAGACCATGCCCTTGCCGTCCCAGGCCGACACGCCCGCCTCCAGCCCGAACTCGGCGTAGCAGGAGCGGTACAGGCTCTCGGCCCACTGCTGGTAGCGTTCGGTCGCCGGGCCGCCGAGCCCGCTAAGGAAGAGAAAATGCAGCGTCTCCGACAGGCGGTACTGGAGGTTCTCGTCCTTGTTGGTCGTCTCGAGCCGCTTTCTTTGCCACGCGGCGACGGCCGCCTGGTTGATTGAGCCGTCGGCGTTGAAGCACTCGGGCGGCACTTCGGCCTGGGGCGCTGCCGCCGGCGGGGGGGAGGCGGGCGGAGCAAGAACTTGCGGCACGGCAGCCGGCGTTGCGGCAGTGGCGGGCGACCCCGTTCTTTTGGGCGCCGGCGGAATCACCGGCGGGGGCGGCGCGGAGGTCGGCGGCACGGTGATGGTAAGCGACGGTGTGCCCCCGGAGTCCGCCTTGCCGTTCTTGCCGCTCTCCCCGGCCGCTGCCGCCGTGCACAGACCGGCTGCCGCCGTCCACAGACCGGCCGCCGCCAGTACCATCGCCGGCCCTATCCTTCCCCAACGCCCTGCTATGCACCGGTGCGTTCCCATCGGAATTCCCCCGCTATGGGCCTGTTGTCTCCACGTGCGCCTGTGCGGCCAGGCGCGGAACCTCGGCAATCAGCCGCTCCGGCAGGCGCACGCGCTGCACGATCTGGCCGTCCTCGATGCTGCGCTCAAGCACCGTGGCGTGGCGCTCGATCCACGAAAGCAGCCGCCCGTCGGCGGCGGCGGTGCGCAGCACCGTCTCGCGCACCGGCCCGACGAGCCGCTCCGTCACCGCCGCACGCAACTCATCCAGGCCCTGGCCGGTCTTGGCGCTCACGGCAACCGACCCCGGCCGCGCGCGGCTGAGAATGTCCAGCCGCACGGGGTCGTCGGCAAGGTCCACCTTGTTAAATACGATGAGTTGCGGTTTCTCCTTGCATCCGATTTCCGCCAGGACCGCCTCGACGGCCTCCATGTCGGCCCGCACGTGCTCGGTGGAAACGTCCACCACGTGCAGCAGGAGGTTCGCGTGCACGGCCTCTTCAAGCGTGGCCTTGAACGAGGCGACCAGGTGGTGCGGCAGGTTGCGGATGAACCCGACCGTATCGGACAGGAGGGCCGTCAGGCCGTGCGGCAGGGGCCAGGCCCGCGTGCGCGTGTCGAGCGTGGCGAAGAGTTTGTCCGCCACGTATGCGTCCGAGCCGGTCAGGGCGTTCAGGAGGCTCGACTTGCCGGCGTTCGTGTAGCCCACGAGGCCCACGGTAAGTTGTTCGCGTCGGGCGAAGACCTCGCGTTCCTTGCGTGCGTCGATGGTCCGCAACTTCTGCCGCAGGTCCGCGATGCGCTGGCGGGCGATGCGGCGGTCGCTTTCCAGTTGCGTTTCGCCCGGTCCGCGCGTGGCTATGCCGCCGCCCTCCATGCGCGACAGGTGCGTCCACATGCGCTTCAGTCGCGGCAGGATGTACTGGAGTTGCGCCAGTTCCACCTGGAGTTTGGCCTCCAGCGTGCGGGCGCGGGTGGCGAAGATGTCAAGGATGAGTTCGCTGCGGTCGATGGTCTTGGTGGCGGTGGCCTTTTCCAGGTTGCGGACCTGGGCGGGCGTCAGGTCATTGTCGAAGATGATGACGTGGGCGCGGCTGGAATCGGCGAGGCCCTTGAGTTCCTCGACCTTGCCGCTGCCGATGTACGTGCCGGGGTGGATGCCCTGGCGGTGCTGGGACATCGTTGCCACCACCTCGGCCCCCGCGGTGTCGGCCAGGCGCGACAGTTCCTCCAGCCGGTCGCGGCGGCCGGCGAGGCTGTCGTCGCTGTCGGTGATGACTTCCACCAGGACGGCGCGCTCGCGGACGACGCTGCGCCGGGTTTCCTTGAGTTCTCGCACGTGCCTGGTCGCGTCCTCCTGCCGGGTGCACTCCGGCCTGCCCGCCTTGCGCCCCTGATATTATAAACGGATGGGAAGCCCCGTCAATTCGTGCAAACCGGCGGCGGGGTCGTTCGCGCCGCGTTCGTTCAGCCTTCGCCGCCGCGGCGGCGGAGAGCCCCCGCCTGGTCGAGAAAACTTGACACCCGCCCCCCCCGGCGATAGGGTCGGCGCGACGCATCCGGCGCGACGCATCCGGTGCGACGTATCCGGTGCGGCGGCGGCGAAGGTCCCGCCGGCGCAGGGGAGGTGCCCGCGATGGCCGAGGTATCCTACGGCGTTCAGTGCCCGGCGTGCAAGTTGGCATTCCGGGCGAAGGCCGAGTGGGCCGGCCGCACGGGCCGATGCCCGCAGTGCAAGAGCCAGATCGTGATCCCCCCGCCGCCCGCCGGCGCAGGGGCCGCCCCGCAGGTGGCCGGCGCCCCGCCGCCGGGCGCCGCGGCGCATGTGCATGCGCCGGCCGCCCCGGCGCCGCCCGCCCCCGGCCGCGCGGCCGCCCCGCCGCGCGCGGCCGCCTCCCAGGCCGGGGCCGTCGCAATCGTGCCGGCCGTCGCCGCGCCGGGCGTGGACCTGGATGCCCTCCGCACC
>VGYT01000162.1 GCA_016872895.1 Planctomycetota bacterium
CTCTGAAGCGTAACCGTGCCGCCGGCGGCCAGGACGTCGTACTGCGTCCCGCGCGCCGTGCCGCCGATTTCTATTTCAAGAACGCTCCCGGCGGCAAAGGTGATGTGGTCAACGGTCAGGACGCCCGCGCTTGAGCCTGGCGCGACCGTGCCGCTGGCCGCCACGCCGCCCAGGACGGTGCCGCCGCCCTTCAAGGCCGCCCCCGGCGGCAGGGTGTATCCGCCCAGGAAGTCGCGCACGTCAAGCGTGGCCCCGGCTCTTACGTCGAAAAGGGAACTCGCCATCGTGCTCGTGGCCGCCAACTTGAGCGTCCCCGCCGCAACAGTCGTCGCGCCCGTGTAGGTGTTTGCGCCTTTCAGGACCAACAGGCCCGCGCCGTCCTTGGTCATGCCGCCGTTGGAAAGCACGCCGGAGAGGGTAGCGAAGTCGCCGACTGAGAAAGGATTTTCAATGACGGTCACCGTTCGCGCCGCGCCGGCCAGGTTGATTTTGTTGATGAACTCGGTTTCACTGTTGGCCGTTGCGGACCCAAAGACCAGCGCCGCCCCCACGCGCACGAAGTTGCCGGCGCCCCAGGTCAGCGCCGTCGGGTTCGCAGTGCCGCCCAGCGCGACCGTCATCTTGCCGCCGTAGGCCGAAAAGCCGCCACCGTAAGTCCACTGCACCCTGCCGGAGCCGGTGCCCAGGCTGCGCGTGAAATTGACCCCACCGCATTCATACACGCCGCCCGAGGAGAAGACGAGGTTGCTGCTGGAGGGCAGGCCCGTCCCCTGGGTTGCGCGCAGGGCGCCTTCCCTGATGGTCGTCGCGCCCGTGTAGGTGTTGGTTGCACTCAAGACCAACGTGCCGGTGCCGGCCTTGGTGAGAGCGCCGTTCGAGAGGATGCCAGAGAGCGTGGCGAAGTCGCCGCCGGAAAGCGGATTGTCGTTGACGGTGACCGTGCGGCTGGCGCCATTCAGGTCGATGGCGTTCTTGAATTCGGTTTCACTGTCGGACGTCAGCGAGCCGAAGATTAACGTGCACCCGCCGGGTACAAAGCCGCCCGACCCCCACACCAGCGGCGTGGGAGCGGCCAGGCCGCCCAGCGCGACCGTCATCTTGCCGCCGCTGGCTGAGAACCCGCCGCTGCCAGTCCACTGGACCTGCCCAGCGCCGGTGCCCAGACCGCGTTGCATAACGGTCGCGCCTTCGCCTTCCAGGACGCCGCCCGTGCTGCCGGCGAACTTCAAGTTACTGGCGGCAGGCAGCCCAACGCCGTCCGTGGCGCGCAGCGCGCCGTTTCCGGGGTTCGTGAATCCCGTGTAGGTGTTGGTCGCGGTCAGGCGGAGCAGGCCGCCGCCCTCCTTGTTCAGGCTGCCGTTGGAAATGATCCCCGAAACCGTGGCAAAGTCGCGGTCGGTGGCAGGGTTGTCGTACACGCAAATGCCGCGTGAGCCGCCAGCCAAGTCGATGGGGTTCAGGAACTCCAGTTCGCTGTCGGCCGTGGCGGTTCCGAGGATCAGATAGTGATCGCCTATTTTGAAGCCCGAGGCGTTCCACGTGAGGGGCGCAGTGGGGGACTCGCCGCCAATGTTGACGATCGCCTTGCCGCCGTGGGCTGAGAATCCGCCGCCGTAGTAGCCCCATCGAACCTGCCCCGGTCCGGAGCCGAGAGGCCGCGTGAACGTCCCGCCGCCGGAGATCCCAAGCACGCCATTGTACAGATAGAGGTTGCTGGCTGCCGGCAACCCCACGCCGTCCGCCGCTCGCACTATGATTCCGCTGCCGATGGTAGTGGTCCCCGAGTACTGGTTGGGTGCATTAAGGCATATCAAACCTGCGAAACTGCCAGTAGGACTGGCGGCAGCGTTTATTCCGCTTCCGGAACCGCCGTCGTTCATGGCCCCGTTGACATTGAGCACGCTGTTGCCATTGGCAAGGAATTCGCTGGTGGCCGCCAGGAGGACGGGGCCGTTCCACGCACAGTTCCCGCTGACGGATTCCAGACGCCCGCCGTTGAGCGTAAGGGACTTGCCGGAAAGGGTGATCCCTACGTCCAGTTGAAGAGAGCCGGCGCTGACGATCACGCCGGCTTCGGACGGGCCGAGGGCCAGGGGGTGTGTGACTCTCAGGGTACTCTCGGCGCCCACGACGCGTGTGAGGCCGGTGTATTGGTTCGCCGCTGCGAGGACAACCCTCGACGCATAACCGCCTTTCACGGTTATCGCGTAGGGGCCGGAGATTACGCCGTTGATGGTCAGGTGGGAACCGTCCCAACTGCCAATGGTCACATCGTTTCCAAGCGTGATCGGACCGTTCCAGGCTGTCTGAGGAACCGGACCGGAGATGCCGTGGGACATGAGCGCTCCGGTTCCAGAAACGCCCGCCCCGTAAAGAGTCAACGGCTCGTCGGAAACTGTGACGGGGCCGTTCCAGTTATACAACGCCAGCGTGGCGCCGTCCGACACCACCGTTCCTTCCAGGCTGGAGCCGAGGGGGGAATTGCCCTCAACGGACAGGGTGCCCTCAAGGACGCGGGTAACGCCGCGGTAGATGTTTTTGCCGCTCAAGGTAACATCTTCAGACGTGGACTTCGTCAGGCCGTTCGCGCCATCCAGGATGGCAGACGCCCAGCCTTGTCGCAGGTCGTACGTCGCGGCCGTGAAGACGCCAGCGGTGCCTTCAAGATCACCCCCATCAAGGGTCAGGGACCTTACGGTTTGGTTAAAGGCGCCGATGTCCAGGGAGGGGAAAGACGAATCAACCCCATTATAGGTTACCGATACGTCCGCATCGGCCGAGACGGCATGGTGCGTGCCCAATATCAGTACGCCGCTGTTGACATTTACAGCAGAGAGGCTGTTGTCCGGACTCTTGAGGACGAGCCGGCCTCTGCCGTTCTTCGTCAGGCTACCGTTGGTCAGAGCCCCGGAAAGCACGGCCTCCGCGCCGGAACTGGCCCAGCCTGTCCGGACAGATCGGTTCTTGCCCCCGAAGTCGATGGGGTTCACCATCTCCGTTGTGTAATTGGATGTCAAGTAGCCGGCGGAGTCCGATTCCGTTGAAGTAAAGAGCAACTCGGCGCCGTCCGGGACAAAATAGGTGCTTCCCCAGATAAGCGTGTCGGGCGTGGAGTGACCGCCGATGTTAACAGTGAGAGGACCGTCGCGCGCCCCGAATCCGCCGCCAGCCGTCCACTGAACCTGGCCCGGAGCGTTACCGAGCGCCCGGTCAAACGTGTATGTCCCGGTCGTCTGGAGAAGGCCGCCGTTGAAGACCAGGTTGCCCGGGGACATAGACGTACCAGGGATCACCCGCAGTATGCCCTGGGTGATTGTCGTCGGCCCCGTGTATGTGGCGGGTCCCGACAGGATAAGACAGCCCGACCCCACCTTCGTAAGGCCTCGACCAAGTCCGCCGTCGTCGATGGCGCCGGATATGCTCATGTACCCGGAGCCAAAGTCAACGCCGATAGCAGCGTTGTCACCCAGGGTTACTGGGCCAGTCCACTCGATGTTGAAAGCGGTCTGCCGCAGCGCGCCCTTACCGCCGACTCCCTGCCCGTTCAGGGTCAGCGGCTCGGCTGCCATCGTCAACGTGTCGTATTGGCGGTCGTAGTAAACCTCCAAGGCGCCCCCGCTCAGGACGGTCGTTCCCCCTGCGGTCGCTCCCAAGGCGTTAGCATTGGTGACAATGAGTATGCCCTCCGCGACAGTTGTCGTCCCCGTGTATGTGTTAGCCTCCGTGAGAGAGACGGTGCCCGCTGGGTGAGTCTTAATCACAGCGCCAGGTCCGCCGAGGATGGCCTTGACCGTGCCGCTACATAACTGGACGTGCGAGGCCGAAAGCACGCCACCCGAGCCCGAGATGAAGCCGTTCACTAGGATCACCTGGCCCACGGTGTCGCTGAAAGTCGAGATGTGGAACTGAGCGTTGGAGGACTGCCCCGAAACAGGATATTTGCCGATCGTGATGGGCGCGGCGTCGGCAAAGACGTTGTCGGCACCGAGTTGCAGCGTGCCTGCGATGACCGTGGTCATGCCGGTGTAGGTATTGGCGCCCGAGAGGACGGTCGTCGTGTAACTACCGCCCGTGACAAGTCCGTAGCCTGCCCCCCCATCGCCGATGGGGCCGCTGAGGATGAGGGGGGAGGACGTGGCCGTAACACCGCTGTCGTGCGCCAGCGTGATAGGCGCGGCCCACGTGCCAAATCCAAGCAAAGCGCCGGCGAGGTCGGTGCCGCTGCCCATCAGAGTTAGCGGCTCGCCTGTGATAGTGCTGCCGCCGAGTTCAAGTGATGCCCCGTCCTGCACGGTTGTGCCGTTGTCCGTGGTGCCCAAGGCACTCGGATTGCCGACGAACAGCCTACCGGCCGCAATGACGGTAGGGCCGGTGTAAGAGTTCGCGCCGGTCAGAATGACAGTGTCGCCGGTCGTCTTGGTAAGGCCGCCAGATCCGCCTAGGGATGTGGAGATCGTCCCCTTCCGGACCTCGAAACTGGGGGCGCTGAGGACGCCCCCTGTGCCGATGACCCACCCGTTAACAAGCGTCAGCGGGCCCGAGTTGACAGCAAAGGCGCCGATGTCGAGGGTGCCGTTATCCTCAACAGAGATGGCGCTTGAGGCCGGAATGGCGTCGGCTTGGCCCACACGCAAGGTGCCGCCGCTGCGGATAGTGGTCGGACCGCTATACGTGTTCGCGGCCTTAAGGACAAGAACGCCTGGCCCGACCTTGGTCAGCCCACCGTTGGACAGGCAGCCGGAAAGCGTAGCCAGCCTTGTGCCGCCCTCGCTCAGTCCGACGCGAACCGTGCGCGCAGCGCCCCCCAGATCGATGGGGTTCTGAAACTCGGTCTCGTAACTGGTGCCGGCGCTCAGTAAGAGTTCACAGCCATCCGGAACAAAGTGGTTGGCGCCCCAGGTCAGGGTATCAGGGGAGGCGTTCCCGCCTATGTTGACCGTCAACTTGCCGTTCCAGGCAGCGAACCCGCCGCTACCCGTCCACTGCACCTGGCCCGGCCCCGTCCCGAGGCTGCGAGTGAAACTCGCCGTGGCGTCGGCCATGAACAGGCCGCCGGCCAGCACGAGGTTGCTGCTAAGCGGCAGGCCGACGCCGTCGGACGCGCGCACGCAGCCTTCGGCAATGACAGTCGGGCCGGTGTAGATGTTGCCGGCACTGAGGACTAGCGTGCCCGCGCCCATCTTCGTAATGCCTGTTTCGGCGACGCCGCTGGATATGACCCCGGAAATCTGGAGCGTGGCGCTGTTGACCGCCACCGCCGTAGAATCGTTGAGGGTCACGGGGGCGCTGATTTTGTGGGTGACCGCTGTGCCGCCGTCGGACTGGATGAGAGCCGAGCCGCTGCCGACGTCCAGGTTCAGGCCAACCCCCGCCAGCGTGTAGCCGTGCGTGGCGTCGTTAATGTAGAGCGCGCCAACGGTTCGGGCGACGCTGTCAATGGTCACAGTGCGTGCCGCGGTGATGTTGTACGTCAGCCGCGCGATGTCGTCCATGGCGTCCGGCACGCCGGCCGTCCACTTTGTGGGGTCGCTCCAATTGCCGTCCGCGTTGGCGTTCCAGGAACTGTCTGTTGCCGTGGCCGGCCGGACAAGGGCCGGCAGCGACAGGGCAACGGCTGCGGCAAGAAGGAGAAGGAACTTGCAATTCGCGCGGGATGGCATGGGGCACCCCCTGCTATGCGATTGCCCGGATACCCGTGCGCTTCCCCGCGCCCCCGTGGGCGGCCCGTCGCACTAACACTACAGCGGCACTTGCGTCTTTGCGCGGCGGCTGCGGAGAGCCGCCGAGCCACGGTCGCATCGTAGTACTAACCGGCAGCGCGGCGGCCTGGCCCCCGCGGCTGCACTGCACGCCTGCCGCACGAAACAAAAAGGGAGGACCGGCCGCGCGCGCGGCCGACCTCCCCCGGCAAACGACTCGTTTTCCCGCCCGCCGGCGCCAACCCCCGCCGCCGCCGGGCCTTCGTCAGATTAAGTATGCGCCAGGTTCGGCGAGAGTCAAGCCGAAACTCGGCGAGTTCGCCCATTCCGAAGCATCTTGGCAGTGTGCACCGCCGGCGGCCAAGACGTCGTACTCCGTGCCGCGCCGGTCTTGGTGAACGCGCCCGTGCCGGCGATGACCTCGCCGAAGGTCCACTGGCCGCAGGTCGCCTGCAACTCCACGGCGGCGCTATTGGTGATGGCACTGGCAAATGCCGTGGCATCCGCCATTTTGAGGGTGCCTTGAGTAACAGTGGTCGGGCCTGTATAGGCGATGCCTGGGCCGGAGAGAGTCTGCGGGGCCGAGTTTGCCGTGCCACATCCACGGCCGGCCGAGCCGGCCGTGCCACGTAATGGCGCATCGCCGGTGCGGCGGGGCGGGAGTCCTGCCGCGCAAAGCGAAAGCACGTCGGCCGAAGAACGCAAGCCGTGCTTTCGCGACAGCGCGAAAGCATGGCGCCCGTCTTACGGAGGATTTCCGGCATGGTTCAAACAAGCCCCACGCACCGCGTGGGGATGGATGGTGCGGGCCGATCATCCCCCGGCGGTGCCGGGGGCTTTGAACCATGCCGGATTCCCGCCCTCAACTCGCGGGGAGCGGTACGGAGCGCTTGCGCATTAATTTCGGAAAACAATTTGCACACGCGGAATTAGGTGCTATAGTATCGGCGGACCGGGCCTGCGAGAGGTCGGCGGCGCGAGGGTGCGGCGTGCCTGCACGGCACCGCTTCCTTACGGTCGCGGCTCTGATGCGGCACCGCTTCCTTACGGTCGCGGCTGTGAGGCGAGGCCCGGGCGGGGACACGGGGAACCCGTGAGCCAGTCGCCACCCACGCCAACCGAGCGGCGGCGATACCGGCGGTCGGTCGTCGGCATGCCCATCCATGCAGTCCGTCGCGATACGCCCGAGAACGATGCGCAGCGGCTCGTGGGTCTGCACGTGCTGAACGTTTCGCGCGGCGGCGTGGGGGCCGTCTGCCAGGAATCGCTGGACCGGCGCGAGAGGCTGCTGCTGCTGTTCCCGCCGCTCGGCCCCGGCAAGGGGCGCGACACGCCCGCCGAGGTGGTCCGGTGCGGCCGGGCGGGCAACTGCTACGCGGTGGGAATAGCCTTCGAGGAACCGTGGCCGGAGCGCGACGACGCGCGGCCGTGCTGACGGATTTTCTCCGCAACATCCGGCGTCGTGGGGCGTTTAAGCGCATCAGAGCCGCGACCGTAAGGGAGCGGCGCCTTAGAGGCGTGCGCACCGCCGACGGGCGGGCACGCTACAATCCATCGCAGTCCGCAAGCGCGACGGGCCGTCAACAAGGGGTCGGACTGGCGCCAGGGGAAGATCGTTTCCCTTTTCCAGGTCGGCCCTGTTGAAGACGGAGGTGAGGCATGACGGCCCGCATCCCACCCTAGCAGGTTCCCTGCAACCGCGCCGGCGTCGGCAGGACGGCACTCCGGCGGCTTGCGCAGAGAATTCCGGGGAGCGATTTGCTTTTGCCCAAGTATGATTCATAATTCCCCGGTCGCGGGTAAAGTTGGGGGCTCGAAACGCCGATAAATGGAGGGCGAGTGTCGAAGCCAAGAGGGGTCACTACGCCTCGGGCGCCCGGTTACGTCAGGACGGCTTCGATGGTCAATCAGCATGAGGGCAGTTCCTGGAACCAGGGCCGCGAGCGGCGCCGGTACGGCCGCTTCCCCGCGCGGCTGCCGGTGGCCATGCGGCGAGACGCGGCGGGCAATCGCGGCCGCACGACTGAACCGCCGCAGCAGCACCTCCGGTTGCGGGACTTCTCGCTCGGCGGCATGCGCGCCCAGAGCGCGGTGCCGCTCACGCCGAACGAGCATCTGACGATCCGCCTTCCGCCGCACGGCAAGCACCCGCAGGTTGAACTCACCGGGCGCGTCGTCCACTGCCGCCGCCAGGAAGAGGGGTACCAGGTGGGCATCGAGTTCTGCCAGACGCGGCCGGAAGCGACGGCGTCGCCGTGGCACCGGATATTCCGGCTGTTCAGCATGGCGCTGGACCCTGCCCTGTCGGACCGGCCGATGGAAAGGGCCGGGGAAGCGTAAGGCCCGCGCCGCGCGGCACGGGCCGAGACATGTCGATGTAACGGCGCGTCCGGGCCGCCCCGCGCGAGGCGCGTACGGCGGCGCGGTCATGGCGCCCGCGGCCGGCAGCGCCGGAGCGACTCCTTCGTGCGGCCCGCGTCGGCCGCGCCCACCCTGGCGTCCGAACGATTCGATGTTGACATTCCCCGCCAGGGGGGCTATCATCCCCCGCCGCTTGAGGCGAAGTTGCGTTTCCCTTACGGGGTAGGTGCTTCGCCGGGGCTTCCGGGAATTGATTTGCGGGTCCGGGACGCGGCATTTGAGATCTCAGATTTGAGATTTCAGATGGCAGATGCCGGACTCCGGAAGCCGCCGGCGAACGTGGGGTTCCGGCGACGCGGCCGCTGAGCCCAAGCCCCGGAAACGCCATGCGTGCCGCGCATCTCCGTAAGGACTGCGCGCAAGACGCGGCACAGCCGTGCCGAACCCACACGGCGGGATCGCATCCCGGCCCGGCTGCGGGACGGCCGGCTTGGCCGGCCGTGGGCGAACCCGGAGGAGAGCCGCGCGCCATGTCCGGTGGCCGCGTGGCACGGCCGGCTTGCCCGGCCGTGGGCGAACTCGGGTGGGGTCCCCGCCGCTCGGAGTAGGAACTCATGACGAACCGACTGCCGCACGACTGGTTCCGCGATCCGCTGCGCGGCATGCCTGCGCGGTCGCTGCTGCTGGCCACGGGCAACGTTACGCCCGAAGACATGGCGAAGCCGTTCATCGGCCTGGCGTCGAGTTTTACGGACCTGATACCCGGCCACGCGCACATGCGGCGGCTGGAGCGGGCGATTGAGCACGGGGTGTTCGCGGGCGGCGGCGTGGCGTGGCTGTTCTCCGTGCCCGGCATCTGCGACGGCGTGGCCATGGGGCACGAGGGGATGCACTACAGCCTGCCCAGCCGCGAACTGATTGCCGACATGATTGAGAGCGTTACGCGGGCGCACCGGCTGGACGGCCTCGCGCTGCTGACGAACTGCGACAAGATTACGCCCGGCATGCTGATGGCGGCCGCGAGGCTGGACGTGCCGGCCATCGTCGTGACGGCCGGGCCGATGCTCTCCGGCCGGTACAAGATGGAGCGGCTGGACCTGGTGCACGACACGTTCGAGGCGGTCGGGCGATTCAAGGCCGGCCTTATCTCGAAGGAGGACCTGGCGGCCCTTGAGTGCGAGGCGTGCCCGGGCGGCGGGTCGTGCCAGGGCCTCTTTACGGCCAACACGATGGCGTGCGTTACCGAGGCGCTCGGAATGAGCCTGCCGCACTGCGCCGCCGCGCTCTGCGCGAGCGCCAAGAAGGACCGCATAGCGTACGCCTCGGGCAAGCGCATCGTGGACCTGGTGAAGAAGGGGGTGACGGCGCGGCATATCATGACGCGAGCGGCGTTCGAGAACGCCATCGCGGTTGACATGTCGCTGGGCGGCTCGACGAACACGGTTCTTCACATTCCGGCCATCGCCAGCGAGGCGGGGCTGGAGTTGCCGCTGGACATCTTCGACCGGATAAGCCGCCGCACGCCGCACCTTACGAACTTCCGACCCGCGGGCGACATGATGATGGAAGACCTGGACGCCGCCGGGGGCGTGCCGGCCATCATGAAGCGCCTGAAGAAAAATCTGTATAATTGCATGACCGTAAGCGGCCGCACGACGCACCGGATAGCCGGCGCGGCCCGCGTGTTCAGCGACGAACTCATCCGGCCGCTCGACCGGCCCTATCACGCGGAGGGCGGCATAGCCATCCTTCGCGGCAACCTGTGCCCCGACGGGGCGGTCATCAAGCAGTCGGCCGTGGCAAGCCAGATGCGCCGGTTCACCGGCAAGGCCCGCGTGTTCGACGGCGAACAGGCGTGCAACGACGCCGTCCTTGATGGTAGAATCAGGGCGGGCGACTTCGTGATCATCCGGTACGAGGGGCCCGCGGGCGGGCCGGGCATGCGCGAGATGCTCGCCGCCACGGCGGCGCTGAAGGGCCTCGGCATGGCCGACAAGGTGTACCTCGCGACCGACGGGCGGTTCTCGGGCGGCACGCACGGGCCGTGCATCGGCCACGTGAGCCCGGAGGCGGCGGCGGGCGGCACGATTGCGCTGGTGCGCGACGGCGATGAAATCCGCGCGGACATCGACAGGCGCCTCCTGGAACTGCGCGTGCCGGCGGCGGAACTCGCCCGGCGACGCAAGGCGTGGAAGAAGCCCGAACCGAAAATCAAGACGGGCTACCTGGCCCGCTACGCGCGGCACGTAACAAGCGCCAGCACGGGGGCGATTTGCCGGTAGGCGCTGCCCGGTGGTGTAACGGCAACACAGGAGGTTTTGGTCCTCCTATTCCTGGTTCGAATCCAGGCCGGGCAGCCAAGAACGGAAGGCGACCAGGTAACCAGGTAACTAAGTAACAGCATAACGGCGAGACGGCGCACGGTTGGCCGCAAGCCGCAGGCGAGCGCGCAAGGCAAGGCGCGCCAGGGCAAGGCGCACGGCGTGAGCGACAGGCCGGTAAAATCGCTGATCATGGCGGCGGGGATGAGCACCCGCATGAAGTCCGCGCGCAGCAAGATGCTGCACGAGGTGTGCGGCAAGCGCATCCTGGACTACGTGCTGGATGCCTGCCGCGGGGCGGCCATCCCCCAGCAGGTCCTCATCGTCGGGGCGATGCGCGACCAGGTCATGGCCGCCTACGCCGGCGAGCCGGACATTTCCTGGGTCGTCCAGGAGCCGCAACTGGGCACCGGCCACGCGGTGATGGCGGCCGAGGCGGCGCTGGGCGACTTCGAGGGCGACCTGGTGGTGCTGGTGGGCGACGCGGCGATGATC
>VGYT01000163.1 GCA_016872895.1 Planctomycetota bacterium
TGGGTCGCCGCTGTGGCAGGCCTGGCAGTCAATCTCGAGTGCGCCGGAGACCATCCAGCGTGCCTTCGGGTCGGCGGCGATGTTGCCGCGGAACCTCTCGCCGTATCCGCCGCCGGGCGTGTGGCTGCCGAAGGCGAGGACGACCTTCCAGGGCGTAAGGCCCACCGCCTCCGGCCGGTGCGCGCCCGGCCAGGCGCGGGGCGACACGGGCAGTTGCGTTCCGGTGCGCAGGTCGGTCAAGATATACGGCTGGCCTGGGCGGCCGGGGGCGACCTTCGGGTCGGGGCCGTTGAAGTGCCAGCCCTTCTCGATGGCCTCGTAATCGTGGCAGCGGGCGGAGCAGGTGGCCCGGGGCGAATAGGGCAGGGCGGGTTTGTCGTCCGGGCCGAGGGGCTTATCGTCGCCCTTCAGGACGGGGTCCGCCAGGAGCGGAATGCGATGGACGGCCGTCGCGCGGCTGCCGTCGGGGACGAGGAACTTCTGTGCCGCGTCGGCGCCGGGTGGCAAAGCGGCCGTCGCCGCCAGGGCGACGGCCGCCGCGATCGTTGCCCATTGTCCCGAGGGCGACAGGTTGCAGCGCATGGTGGTTGGGGCCATGTTTACGCTTTGAACTCCTCGGGCGTGTAGTCCAGGCGCTTGGCAGCCGCAACGGCCTCGTTGACCTTCAGCACCGTCACCGCAGTGTCGTAGCCGACCTCGCCGGGGCAGGTGAGCGCGGCGCCTTCGCGGATGGCGGCGAAGAAGTTCTCGATGTGCGGCAGGTGCTCGGACTTGGTGAAGTTGGGGACGTTGATGGGCGGGTAGTAGCGTCCGGGGGCCGGGATGGAGTGGCCGACCTTGATGTCGCCCTCGTCGTCTTTCTTCTCGTCGGTCTTGGGTGCTTCCTTGCCGGGTTCGGCGGGGGCCGCCGGGGCGGCCGCGGGCTTCGCCATGGCTTTCTGAAGTTCCTTCTCCCAGTCGGCCTCGGGTGCTTCCTGCTCGCGTCGGATGCCGCCGGTGCCGGCGTTCTCGGAGATGATGATGGAGCCTTCATCGCCCATGAACGTCTCGGCGTAGCCGCCGTGGCTGGTGGTGCTGAGGACCTGGTAGAAGCCGCGGACGGGGCGTTTCTTGCCGCCCTCGCCGGAGACGTCCCACTCGTAGAGGGCGTTGATGTTGTCGTACCACTCGATGCCCTCGTAGTAGTCGAGGCCGCCGGAGGCCATGACGGCCTTCGGCGAGGCGCCGAGGAACCAGTTGAAGATGTCGATCTGGTGGGACCCCAGGTCCGCGATCGGGCCGCCGGAGTACTGCTTGTACCAGCGCCAGTTGCGGAAGCGCTGCATGGTGTCGTAGCCGTACTTCTTCAGGGCGGCCGGGTCGAGTTCCTGGTCCTTGGGCCAGCCCACGTCGAGGCGCTTCGCGCGGTTCCACTGGGCGGAGACGAACGTCAACTTGCCGCAGCACTTCTTCTTGGCCACGAGGTCGAAGGCGGCCTGGTAGCGCGGGTTGGAGCGGCGCTGGTGGCCGATCTGGAGGAGTTTCTTCGTCTCCTTCGAGGTGAGGACCATCTGCTTGGCCTTCTCCAGGGAGTTCGACATCTCCTTCTCGCAGTAAACGTGCCTGCCGGCCTTCATGCCGGCGATGGCGTGCTCGGCATGGACCCAGTCGGGCGAGGCCACCATGACCGCGTCGAGTTCCTTCTCCTTCTCGAGCATCTCGCGGTAGTCCTCGTAGCCGTTGGCCGCGTGGTTGTACTTCTTCAGGAGCCGGACGGCGTAGCCCAGGTGATAGGGCCAGATGTCCGTGACGGCGACGAACCTGAGGTCGGGGATTTTCAGGGCGTTCGTCAGGAGCACCCGCCCCTGTGTTCCGACGCCGATGAAGGCCACGTTGACGGTCTTTGAGGCCGCCTTGGCGGCTTCGCCGAGGACCGTGGGCGCCAGCACGAGGCTGGCCCCGACGGCGCCTGTGACCTTGAAAAAATCCCTCCTGCTTAAGGCCGCCGCGCCTGACTTCCTTGTTTCCGGATGACTCATTGTACGCCCATCCTCCACTGTAAGGGTTCCCGGACCCGCACCTGGCCGTTGCCTTCGGCGGTCCGCCTTTCTATACCAGAAGCCGCCGGATTATACAGGTTTTTTTTGCGACTGCCATAAGTTAGTTGGCGGAAATCGCCCCCAGGTTACTCGCTCGGCAGGCCGAAATCCCGCCCCGAAAGTTTAACCCCCGGCCGGCGGAAACGTTTCGGCCATGCGCCGACGGCCGCCGCGCGGAGTGCTCGCCTCCGGCTCGCGGCCACTTGCGACTGCGGCACCCGGCCTTACAAGTGCCAGGGCGCGCGCATGGGCACGTCGGCGAAGGCGTTTGCCTCGGCGTCGCCTGGAAACTCCTCCGCGGCGGGGTCCCAGCGGAGTTTGCGCCCGGTGCGGATGGCGATGTTCCCCAGGTGAAGGAGCGTGACGGAGCGGTGCGCCTCTTCGGCGTCGGGCTTCTCGCCGCCTGCGCGGGAGCGCGTGCGGACGGCCTCGGCGAAACCGATGAGTTCCGGCGGGTCGGGCCGGCCTGCGAGGCGGTCGAAGAGGTCCGGCGGGTCGGCGGCCAGCGTGCCCCGCTCGTCGCGGAAGACTTTGCCTTGCGGGCCTTCGATGAAGGCGGGATTGTGCGGCTCCGGCTCGCCCCACTCGCCGCTGGCAAGGGTGACGGCCGTGCCGTCGGCGTAGCGCAGTGTGATTCGCCCCCACAGGCCGCAGGCGTCGGGGTGGGGCGGCCACGGCGCCGCGGCCTCGACCTCGACCGGGCCGGCGCCGTCCTTGCCGAGGAAGTACTGGACGGGGTCGAGCCAGTGCTGGCCCATGTCCGCCAGGCCGCCGCCGTCGTAGTCCCAGTAACCGCGGAAACTCGTGTGCACGCGGTGCGGGTGATAGGGCTTCCGGGGGGCGGGCCCCAGCCACATGTCGTAGTCGAGTTCGGGCGGCACGGCCTCGGGCGCAAGGTGCGCCCGGCCGCACCAGGTGCGGACCTTGAAGCCGAAGCCGGTCCGCGGGCCGACGTAAACGGCGAGGGGCGCGCCCAGGAGTCCCGAGGCGGCGAGTTTGCGGAGTTTCTGCCACGCGCGCCGCCCGAAGGTATTACACATAAAGATACGTCCGTAGCGGCGCGCGGCGTCGGCCGCGGCCCGGCCCTCGCGGATGAAGCGGGTCATCGGCTTCTCGCAGAGGACGTCTTTGCCGGCCTGCATCGCCGCGATTGCGATGAGGGCGTGCCAGTGCGGCGGCGCGGCGATGTGGATGACGTCGATGTCGGGCCGGTCCAGGACGCGGCGAAAATCGGCGCAGCCTTCGCACCCCGGGCCGGCCTTCCGGCAGGCCCGCGCCAGGCGGTCCTTATCGACGTCGCAGACGGCCAGTTGGACCGCCGGTCGGTCGGCGGCGTTGGCCAGCACGTGCGACATGCCCTGGGCGCCCGTGCCGATCGTGCCGCGCGTCAGGACCTCGCTGGGGGCCAGACGGCCGGGTCCGCCCAGGACGTGCCGCGGGACGACCGTCAGGGCGGCCGCTGCGGCCAGGCCGCCAACGAACTGCCGCCGCGTGGTCGAGAGGGTCTTCGGCATGGCGTCCACCGAGCAGGGTCGGCAAATACGAGCGCGGCGGCCCGAGGAGAGCCGCCGCGCTGTGCGCTGTTGTGGCACTGATGTTGCGGCGCAACTCAGCCCGACGCCACTACAACTGTGCGGCGGTGGCGGCGAACCACTCGACGCACTTGTTGACGTTCTCAACGAGTTCCTGGCCCGAGCCGGACTCGTATTCAATGGAGAAAACGCCCCTGAGCCCCTGGCGTTTGAGTTCCTGGAGCATGGCCTTGGCGTCGCCTTGGCCGGTGCCCCAGGGCACGTCCTTGGGGCCGGGCTGGCCTTTCTCCACGGGGCCCATCTTGTCAAGGTCCTTAAGGTGCAGGCTGACGATGCGTCCGCGGAGTTTCTTAAGGCAATCAAGGGCTACCAGGCCCGAGCGCATCCAGTGGCCCGTGTCGGCGCATGAGCCGATGCGCTTGGAATGTCCCTCGACGCCCTTCAGGACGGTCTCGGCGTCCCAGTAGTGCGACGGCTTGGGGTGATTGTGCAGGGCAATGTTTATCTTGTATTCATCCGTGAGTTTGTCCAGCATGCCGAAGAGGTCCTCGGGCGTCTCGGTGACAAGGGTCTCGATGCCGACCTTCTTGGCGAACTCGAAGACCTTGCGGGCCGAGGCCTCGTCCTTACCGAGGCCGACGACGCCGTAGTTGACGATCCTGACGCCGGCGTCTGAGGCGAGTTTCTTCATTTCGGCCAGGTCGGCGTCGCTCATGTCGTGGCTCGTCCTGACGTCGGGCCTGTCGGGGGCGAGCCTCTGGCCCGGATAGATTTCCACATATTTAAGGCCCATGGCCGAGATGACCTTGAGGGTCTCGGCGAACGACCAGGCGCGGAAGGTGTAGGCCTGTGCGCCGAGCCGCCAGCCGAGGGCCTCGGCGGCAGAGAGGTCCGCCCGGCGGATCTTGCTCGTGTCGGGCGGCGGCGGAGGCGGCGCGGCCTCCTTCTTAGCGGGGGCCTTGTACACGCTCACGCGGGGCGCCTTGGCCACCTTCTTGGCCGGCGCCTTGGCGGGGGGCGTGCCGCCCGCCTGTTTCAGCAGGTCGGTGGATTCCTTCCTGACGTTGGCGTCCTTGGTGACCTCAAGGACCCTGGTCATGGCGTCGCGGACGGGGTCCTTGGCGGTAGAGACGATGTTCCTTGAGATTCTGACGGCCGCGGCACACGCCTCGGCCTGGACGTCGGCCTGGTCAACGCATGCCATGACCATGGCCAGGGCCTTGGCGTCCTTCATGTCTCCCAGTCCGCCGAGGGCTTGGCGTTTTTCATCGGGGCGCTTGGCTGCCGCAAGGGCTTCCTCATACATTTTCAGTTTCTGGTTGGCGGGCACTGCCGGCTCGCCCGCCAGCCGGATGTAGCCCTGGAGGGCCAGCACCTGGTGCGCGGGCTTGGCGGCCGTCTTGGCGATGTTCAGAAGGTCCGGTGCGGCCGCGGCGTCGGCCCAGGCGGCCAGCGACCGGATAGCCGCATCCTGGATCTCCGCGGCGGGGTCCTTGATGAATCCCTTGACGGCGGCGAGGGCCTTCGCGCCGCCGGCCCGGCCGAGCACGCGAATAAGGGCGCACCTGGCCGGCATCTCGGCCGATCCGATGGCCGCCAGCGCAGGCCCGGCGCACGCATCCTTGTTGGCTGCGCGGCTGCACAGAGACCCGAGGGCCTTCTCGGCGGCCTGGCGGTCCTTGTCGTCCTTGGCCTTGGTGATGAGAGCCACGATAGCCGGCGCCGCCTTCTCATCCGCGATGGCGTCGAGCGTGGCAAGCGCGGCCGCGCGGACGGCGGCATCGGCGTCCTCGGCCGCCTTCAGCACCACGGGCACGGCGCCGGGCGCGCGGCGGGCGGCCAGGCTGCGGAGGACTTCGGCCCGGACCTTGGCGTCGCCCTTCTCGGCCAGGGGCAGCATGGCGGGGTTGACGTCGGCCGCCGGCAGCCGGTCGAGGGCCGCGCGTGCCGCGTCCTGCTCTTCGCCCGAGGCGCCGGCCGCAAGTTGCGTCAGGGCCGGCAGGGTTGAGGCGTCGCCGAGCCGTCCTACGGCGCGGATGGCCGCCAGGCGCACGGCGGCGTCGGGGCTCTTGAGCATGCCGACGGCGGCAGGCAGCGTTGAGGCGTCGCCGCGCGTCGCCAGGTCGTCAAGCAGGAGGGCCTGGGCGCTGGGCGTGCACTTCGGCAGCAGCGCGGCCACGGTCCTGGCCGACCCCGGACCGGCCGTCTCGCGGAGGAACCGCAGGGCGGCGGCCTGCATCTCAGCGTCTGTGCCGGCGAGGATTTCCGTAAGAAGCGGCAGGGCCTTTTCGCCGCCCGCGGCCACGAGGCCCCGCAGGGCCGCCATCCGCACGTGCTTTGCCTCGGTGGGCTTGTACATCTCCTGGTAAATGGCCGAGGCCTCGTCGTTCTTCTTCTCGGCCACGAGGCGGTCGGCGCAGAGCATCAGGGCGTCGGCGATGGTGGCCTTGACTTCGGGCTTGGCCGACGGGCGGGCCGCCTGGAGAGCCTTGACGGCATCCGGGCCGCCGATCTTGCCGAGTGCGGCGGCGGCGGCCTCGGCCACCATGGCGTCGGCGTCGCGCAGGGCGGCGGCGATGGCGGTCCCGCTGGCGGCGTCGCGCCGCTCGCCCAGGGAGTTAATCATGCCGACCTTCTGCTTGCCTGTGGCCTTCGCCAGGGCGCTTCGCATGGCGTCGGCCGCAGAGGCGTCCGGGATTCGCTCCAGGGCGTACCGCGCCATGTCCGACAGGTCCTTGTCAAGGAGGAGGGCCGCCAGGGCGGGAACCGACTCGGCCGTGCCGGCGACGCTCAACTGGCGGCAGATGAAGCGTTTGCCGTCGAGCGAGGCGCCGGCCTTCAGGAGCGCGGTGAGGCGGGCAACGAGCCTGGCGCGATCGGCCGGGGCCTTGTGCGAGTCGCGGACGGCGTCGGCGATCATCGTCAGTGCCTCGCGGCTCTGGCCGAACTCGTACGTGGCCAGGGCCTTGAAGGCCTCATCGAGGTTGGCCGGCTTGGGCGCCTCGGGGACCGCCCCGGCGGGGGCGGCCTCCCTGGCCTTGGCGGCCCCGCCCAGCGCGGCGGCCGGCAGGCAGGTCCCCAGGATGGACAGAATTACAAGTGTTTTCAGGCAGCACTTCATGGCGAAATCCTCCCTTGTTACCCCTTGCCGCCGGCCGTCATCGGCCGGCGGATGGTAGCCGCAGCATCGCGCGGGGCCACGGCCGGACAAGCCGGCCGTGCCACATTATCGCGCGGGGGCCGCGCCGCAACGGCGCACCCTCGGCCCCTCGCCGTCAAAAATGCCACGGGGCGCGCATCGGACGTGCTATCATCCGATTTGCGGCGTCATCGTCAATAAATCTTTCGCGGAGGAAGTCCCACTTCAGTTTCCGGCGCAGGATGCAGGCTATGAGGCACAGGTGGCAGAACGAGGCGGTGCGGTGTCCGTCCTCGGCCGGGGCCATGGTGGGGCCGCGCGTGCGCATGGCGTCTATCCAGTCTTGGCCGTGTCCGCGGCTGCGACCCAGTTGGACCTCGCCCGGCTGGATGACGGTCTTCAGGAGTTCCGGCGGCTCGGCCGCCAGCGCCCCTCCGTGGATGGCCACGAAGAGTTTCGCCTCGGTTCCCTCGAAAAGGATGCCGCGGTGAGCCTTGGTGATGTTGCAGATGACGTTTGTGGGGGCATCGCTGCTGTCAACGATGAACCGTACGCCGTTTGCGAACGTGAACTCGATGTGGTACTGGTAGGGCACGTCCCACAACGGGTCCTTGATGAACGTGCCGCGGCCCTCGAATTCGGCTGGCCCGACCAGGAAGGGCCCGGCCCCCAGCAGGGCGATGTCGTTGACGTGTGCCCCGCGGTCCGTGAGTTCGCCGTCGGAGTAGTCAATTATCCAGCGGAACGAGCCGTGGCACCGCCGCGGGTGATACGGCTCGTACGGGGCGGGCCCGAGCCACCGGTCGTAGTCGAAGCCGTCCGGCACGGGCACGGGGCCGGTTGCGCCGGAGTGCTTATCGTCGGTGGGCAGGAACGTGCGGACGGTGTGGAGTTTGCCCAGGCGTCCGTTCCGCACCAGTTCGCAGGCGTAGCGGATGCTGCTGGTGGACCGCTCGTGGCTGCCGGTCTGGAACACGCGGCCGTAGCGGCGGATGGCATCGGCGGCCGCGCGACCGTCGCCGATGGTCGAGGCCATCGGCTTCTCGCAGTAGATGTCCTTGCCGGCCTTGGCGGCCAGGGCCGTCAGGAGGCCGTGCCAGTGGTCGGGCGTGGCGATCACCACGCCGTCTATGTCGGGCCGCGCGAGGACCTCTTCAAAATCCTTGTAAGACTTGCATCCGGCGTACGTGCCGGGCGCCTCCTGGCTGTAGGCGCCCTCGACGCGTTTTCGGGCCGGTTCGAGCCGCGAGGCATCGGTGTCGCACACGGCCAGGACCTGGACCTCGGGGTTTCCGAGGAATCCTGTCATCAGGCCGCTGCCTCGGCCGCCGACGCCGATATGTGCCAGGCCGATGCGGCTTGAGGCCGCCGGCCGGCCGCCGATCCCGAGGGCCGATGCCGAGACGACAAGCGGCGCGGCTGCGGCCGCCTTGAGCAGCGTTCGTCGCGTAAGGTGTTTCATGATTCTCCTTTCCGTCGGTGGGCCGCGCTCGCCTTCGGCTCGCGGCTAACGTTTGCCTTCGTCAAAAATGCCACGGCGCCCGCATCGGCCGCGAGACCATCGCGTTGGCATCGCGGTCGCCGATGAACTGCTCTTTCGCAAGGTCCCACGCAAGTTTGCGGCCGGTCAGGCACGCTATGACGCCCAGGTGGCAGAAGGACGCGGTGCGGTGTCCGTCCTCGGCGGGCGCGACGGGGTCCTCGCGCGTCTTGATGCAGTCAAGCCAATCGCGCCGGTGGCCGCGGTTGCGCCTGAGTTGGACGTCGCCCGGCCCCCAGGTGGTCTTGAGGAGGTCGGGCGGGTCGGCCGTCAGGCGGCCGCCGTGGATGGCCACGAAGACCCAGCCGTCGGTCCCCTCGAACCTTATGCCGCGCTGCCCGCCGGACTCGCAGATGATCTTGAGTCCGTTGCCGTACGCGTATTCAATGTGGAAGTTGATGGGCACGTTCCACAACGTATCGGTGCGGAACTTTACGTCGCGGGCCTCTATCTGTACCGGCCCGACCAGGAGCGGCCCGGCCCCCCACAAGGCGATGTCGTTGACGTGAGCGCCGCGGTCCGTCAGTTCCCCGTCGGAGTAGTCGAGAATCCAGCGGAAGTTGAAGTGGCATCGCGGCTCGCAGTAGGGTTCCCACGGGGCGGGGCCGAGCCACATGTCGTAGTCGAAGCCTTCGGGCGGCGGCTTCGGGTCGGCCGGAGGCTGCGGCGCAAGGCAGTGGGCCTCCATCGGAAGGTGCGTACGGATGGTGTGAATCCTGCCCAGGCGCCCGTTGCGCACCAGTTCGCAGGCAAAGCGGGCCTGGCCGGAGCGCTCCTGGCTGCCCGTCTGAAACACGCGGCCGTAGCGGCGGACGGCATCGGCGGCTGCGCGGCCGTCGCCGATGGTCGAGGCCATCGGCTTCTCGCAATAAACGTCTTTGCCGGCCTTGGCGGCCAGCGCCGAGAGGAGGCCGTGCCAGTGGTCGGGCGCGGCAATCAGAACGGCGTCAACGTCGGGCCGCTCCAGAACCTTGCGGAAATCGGCGTAGGAGGCGCAGCCGGCGTACGTGCCGGGGGCGTCCTTGGAGTAGTGCTGCTCGACCCACCCTTTTTTCTCTTCGCGGCGGCGTGAATCGACGTCGCATATGGCCAGGACCTGTACGTCCTTCTCTTCCAGCAGGCCGCGCACGTGCCCGCCGCCCTGGCCGCCAGTGCCGATGCAGCCGATGCCGATGCGGCCGGACGGGGCAGGGCGGCCCTCCAGGCCGAGGGCCGAGGCGGGTATCACATAGGGCGCCGCGGCGGTTGCCGCCGCGGCCTTCAGCAAGGTTCGTCGCGTGAAGACCTTCATGCCGCACCTTTCATCAAACGCACTGCGCTCGCCTTCGGCTCGTGCCTAAGCCGCGGCCTTGCATGGCGCCTGCGGCTGGCGTTCGAGCCGCCGCTGTAAAGCGGCGGTTACGTCCGCGCCGCGTCGCGTCGCCGGCGGCGCTCGCCTTTACAAGTGCCACGGCGCACGCATGGCACGCGACAGGAACCGGTCGGCCTCCGGGTCGTCCACGAACTGCTCGGCGTCGGGGTTCCAACGGACCTTGCGGCCCAGAAGCATCGCAATGTTGCCCAGGTGCGCGATGGTTACGGAGCGGTGCGCGTTCTCGATGGGGGCGACCGTCTCGCCGCGCGCCCGGACGCACTCCAGGAAGTTCCCCTTGTGGTCGCCGGACTCGTACAGGTGAATCTCGCTGGGGCCGATGACGCTGGTAAGGAGCGACTTCGGCTGTGCGTCGATCTTGCCGCGGCTGACGAAGACCCACCCGTCCGTGCCGACGAACTTGATGCCGTTCGGGAACGTCGTGCCGTCGGCCACGATCATTCTTGCGCCGTCGGCATAGGTGCACTCAAAGCGATACGTGACGGCCGCATTCCACAAGCCGTCGCGCGGGAAGACGCCCTTGCCCTCGATTTCCACGGGCCCGGTGTGGCTTGTGCCGTTGCCCCACTGGGCGATGTCACAGTGGTGTGCGCCCCAGTCGGTCACCTGGCCGCCGGAGTAGTCGAGTATCCAGCGGAAGTCCCAGTGCGTGCGGCCCTTGCAGTAGGGGGCCCACGGGGCCGGGCCGAGCCAGAAGTCGTAGTCGAAGCCTGCCGGGGGCGGCTCCGGCGCCGCGGTCTTGCCAACGTGGCCGGTGGGCAGGCCGACCTCCATCGTGAGCAACTTGCCGATGCGGCCGTTGCGCACCAGTTCGCACGCGAAGCGGAAGTTGCGGTCCGACCGCTGCTGGCTGCCCGTCTGAAAGACCACGCCGTGGCGCCGGCAGGCGTCGCTCATGGCGCGGCCCTGGTGGATGGTCAGGGCGAGCGGCTTCTGGCAGTGGATGTCTTTGCCCGCCTTGGCCGCCTCGATGACCGGGATGGCGTGCCAGTGGTCGGGCGTGGCGATCATGACGGCGTCGATGTCCTTGCGGCGGATGATTTCGCGGAAGTCGGTGCACTCAAGGCAGTCGGTGCTGCCGTACTTCTTGTCAACGAGCGCCTTTGCCCGGCGGCGCCGCTCGGAATCCACGTCGCACACGGCCACCACCTGGACCTCGGACTTGCCGAGG
>VGYT01000164.1 GCA_016872895.1 Planctomycetota bacterium
TGAGTGTCTTCACCCAGCAGTGCCTGGACCGCCGGATTCCGGACGTGCCCGCCTTGCGGTCCGAGGCGGAGCACTGGTACTCTGGTCGCAACGCGGACCAGAAATCGGTGGACTGGCAGTTCACGACCGAGACGGCCAGAATCAGACTCAAGCGGCTATACCCACAAATACAAATGACGTAAGGTACTAGGACGAGCGTCACCAGGAGGGTAATCTGGACGTCCTCGGCCGATTCCTCGATGGGCAGGCTGCGGTCGTACAGCGTGCGCACGGTTACGGAAGCGGGCAGTTCCTTCTGGAGCGTGTCCAGGAGGGCCTTGATGGACCGCGCCACGTTGACCGTGTTGGTGCCCGGCTGCCGCTGGACCGCCAGAACGATGGACCGCTGCTGCTCCCGGGGGGTGCAGTACCAGGCGGCGGCCTTGTCGTTCTCGACGCTGTCCAGGACGCGGCCGAGCGCTTCAAGCCGCACGGGCGCCCCGTTGCGGTAGGCGACGATGAGCGGCCGGTAGTCGGCCGCGCGGTACAACTGGCCCGTCGTTCGGACGGTGTATGCCCGGTGCGGTCCGTGGAGGATGCCGGTGGGGAGGTTCACGTTGCCGCGGTCAAGGGCGTCTGCCACCTCGTCCAGGCCTATGCCGCGCGCGGCAAGTTCCCGCGGGTCCACCTGGACGCGTACGGCGTACTTCTGGGAGCCGAAGACCTGTACCTGTGCCACGCCGCTGACCATGGAAATGCGCTGGGCCATCATCGTCTCGCCGTACTCGTTGAGCGCGGAAAGCGGCAGCGTGGGACTCGTCAGGGCCAGGTAGAGCATGGGCTGGTCGGCCGGGTTGACCTTCCGGTAGGAGGGGGGCGAAGGCATGTCGGGGGGCAGTTGCCTTGCGCCGCGCGATATGGCCGCCTGCACGTCCTGCGCGGCCGCATCTATGTCGCGGTCCAGGCTGAACTGGAGCGTAATGGTGGTGTTGCCCTGGGTGCTGGTTGAGGTCATCAGGTCGATGCCAGCGATGGTCGAGAACTCTCGCTCGAGCACCGTGGCCACGGATGAGGCCATCGTCTCGGGCGTTGCGCCCGGCAGAGAGGCGGAGACCTGGATCGTGGGGAAATCCACGTTCGGCAGGTCGCTGACGGGCAGTTGCCAGTAGGCCATCACGCCAAAAAGGAGGATGGCCAGCATGACCAGGGTGGTCATTACCGGGCGGCGGATCCATGGTTCGGCGATGTTCATGGGCTGGGTTCCGCGCCGCCCGCCAGGCTCGTCTTGACCTCGACCTTCGCTCCTGGCACCAGGCGCAGGTGTCCGTCGGTGACGACCTGCTCGCCGGCTTCCAGGCCGGCGGCGATGACGGCCTCGCCCTCGAAGGTGCGGTCCACGGCAACGGGGCGCACCTCAACAGTCAGGTCGGGCTTGACGACAAAGACGTACTGCCCCTGCTGGCCTTCCTGGACCGCGCGGCCGGGGACGACGAGGGCGTCGGGGTCCTCGCGCACCGTGAGAACGACGGTAACGAACTGGCCGGGCCATAGACGCTGCTGGGCGTTGGCGAAGGCGGCCTTCAGGCGAATCATGCCCGTGTCGGCGTCCACCTGGTTGTCGATGAAGACCAGGTCGCCGGTTTCCGGGCGGTCATGTTCGCCCGGGATGAAGACGCGGACGCGGAGTCTGGCCCCGGCCATTCCGCTGCGGATGGCGGGCAGTTCGCGCTGCGGCACGCAGAAGGCTACAAGGATGGGCTGGACCTGGTGGAGCACCAGCAGCACCACGTCGTCGGCCTTGACGAGGTTGCCCTGGTGCACCAGGACGGCGCCCGCGCGGCCGGTGAGGGGTGCACGGATAGTGCAGTAGCCGAGGTCCACGCGCGCCAGTTCGACGGCGGCGGCATCGGCCTTGATGGAGGCGGCCAGGGCGTCGGCGGCGGCGCGTGCGGCATCGAACTCGCCCTGCGAGGCCACGCCCTTCGCGAGGAGTTCGTCCTGGCGCCTGGCTTCCTTATCGGCGTTCTCCTGCTGGGCCTTGTCGCGGGCCAGGTTCGCCTCCGCCTGGCGCAAGGCCGCCTCGAACGGCCGGCGGTCGATCTCGAAAAGCACGTCGCCGCCCTTCACGTGCTGGCCGTCAACGACGTGGACCTTGACCAGCGGGCCGGTGACCTGCGACCGGATCGTCACCGTCAGGTTGGCCTCGCCCCAGCCGAACGTGCCGACCTGGACGGGGGCGGACTTGCGGACCACGGCCGCCGCCAGCACAGGCGTCGGCGGCCCTTCCCCTCGCCGTGAGCCTGTCGGAGGACGGGCCTTGCCTGACCCCGCCCCGGAGGGCGTCTCGCTGCCGCAGCCGGCTGCGAGAAGCCCGCACAGGGCAACAAGGAGCGCCGCCCGCGCCGGCGCGCGGCAGGGCAAACAGAGCCGCGACCGTAAGGGAGCGGTGCCGTGGGCGCGGCCCCGGCCGGCGCGGCTCCGGGACCGCGGGCACGCCAGCGCCGACCGCGCGGCAGCGCGGTTAACTGGCGGCGGGTCAGGAGACCCGCCGCGCACGGCGGCGCCCGCCGGCGCTGGCGCCGCATCCGGTGGCACAGTGTTGATAGGCATCACCGCTCCGCTGCGACTATCCCCCTCACGGCAGCCCAGGCGGGGGCAGTTCCACGGGCTCGCGGCCGGGGCACTGAACGCCCCGCCGCTCCAGGAGCGACCCTTCGAGGCGATAGAAATCGACCCACGCCTTCAGGTTGGCCACGACGGCCTCGACCTCGGAAATCTGGCTGGCCAGGAGGTCCCGCTGGGCCTGCGCCACCAGCAGGGTGGTGGACTTGCCGACGCGGAACTTCTCGGTTTCTGCGCGGAGTTTTTCTTCCTGGGCTTTTCGGGTGGCGGCGGTGGCGGCCACCTGCTCCTCGGAGCGGCGGACCTCGATGTGCGCCCCGCGGACGTCGACCTCGACGAGTTGGGCGAGGTTTGCCACCGCCTCGGCGGCCTGCCGGCGCGTCAGGTGGGCCCGCTGGTTGGCGGCCCGCGCATCGCGATTCAGCGGCGGGTACTCCACCGTCACGCCCACCAGGACGTCGTAGCCCGCCCCGTGCATGTGCGAGTAGGAGCCGTCGAAGGAGTTGGAGTATCCGGTCTTGCCGAGCGCAAGGAAAAGGTCCAGCCGCGGCAGGAGGCCGTTCTTCGTCTTGACGATCTCCAGGTCCCCGCGCTGGACCTGGAGGCGCGCCTGGTTGAGGTCCGGGCGGAGGCGCTCTGCGACCCGGACGTGCGACTGGACGTCTTCGAGTTTCTCCGGGGCCGCCACGGGGGGCGTCAGGATGGCGACGTCGCGGCCCCAGAAGTCGGCCTTGGCGGGGTTGACGAGCCTCAGGAGCACCAACTTGGCCGTGTCCAGGGCGCTGTTGGCGTTGATGAGGTCCTCGCGGCGGAGTGCGACCTCGGCCTCGGCGGCGGCGCGCTCGACCTCGGCCAGTTTGCCGACGCGGATGCGCTCCTCGGTCTCGCGCAACTGCTGCTCGGCCAGGCCGAGCGACTGCGTGAATATCTCGATGTTCCGCTGCGCAAGGACGTAGTCCCAGTACGCCTGCTCGACCTGGGCAACGAGCGCCTCGGCGAAGCCCCTGAGTTCGTACTGCGACGCCAGCACGTCCACTCGCGCCTGGCGCAGGCTCGCAAGGTTCACGTCCGTCCCGTAGCCGCGAAGCAGGGCCTGCGTCACGGTGAGGCCGTACCGGGTGGCGAAGAACTCGCGCGTTGCGGCGCCGGAGTGGGTGATGTCGGTCGAAGCCGCGAGGTCCACCTGCGTGCCGGTGGGCAGGAATCTGGTCGCGCCGACCTCGATCGAGTCGGCCTGTCCGAGCGTCGGCGCGATGTGCGCCGGCCCCTGCGTCTTGGCCCGCACGCGGTCGCGCTGGAGCGCGCCGGTGAGCACGGGGTCGAAGACGGCCCGCTGCTGCTCGACGAACGTGCGGAAGATGGCGGGGCTGGTACGCTCGACCGCCAGCGCCTGGTTGTTCTGAAGCGCCAGGAGCACCGCCTGCGTGACGGCGAGGCTGATGGGTCCTTCGGGCGGCACGGCATCGGCCAGAGACATCGCGGCGGGCTGGCTTGGGGCGGCCGGTTCCTCGCCCGGCCTGGCCGCCGCGCCGGGGGCCGACGGCCCCTTCGCCGTCTTCGCAGGCGCTTCGGCGGCAGGCGTCGGGGGGCCTGCCGGGCCGATGTACTCGTCGGTCCGCACGAGGCCGTACCGGACGCAGGAGGCCGCGAGGAATGCGACGGCCCCCGCCAGGACCATGCTTTCCGAGCGACGCGAAAGCATGGCACCCACGGATGCCAGAACGACCCGATGCGCGAGCCTCCAGGCGACAAACATGTGGGATTCCTTACTGCACCGATCCCTTACGGTCGCGGCTCTGAACTCACTCGTAGCGCAGCGCCTCGACGGGGTCCAGGCGCGCGGCCCTCAGCGCCGGGTACCAGCCGAAAAAGATGCCCACGACGGCCGAAAACGAAAGCGCCAGCAGGATGCTCGGCAGTTCCAGGACGGTGACGAACTCGGAGAAATACTGGATGGCCACGGCGCCGCCCGTGCCGGCAGCCACGCCGAGGAGTCCGCCCAGGCCGCTGATAATCAGCGCCTCGATGAGGAACTGAAGGAGAATGCTGTGCTCCTTTGCGCCGATGGCCTTGCGGATGCCGATCTCGC
Organism: Planctomycetota bacterium; assembly: GCA_016872895.1. Lineage (GTDB taxonomy): Bacteria > Planctomycetota > Phycisphaerae > FEN-1346 > FEN-1346 > VGYT01. The sequence goes on from VGYT01000164.1 coordinate 4,691, forward strand.
GCGTCCGCTCGGTCACCGTAACGAGCATGATGTTCATGATGCCTATGCCGCCGACCAGGAGCGAGATGCTGGCGATGCCGCCCAGCAGGATGGTGAAGGTGCGCGTGAACTGGTTGGCCGTCTCGATCATGTCGGCCTGGTTGCGGATGTTGAAGTCGTCCGGGACGCCTTCCTGGATGTGGTGGCGGCGGCGCAGGACGCGGGTGATGTCGGCCTGGACCTGGAGGAGGTCTGCGCCGTCGGCGGCCTGGATGTCGATCTCGCCCAGGTAGTCGAGGCCGAACAACTGCTTCATCGCGGTCGTGTAAGGCACGATAACCTGGTCGTCCGGGTTGAACCAGCCCTGGTCGCCCTTGGCCTTCAGGATGCCGAGGACCGTGAAGTTGACGCCGTTGACCTTGATGACCTGGGCCAGGGCGTCGCTCGCGCCGAAGAGGTTCTCTGCCGTCAGGGGTCCCAGGACGGCAACGCGTGCCATGCTGTCGGCCTCGGTCTCGGAGAAGATGCGGCCGGTCTGGATGGCGAAGTCGCGGATGGGCAGGTACGTGGCCGTCGTGCCCGTGACGCGGACGCGGACGTTGTTGCCCATGTGCTTGACCTGTGCGGCGGCGCCGACGGCGGGCGCCAGGCGGCGGACGCCCGGCACTTCCTTCAGGAGCGCCTGGGCATCGGCAAGCGTCAGCGTCTGCTGCGTGCCGGTCATGACGCCGTGAAAGCCGCTCTGCCCCGGGCGGACGACCAGGAGGTTGGTGCCCATGGCCGAGAGGCGCTCCAGCACCTGCTTCTGCGCGCCGGTGGCCAGGGCGAGCATCGAGATGACCGCCCCGACGCCGATGATGATGCCCAGCATCGCCAGGAGCGAGCGCAGGGGGCTGGCGAGCAGGCTTCCGAGGCCCAGTTTGACGGTGGTCCAGAAGAGCACGGCTTGCCTCACGATTGCTTCGCGCCATCGACGACGCGGCCGTCGCGCATGTGGACCTGGCGTCGGCACCGGCCGGCCACGTCGACCTCGTGCGTCACGATGATGATGGTGCGGCCGGCGGCGTTAAGCGTTTCCAGCAGCGTCAGGATTTCGTCGCCCGTGCGCGAGTCGAGGTTGCCCGTCGGTTCGTCCGCCAGGAGAATGGCCGGGTCGGTGATGAGCGCCCGCGCAACGGCCACGCGCTGGCGCTGGCCGCCCGACAGTTGAGTCGGCCTGTGATGCATGCGGTCCTCCAGGCCCACCGTGCGCAGCGCCTCGGCCGCGCGGTCCTTGGCGCTGCCGTGCCCCGCGTACAGGAGCGGCAATTCCACGTTCTCCAGGGCCCGCAGGCGCGGCAGAAGGTTGAACGTCTGGAAGACGAAGCCGATGCGGCGGTTGCGGATTTCGGCCAAGCGGTTCCTGGAGAGGCTCGACACGTCTTCGCCCGCCAGGACGTAACGCCCGCTGTCGGGCCGGTCCAGGCAGCCCAGGATGTGCATGAGGGTGCTCTTGCCGCTGCCGGACGGGCCGGAGATGGCCACCATCTCGCCCTCGTCGATGTCCAGGTCCACGCCGTCCAGGGCGCGCACGGTGGTTGCGCCCATGACGTAGGTCTTGACGAGCCCCTCGGCGCGGATTATCACGGCTACCTCCGTGGCGGGGTGGGGAGTAGAAGGCCCCGTGGGGGTCCGGCCGGGCGCTGTCCGGCGCCCCACCTGCCGTCGGAACCGGTCTTGAAGACCAGGACGGTCTCGCCGCCGGCCAGGCCCTGTGTGATTTCGGTCCGGGCGACGTCGCTGATGCCGACCTGGACGGCCGTCTCGGCGGCGGCGCCGCCGTCGCCCATGACGGTCACGAAGTGCTGGCCGCCGGCCTTGCGGACGACGGCCTCGGCGGGCACAAGCAGGACGTTCTCCTTCTCGGCCGCGAGGACCTCGACGTTGGCCGTCATCTCGGGCCTGAGGAGCGACTTCTCCTCGCCCGTGACCTCGATCTTGACCTCGAACGTGACCACGTTGGAGAGGTTCACGCCGCGCGTTGCCACGCGCACCACCCGGCCCTGGAACGTGCGCCCGCGGAAGGCGTCGGCGGTAACGGCGGCGGGCTGGCCCAGGCGGACCTTGCCGATGTCGCTCTCATCGACGGAGGCCAGGACGAAAACGTGGGAGAGGTCCGAGAGCGTCAGGACGGTCGTCCCGCCGCCCACGTTCGAGACGCCCGAGGCGATGATCTGGCCGATCTGGACGTTCCTGGCCGCCACGACGCCGTCGATGGGCGCGGAGACCTTCGTGTCGCGCAGGCGGTCCTGGGCGATCTCCAGGGCGATCTCGGCCGAGGCCGCCTGCGATTCGGCCAGCCGGACGTCCTGGCGCTTCAGTTCAAGGGCCAGTTCCTGCGTCTTGAGTTCCTCGACGCGGACGCGGACAGTCGCCAGGTCGGCATCGGCCTGGATGGCGGCGGTCTCGGCCGTGTCGGACTCTTCCTGGCTGCACAGGTGCTTGGCGAGGAGTTGCTTCATGCGGTCGGCCTTGGCGCGGGCGTCGGCGGCGCGGACCTCGGCCGCCTTCAGGGCCGCGTCGGTGCGCTGGCGGTCTGTGGCCAGCGTGCGTTCGGCCACGGAGAGGTTCTCGCGGGCGATCTGGAGTTTGGCCTGGGCGGCCTGAAGGTCCACCTCGGCCCGCCGGAGCACGCGCTGCTCGTCAATCGGGTCCAGTTCAACCAGCAGGTCGCCCTGCCTGACGGTGTCGCTTACGTCGAAGGGGAGTTTCGTGATCTGGCCGCTGGCCTTGCACTTGATGTCGACGTCGAGGTTCGAGACGATGCGGCCGGTGGATGCGACCGTCAGGCGGATGCCGCCGCGCTCCACCTTGGCCGTGACGGGGGCGGGAACGTCGGCCCTGGCGTCGCCCCTGTAATACATCCAGCAGTAGTACGCCCCGCCGCCGGCCAGGATGAGAAAAACGAGGACAACGACGACCTTCTTCACGGGCGCCTCCTTCGCGCGCGGGCGCGCGGCGTGCAGAGCGCCGGCGCGTCCGTCACTGCGCCCGCGCGGCGCCTGCTTCGCGCGCGGGCGTGCGGCGTGCAGAGCGCCGGCGCGTCCGTCACTGCGCCCGCGCGGCGCCTGCTTCGCGCGCGGGCGTGCGGCGCGGCTGCGGCCGCGGCCGCTCCGCGCAAGAAAAGGTCCAGGACCCGTTCCAGGCGGCGGGAGGGCTCGGGGGCGTCTTCCAAGTCGCGGGCGCGCGTCCGCAGCATGCCCAGCAGGAAGTTCGCAAGAACGTCGGGCGGCACGTCGCGGCGGACGACGCCCTCGGCCACGCCCCGGCGCAGGACGCCCGCCATCGCGGCAACCAGTGTCCTGCGGTGCTCCATCCAGCGCTCGTACACCGCCCCCTTCGAGATAGCCAGACGGAAGTCCTCGGCCTGCATCATACGGAAGAGTTGGCGGCGGGCCTCAAAAAACCGGCCGACCTGGCGGCACGCGGCGGGCAACTGCTCCAGGAACGGCGCATCGTCCGCCACACGCCGCAACAACTCGCACAACTCGTCGAACCCCGCCATGGCGGTCTGAAAAAAGAGGTCCTCCTTGTCGCGGAAGTAGCGGTACATGGTGCCCTTGCCGACGCCCGCGACGCGGGCCACGTCGTCGGTGGTGATCTCGTGGAACCTGCGGCTGGTGAAAAGTCTCTCGGCCGCCTGCATGATCTGGCGCCGGCGATCCTGTCTGGGCATGGCATGTCGCTCCCGGCCCGCCAGGGCGCCGCCCGCCCGGGGCGGGCGTCGGTCCGCACCGGCCAAAATGGAACTGACCAGTCAGTATTGTAGCGGCAGCCCCGGCGCTATCAAGCGATTTTCCCGCGCGGCGTGCTGCCTTGCTCAGGGGGCGAGCATCACCAAGCGGACGTGGCACCGCCGGCTTGCCCGGCCGTGCGAAGGCCCGCCTGCCCGACCCACGGCCGGACGAGCCGGCCGTGCCACGCCAGGCAGGGAAAGGCGCGCGAAACTGAGGCCTGCGCCCGCCCGCGCATTTCGTTTCGCTTGCCGGCCGCGCGCCTGGTAAACTTTACCCGCAGGCGAAGCAGGCGGCACGGCGATTGACGCGGCGGTCGGGAGACCCGCCGCGCAAGAGAATGGTTCCGTCGCAATAAGAATGAAGGAGACCGCGAATGAAACGCATCACGATGGTCGTCGTCGGGGCCGGAGGCCGCGGCACAACGTACACCGACTACGCCCTGATGCACCCCGACCAGGCCCGCGTGGTGGGCGTGGCCGAGCCGCGCGAGTTCTACCGGCGGCGCATGGCCGAGCGCCACGGCATCGCGGCGGAGAACGTCTTCGCCGACTGGCCTGCGCTGGCCGACCGCCCGCGCATGGCCGACGCCGCGCTCATTTGCACCCACGATGCGCTTCACGTGCCGGTCGCGCTGGCCCTGCTGGGGAAGGGCTACGACATCCTGTGCGAGAAACCGATGGGCTCAAACGAGGCCGACTGCCGCCGCGTGGCCGAGGCGGCCGTCCGCGCGGGCGTCCTGTTCGCCGTCTGCCACGTGCTGCGCTATACCGATTACACGCAGCGCATCAAGCAACTGGCCGACTCCGGCGCAATCGGCACGGTGGTGAACCTCCAGCACCTGGAGCCGGTGGGGTACTGGCACCAGGCGCACTCGTTCGTGCGGGGCCTCTTTCGCAACGAGGCGGAATCCTCGCCGATGCTCATGGCCAAGTCGTGCCACGACCTGGACTGGATTCAGTACATCATGGGCGGCCGATGCACGGCCGTCTCATCGTTCGGCGGGCTGCACCACTTCCGGCCCGAGCAGAGGCCCGCCGGGGCCGCCGACCGATGCCTCGACTGTTCCATCGAGGCGCAATGCCCCTACTCCGCCAGGCGCATCTACCTGGAGCGCGTGGCTGGCGGCTACACGGGCTGGCCGGTGGACATGCTGACGCCCGACGTAACGGCCGCGGGCGTCACGGAGGCCCTGCGCACCGGCCCGTACGGCCGCTGCGTCTATGCGTGCGACAACGACGCCGTGGACCACCAGGTCGTAAACATGCTGTTCGAGGGCAACCGCACGGCCTCGTTCACCATGACGGCGTTCAACCGCGCCCGAGACCGCCTGACCCGCGTCTTCGGCACGCGCGGGGAACTGTACGGCGACGGCCGCTTCATCGAGCACTTCGACTTCCTCTCGGAGAAGACCGAGCGCATCGACACGCGGCCGGCGGAGGGCAGCCTGGGCACGTACGGGCACGGGGCGGCCGATTACCGCTTTATCCAGGCGTTCGTTGCAGCCGTGGCCGAGGGCAACCCGGCGAAGATCCTGTCCGGCGCCGAGGTGACGCTGGCCACGCACATGATGGTCTTCGCGGCTGAGAAGTCGCGGCGAGAGAATCGCGTCGTCAACCTCGAATAAGCCGCCGCGTTGCAGGTGTTGCGAGTGCTGCAACACGCCGAGCGTGATTGCGCGGCGGGTCAGGAGACCCGCCGCGCAAAGGCGGCCGCGGCCGTGTGCGGGGCGCCTGTGCACCTTTGCGTCGCCGTACCGGCGACGGCTAAACAACCGCGCCTGTGCGCTTTGCGTCGCCGTACCGGCGACGGCTTAACAACGGCGCCTGCGCACGTTTCCGTCGCCGTACCGGCGACGGCTTAACAACGGCGCCTGCGCGCGTTTCCGTCGCCGTACCGGCGACGGCTTAACAACGGCGCCTGCGCACGTTTGCGTCGCCGTACCGGCGACGGCTTAACAACGGCGCCTGCGCGCGTTTGCGTCGCCGTACCGGCGACGGCTTAACAACGGCGCCTGCGCGCGTTTGCGTCGCCGTACCGGCGACGGCTTAACAACGGCGCTTGCGCGCGTTTCCGTCGCCGTACCGGCGACGGCTAAACAACCGCGCCTGTGCGCTTTGCGTCGCCGTACCGGCGACGGCTTAACAACGGCGCCTGCGCGCGTTTCCGTCGCCGTACCGGCGACGGCTTAACAACGGCGCCTGCGCACGTTTCCGTCGCCGTACCGGCGACGGCTTAACAACGGCGCCTGCGCGCTCGCGCACGTTTAGCCGCGGCCGGTACGGCCGCGGCCGTTGCCTGCCCAGGCGGGGGCGTTCCACTCAAGAAGGGGGCTGTTTATGCGACCGGCGAACTATGCTGTAATCGCGATGCTTGCTGGGGCTGCCCT
>VGYT01000165.1 GCA_016872895.1 Planctomycetota bacterium
ACCCGGAGGGCACGGTCTTCCCATACGGCTGGTACGGCCACACGTACACGCCCGGGCACCGCATCAAGATGCAGTTGCGGCGGTTCTAGCACGGCACCGGCGGGACCTTCACTCCTGACAGTCTGCGCGGCGGGTCGGGAGACCCGCCGCGCAGAGCCGCGTTATGGCCAGCCGCGCGCTACGGCCCCACCTCGGCCGATTCAGGCTCGCCCACGCCGCCGCGGCGGCCGCGCGCGAGCATCTCGGCCTCCGGCCGCATGCGGATGCTCCACACCAGGTACAGCAGGCCCCCGCCCACAATCGCCACGAAGAGGGCCGTCACGCCCAGGTGTGCCGCCACCACCGCCCCCAACACGGGCAGCAGCGTCAGCGGGCTGGTCACGGTGTTCAGGAAGCCGATGTACGACAGCCGCCGCCGCGGCGGGGCGCGCCCGATAAGGAACCGGTTCCCCCCGATGATGCTCCCCTGGTAGGCCGTGCCAATGCCCGCCAGCGCCAACAGGTACACCACCAGCGGCAGGTCCAGCACGGTCTCGGTCATGGGGATCGGCACGGCGAACGCCCCCGGCGCGAGCGGCGCCGCCAGCGCCAGGATGGGCGCCAGCACAAAGCACATGCCCGTCCAGACAAGGCACGCGCGGTCGCCGTAGCGGTCCACCGTCCAGCCCCACAGGAGGCTGGACAGTACGCGGCTGAGTTTGAAGGTGGCGACAAAGAGGCCGCCCAGGACGACGACGGCCCCGGGGTCGCCCGGCCTGAGTCTCTGCTCGCCGTACGGGATGAAGAACGCCAGACCCAGGTCGTTCACGCGGAAGGCCACGCGCAGCCAGAAGTAGGCGCGGTAGTCGCGGTTGCGCTTCAGCCACCGCCACCCGCGGATGAGCGACTCAAGGAAGGTCGTCCGGCGCCTGGCGCGGGGGCCCTCCTCCTCGCGGCACAGGATGAGGGCCGTCATCGAGACGACCGTCAGCGTGCTTCCGACGATGCCCAACAGGAAGTAGTTGAACGCCAGGACGGCGTTATCGGCGGCAGCCTGGCCGCGAGCGAGGATCGGCTGCACGATGACAAGACCGGCCACGAGCGAGAGCGCACCGCCCAGGAACTCGCGCGTCCCCAGGAACGAGCCGATGCGGTCCATCTTGATCATCCGCCCGAACATATCGAGCGTAATGACGTGGCCCGCACCCATGCAGGAAGCGATGACGAGAAACGAGATGAAGAACATCGCCAGCGCGAGCGCGTCCACGCGAGAGGCCAGCAGCCAGATTGACAGCACCAGCGCAGCCGCACCCCCCCCGCGGATAAACGTCAGCAGCACGTAGAAGGGGCGCTTACGCGGCCGGTGCTCCAGCAGGCTCGAGACGTACAGTTGCGGCAGCAGTGACCCCCCCTTGTTAATGATCGACAGCACGGCCACCAGGAAGAACGCCACGCCCTCGCCGTAGGCAGTGCGAGACAGGGTAAACACCAGCCCCGCAAGGATGAGGTCCGGATGGATAAAGTCGTACGCCACGGTGCCGAGCGCACCGTTCAGGATGCCGAGGACGTAGTTGCGGCGGGAGACGGGTCCCCCTCGAAAGCCCGATGCCGCGGCCGAGGCAAGCCCGGCCGCGAGGTGCTCGGCGCCGGAGAGCGGCTGGGCCGGCACCGCCGAAAAGGTCGTATCCGAGAGCCTTACGCCCGGCTTCGCGTTTTCTGGATCCGGCCGGCTCATGGCGAGTAGGTATCCGGCGGCTTGGAGCCGCGGCCTAGCACAGCGACCCGGGCCACGAAACCCGGGCCGCGTGCTAACTCTACTCGCCAGGCCTCCGCGCGTCCAGCGCGGAAAAGCGCGCAGCGGGTCAGCAGACCCGCCGCCCGCGGAGTGCAGCGGGCTATCGCCCGCTCGCACTCCGCCCGCCGCGCTGCCGCCGCCGAGTCGCCAGCATACCCGCGCCGCCCGCGAGCAAGTAGGCTAGGGTCGCGGCTTCCGGTGCATGCTGGGCGCGCTCGCACGACGGATACGCCCCTGTCAGGTCTCCGAAAACCTTGCAGGAACCGTACTTGGCGGCCCAGACATCCTCGTAGAGGCCGATTGTCGGGGCCGATGAGGAGTAGAACCAGAACTGGCCGACACCGTCCTTGCCTGGGTTGCCGGCGGGCTCCCACTTGATCAAGGGGGCGCCAAGCGAGATGCTCGGGTCGCCGCGCGGCTCAAAGGCGCCCTCAAAGGGAACGGTGAAGGTGATAGGGTGACCGTGACGATAGCCGGAGCCGGTGGACCGGCCGTCCACATCGCCGCCGGCCTCGGTGTCGAAGGCAAAGTGGAAGTCGCCGTCGGCGCACGCCGCCGGAAGCACCAGGTCCAGGTGGCTGAGGGCCTTCGAGAGGTCCCACGTCACGGTGTAGGTGTACTTGTACCACCCGCAGTACGTGCCGTCGGTCATCAACTCTGCGATGCCGACGCCGGCGATGAGCCCGCCGCCCGCCTGCGCCGAAAGCAGGAGCAGCACCCCGGCGGCGGTCGCCGCCGAAAGGCAGAACACGCCGATTCTCGACCAGCGTCCTTCGCGCATGGGCCCTTCCTGACTTGCTGCGGTGTCCCACCCACCGGGCGCCGGCCGGCGCCTGCCTTCACTAATAAGCCTATGCGCACCGCAGAGAAGTCAAGCGGGAGGGGTCGGAAACGCCCCTGGCGCCCGCGCCAAGGCCGTTTTCAGGGGGTCGAGCGATGCGCGACGTGACGCTGTTTCGCGCGGTTTTTCGCGCCGCAAGCGCCAGGGTCAACCGCGCTCCGCGACGGCCAAGGCGATAGCCAGGTCTTCCGTGTGCGTGATGGTAACGTGCCAGGCTGTGACGCCGAGGGCCGCCGCTCGCGCGGCCGTCGTGCCATGCAGCACCACGCACGGCTTGCCGCTCGGTCGCTTCAGTACCTCGATGCCGCGGAACCCGACTCCCCGGCCCCATCCGGTGCCGAGTGCCTTCATGACGGCCTCCTTTGCGGCAAAGCGGCCGGCAAGGGTTTCCTCGAAGCCCTTCTTGCGGCGGCGGGCGCAGGCCACCTCCGCCTCCGTAAACGTGCGCTTCAGGAACCGCTCGCCGTGGTCCGCCAGCATCCGCCGGATGCGCTCCACGCCGCACAGGTCTATTCCGAGGCCGACGATCATGCCGACAGAATACGCCCCCCCCGCCGCCCGACCAAGCGAATTTGGCGCGGCTGCGCGGTTCGAGACTTCCCGCCCGGCGAAGCGCCTGCTATAGTACCCGCCCGCATCCAGTACAAAGGCAGGCGGACGAATGGACATCCTCGAAGGCCTGACGCCCGCGCAAGTCCAGGCCGTCACGCACACCGACGGCCCGCTCCTGGTGCTGGCCGGGGCGGGCAGCGGCAAGACTCGCGTCATCACGCGGCGGATCGCCCACCTGATGACCCGCGGCGTTCCGCCGGGGCAGATCCTGGCCATCACCTTCACCAACAAGGCCGCGGGCGAGATGCGCGACCGCACCGCCGCACTCGTGCCGAGCAACCGCCGGCCCCTCGTCACCACCTTCCACAGTTTCTGCGCCCGCATGCTCCGCCAGTACGCCGACGGCCTGGGCCTCGACCCGGCGTACACGATTTACGACACGGCCGACCAGACGGCGGCCCTCAAGCGGGCGCTCCTCCAACTGAACCTCGACCCGCTCCACTATAATCCTGACCGCATTGCCGAGACAATCACCCGCGCAAAGAACCGCCTCCAGCGCGCCGGCGACTACGCCCGCCACGCGGGCACTGACATCTGGCCGCGAGCCTGCGCCCGCGTCTTCGAGACGTACGAGGCCATCCTGCGCGGGTCGCACGCCCTCGACTTCGACGACCTCCTGCTGGAGGTAGCGCTCGCGCTGCGGACGAATGACGCGTTCCGCGAAACACTGCACGACCGATTCCGCTACATCCTCATCGACGAGTACCAGGACACGAACCACGCCCAGTACGTCATCGCCAGGGACCTCGCCGGCGACCGCCGCAACCTCTGCGCCACGGGGGACCCCGACCAGAGCATCTACGGCTGGCGCGGCGCGGAACTCTCGAACATCCTCGACTTCGAGGAGGACTTCCCCGAGGCCCGCATCGTGCGCCTGGAGCGGAACTACCGCAGCACGCAGATTATCCTGGCGGCCGCCGCCGGCGTCATCCGCCACAACCTCCGACGCAAGGACAAGGAACTTTACACCGAGAACCCGGCAGGCGACCCGGTCCGCCTCATCGAGACCGACGACGAAGAGGCCGAGGCCGCGGCCATCGTCCGCCGCATCGCCGACCTGCGAGGCGCGCCGGGCCTGGCGTACCGCGACGTGGCCGTCTTCGTTCGCACCGCCGCCCAGATGCGGGCACTTGAAGACGCCCTCCGCCGCGCGCGCCCGCCCATTCCGTACGAAGTCGTTCGCGGCACGAGTTTCTACGAGCGCCGCGAGGTGCGAGACATCGTCGCGTACCTCCAGGTGCTGCACAATCCGCACGACGAGGTAAACCTGCGGCGGATTATCAACGCGCCGTCGCGCGGCATAGGCGAGAAGACTGTCCAGGCGCTGCGCGCCTGGGCGGCCGCCGAGGGCATCTCGCTCTTCGACGCCCTCCCCCACGCCGCCGACATCCCCGACCTTCTGCCGCGCGCCCGCGCAGCCGTCGCACAGTTCCGCGAACTCATGCGCCGCCTCGCCAACGAGGCGCGCGGCTCGATGGAGCGGCTGCTCGTGACCGTCATCCGCGACTCGGGCTACCAGGCGGCAATGGAAGAGTCGGGCGAGCGCGAGCGCCTGGAGAACCTGAACGAACTCGTGACGCTCGGGGCGAACTTCGACCGCGCGGCCGCCGGAACCGCCACCGGGGACGACGCCCTGCCTCGCGGCCTGGAAGGGTTCCTCGAGACCGTCAATCTATCGAGCGATCAGGATGCGTACGACGAGTCGGCCGACCGCGTGCCGCTTATGACCCTGCACGCCGCCAAGGGCCTCGAGTTCCCCGCCGTGTTCATCGCCGGGTGCGAGGACGGCCTCCTGCCGCACGCCCTCCACCGCGAGGACGCGGCTGAACTGGAGGAAGAGCGGCGGCTGTTCTTCGTCGGCATGACGCGGGCCAAGCAGTTCCTCGCCCTGACGGTTGCGAGATGGCGGCGCCTGCGCGGCCGGCCCGAGCGCGCCATGCCGAGCCCGTTCCTTCGCGAAATCCCTGCCGCGGCCGTCCGGAGAATCGACGAAACCACCGGCACGATGCCGGCGCCCTTCGACCGCAAGGAGCGCGGCGAGCATGAGCCCGCGGGCGAGGACGAAGACCGCGGATACCGCGGGCCGGGGCCTGACCGCATCATCCGGCCCGAGAAGGACCCGCGGGTGGGCCTGGCCGTGGGCGAAGTCGTGCGGCACCCCACGTACGGCCTGGGGCGCGTCGCCCGCTTCGAGACGGCCGGCGGCCGCCGCATGGTCCGCGTCCGATTCTCAACCGTGGGTGAAAAACTTCTCGACCCCGAGTATGCTAGACTGGTGCGCGTGGCCCCGGCGTAGCGTGCCGTCAAAGTCGCGGGATTCTCGCGCGGGCCTTACCGCTGTGCGCCGAACGCGCACAGTCGTGCGCCCTTTGCACACGTTTAGCCGTCGCCGGCACGGCGACGAACGAAGGAGCAAGGAACCATGCCGAACGCTGAAATCCAGTTCAAGTACCAGGGCGCCCTGGCCTCGGTCATCAAGGCCGAACACGGCCTGACCGACGCCGAGTGGGCTGACCTCGGCCGCCGCACCACCGAGATCGCGCAGCGCATCGGCCAGCCCGGCGCGCGCCACCCCTACCGCGACGCGCCCACGAGCGAGGCCCTGTCCCAGGCCGGCCGCATCCGCGAGGTGGCCGCCCGTCTGCTCGCCGAGAAATGGATTGACGACGTGGTCGTCCTGGGCATCGGCGGCAGCGCGCTTGGGCTGACGGCCCTCAAGACGGCCCTCTGCCCACCGTACTGGAACCACCTCACGAAGCGCCGGCGCAAGGGCCATCCGCGCCTCCGGGTCATGGACAACGTTGACCCGGCCGAGTTCCACGCCCTGACGGAACTCATCGACCCCCACGGCACCCTGTTCGTCGTCATCTCCAAGAGCGGCGAGACGGCCGAGACCATTACGCAGTTCCTCGTGGCCCTGGAGTTGGTCAAACGCTGCGTCGGCGACGACTGGCAGAGACATTTCGTGATTGTCACGGAGCCCGCCAGGGGGCATCTGCGGCCGGTGGCGCGCGACCTGGGCCTCGAGAGTTTCCCGATCGACCCGGGCCTGGGCGGCCGCTGGAGCCTGATGTCGCCGGTGGGCCTCTTTCCGGCGGCCCTCATAGGCATCGAAATTGATGAATTGCTGGCGGGTGCCGCCGGCATGGACGCGCCTTGCTCATCGCCTGATTTCTCCGTGAACCCGGCGGCACAAGGCGCTGCCGTGCAAATCGGCCTCTATGAGAAGCGCGCCAAGACGATGACCGTGATGATGCCCTACTCGGCGGCGCTGAGGGACGTGGCCGACTGGTTCCGGCAACTGTGGGCCGAGAGCCTCGGCAAGCGCCGCGGACCGAACGACTTCGTCGGCCAGACGCCCATCAAGGCCCTCGGCGCAACCGACCAGCACTCGCAGGTGCAACTCTACCGCGAGGGGCCGAACGACAAGGTCTTCACCATCCTCTCGGTCGAGGACTTCTGCTGCGAAATGCCCGTGCCGGAGATACCCCAGGCGCTGGAAGGCTTCGAGTATCTTAAGGGCCGCACGATGAAAGGGCTCCTGAAGGCCGAGGAGCGGGCCACGATGTGGGCCCTGGCGATGCTCTCCGGCCGGCCGACCGTCCGGTTCACGATGCCCCGGGTCACGCCGCGGGCCGTGGGGGCGCTGCTCTACACCCTCATGGTGCAAACTTCGATTGCGGGCGAGATGCTGGGCATCGACGCCTACAATCAGCCCGGCGTGGAGGCCGGAAAAGAAGCCGCGCGCGCCCTGATGGGCAAGACGGGCCCCATCCTGGAAGAGGACCGCCTGAAGGCCGGCCTGCCGGAAGAGTTCGCCACCTACGAGCACCTCGCCGCCCGCATTGAGGAAAGTCCGGTCTAGCAGCACGACGGGAGCAGCCATGGCTGTTATCAAGGCCCTTTCTCACGGCCCCCGGCACCATTTCTTCGGCTACTACGGCATGTCGCCGTGGGACCGGTCGGGGCGGTATCATCTTGCCCTGGAGACGGACTTCCACGACCGCCGGCCGGAGCCGCAGGACCAGGCGGCGGTGGGCCTGCTGGATACGTCAAGCGGCGAGTTTCTTCAGTTCGCCCGCACGGCGGCCTTCAACTTCCAGCAGGGGGCGATGCTCCACTGGATCAGCGTCGGGGTCGGCGAGGAGTTCACCTACAACGACTGGCAGTCCGGCCGCCTCGTCTGCCGCGCGGTCCTTCCGTGCACGCGGGCCGTCCGCACCCTGGACTCGCCTGTTGAAGCGGTCAGCCCCACGGAGCCGCTTGCCCTGGGCCTGAACTACGCCCGCATGTTCTGGTGCCGCCCGGTGGTCGGCTACGCGCAGGCGGCGCAGCCGCCGGACTTCAAGCCTTGCCCCGACGACGACGGCCTGTGGGCGGTTGACCTTAAGACCGGCAATCGCCGCCTTGTGCTCTCCATTGCGCAGGTTGTGCGCGCCCTGCCCGCCCCGCAGACGCGCGAAGGGCCGGCGTACTTTAATCATGTGGTGTTCAACACCGACGGCCGCCGCGCTCTTTTCATGTGCCGCATAAAGAAGCCCGACGGCAACTTCTATTCATCGCTCTGGACGGTCGCGCCGGACGGGTCGGACCTGGCGTGCCAGATTGACTACCGCCACAAGGTCTCGCACTTCGACTGGCGCGACGCGCGGCGGCTGCTCATCTCTACCGACGTGCTCCAGGGCAAGATGCAATTTGTAGAGTTCACCGATGGGCAGCACGACTTCCGGCCCGTGGGTGCAGGCGTCTTGCCGAGCGATGGCCACGCCACCTTTTCGCCCGACCGCCGCTGGGTGGCCTGCGACGTCCCGCCGCAGGGCGCCGATCGCCTGGCCGAACTGATGCTCTATAACCTGGCCGCCGGCCGCAAGGTTACCCTCGGCCGGTTCCGTTCGCCCAAGCCTTTCACGGGGGACATCCGCTGCGACCTGCACCCGCGCTGGCGAGCCGACGGCAAGGCCGTCAGTTTTGATTCCATCCACGAGGGGACTCGCCAGGTGTACGTGGCCGACGTGGCGGAAGAGGTCGCGGCCACGCCATGACGACGCCGGACCAAGCCAGCGCCGCAGCCGAGGCCCGGTTCATACTCTTTACGGCCTGCATCCTGGCGTCGGTGGCGGGCGGATACATCCTGCGGCGCCGCGGCGTGCTCCGGGCCGAGTGGTCGCGGCCCATCATGTCGGCGGCAATCGTTGCATGCGACGCCCCCGTTGCGTGGCTGGCGATATGGTTCCTGCGGATGGAAGCCGACGTCTGGAAGGTGCCCGTCGCCGGGGCCGCCGTGGGCGTGGCCACGTGCCTGCTGGGCCTGGCGGTGGCGCGATGGCGCCGCATGGCGCCCGACGCGGCCGCCGTCTTCGGCCTCCAGGCCGGCATGGGCAACGTCGGCTATACGCTGGGCGGCGCGCTGGCCTTCGTCCTCTGGGGCATCCAGGGCCTCGCGCTGGAGCAGATGTTCTGCATGATGTGGCCGTTCTTCGCGTTCCTTTTCTGCTTTCCGGTCGCGCGGCACTACGGGGAGCGCGCCGCGGGCGTCCACAAGGGCGGCGGGTTGGCGGCGTACGCCGTGCGGGCGCTCGGGCGAAGCATGGCCGACCTGCGCAGCCTGCCCCTGTACACGGCCGCGCTGGGCCTCGCGCTGAACCTGGCCGGCGCGGTTCCGCCGGAGTTCGTCCGGCGATGGCACCTGATCGACGCAGTGATGGTTGTCGGAATACTCATGCAATTCGGCGGCGTGGGAATGACTGTCCGCGCAAGCCGCCTGGTGCTTTACTGGAAGACGGCCCTGGGGTCGGCGGCGATCAAGTTCCTCGCCAGCCCTGCGCTGATGCTGGCCGCGGCGCTCGGCATGGGCATGACGGGCACGCCCCTGGCGGTGTGCCTGCTGCTGGCGGCGATGCCGACGGCCATTTACTCGGTCCTCATGGCCAACCTGTTCGGCCTGAACAAGGACCTCGCGAACACCACGTTCATCCTGACGCACGCCATCTGCTTCGCCGCGGCGATTCCGCCCTTGTGTCTGTGGCACGCGTGGCGATAAGGCCGGCTTTTTCCATTCGACTTTCGCCCCGGTTCTGCGTTAGAGTTGAATGAACGGGGGAACGAGGGACAACACCCGTGGCACGCTTCTTCCGCTGGCTGATGCCTATCCTGGCGGCGGGCCTCGTGGCCGCGATGACACTTTGCGGCTGCAAGCCCACCTGACACTGAGCGGCGCAGCGGCCGCGGCGGCCGCCCCGTCCCACTTGCCCAGCCAGGCTTCGTTGACGGCCCCGTGCACGTTTCGTACAATCCGTGCCAGACCCGTCCGGGCCGAGGAGCAGCCATGGCAAAGGAAGACCGCAAGTACAAGATCCTGGTCGTGGATGACGATTTGGATGTGCTGACGTCCATGAAAATGGCCCTCGAAGAGACGGGCCACGCTACCCTGACGGCCGCCGACGGCCTCCGCGCCCTCGAACTGGCCGAGGCCGAGGCCCCCGACATCGTCGTCCTGGACCTCATGCTGCCCAAGCGCGGGGGCTTCCAGGTCCTCCAGCGCCTTAAAGGCAGCGCCGCGATGCGCGGCAAGCGGCCTCTCATCTGCATGGTCACCGGGAACGAGGGAATGCGCCACAAGACCTTTGCCGAGCAGAACGGCGTGGACGATTACCTCCTCAAGCCCTTCGCCATGGGCACGCTGCTGGACATCGTCAACGACTTCATCGCGAAACTCGACAAGGGCATCCCGGACGCAAAGAAGAAGCCGTGAGCGTAAGCGCCAGCGCCGGCGCTCGGGCCTCGACCTCCGGCGCGGCGCCCCCCTCGGGCCGCGGTTGTTCGAGCCGCTTTTCGTAAGGTCGCGGCCGCGCGGTCGTACCGGAGATATACCTATGCCTTGCGACTTCACCCGCCGCGCCTTCCTTAGCCGGGCCGGCGCCGCAGCATGGGCCGCCTGCGCCCTGGGCGGTTGTTCAGGGGGCGGCGGGGCGGGCGGCGAGCCCGCCGCCTACCGCGCACGGCCCCACCCCATGGCCGACGCCTGGAAGGCCAGGGTCGGCATCGCACAAGGCGGCGACGACCCGGCCCGCAACACCCTGGCGGCCATCGAGAAACTCTGCGGCCCCGACGGCGTACGGACCTTCGTCAAGGCCGGAGACGTCGTGGTCCTGAAGCCCAACATCGGCTGGAGCCAGACGCCCGAGTTGGGCGCCACGGTCGACCCGGCCGTCGTGGCCGCGATGGTGCGCCTCTGCCGCGAGGCGGGGGCCGCGACGGTCAAGGTCTTCGACAACAGCGTGGGCACCGACTCGAAATGCTACGACCTTTCGGGCATCGAAAAGGCCGCGCGAGAGGCCGGGGCCGACGTCTTCCTGTGCGCCCGCCACCGCTTCCGCACCGTGAAGTTCGAGGGCCCCCTCGCCAGGCGCCTGGCCGAGTGGCCCATCTATGAAGACGCCCTGGCGGCCGACGTCCTTGTGAACATCGCCGTAGCCAAAGTCCACAATCTATCATATGTAACGCTTTGTATGAAAAACCTGATGGGCGTCCAGGGCGGCGACCGCGGCAAGATGCACCAGGAAATCCACCGGAACCTGGCCGACCTGAACACG
>VGYT01000166.1 GCA_016872895.1 Planctomycetota bacterium
GAACCCGCCCGTTCGCCCCCTCGCCCCGCGGCCAACCGGCCGCCACGCCCCCCATGCGCCGCGACCGTCCTCAACCTCGTCACATCCCAGTCCCGCCGTGTCATAGTCGGGAGGTTCTTCACCGCTGCGGTTCTCGCTCGATACTTGACAACTGCCTCCGCCGCCGCTATGGTTATGCGGCCTTTTTCGGAGGCGGCGGCGGTGGACGCATCCCGGACCGGCTGGATGGCTGGAGTGGCGAACCGTGCGGCGGGCGGGGTGCCCGTGCGCGCCACGAAGGCCAAGCCGGCGCTGGGATCGTAGGGTCCGCCGCCCGGACCGGCGCGTCAAGCGGCCCTGCGATTCCTGAAATCGCGGGGCCGCTTCTTTTTTGGGCGCGGAATTGTCGATAAAAAAAGTTGTGCGCGGCAGGCGCGAATCCGCACTGCCGGCAGGGCGCGCGAAAGGAGAACGCAAGATGGGCCTGAAGGTGACCGTCGTCGGCGTCGGCCTTGTGGGGGAGGCCATCGTGGCGTGCCTGAAGGAGCGCCGGTTCCCCTGCGAGTGGCCGCCCCGCGTCGTGGCCACGCGAGAGCGCCCGGAGACCCTGGCGGGCGAGAAGATGCTCGTCGAGGAAACGTGCGCCGATTCGTTTGAGGGGGCGAGCCTGGCGCTCTTCGCCGGGCAGGAAGGCGCAAAGGGCGCAAGCGTCACGTGGCGGAAGGCGGCCGAAGAGGCGGGCGCATGGTGCATCGACAACGGGCGCGACTTCCGGCTTGCGGCCGATGTGCCGCTCGTCGTGCCGGAGGTGAACGCCGCCGACATCACGCCCAGAACGCGCTTCATTGCCAGCCCGAACTGCTCGACCATCCAGATGGTGGTGGCCCTGGCGCCGCTGCACCGCGCCGCCAGGATAACGCGCATCCACGTGGCCACGTACCAGGCGACGAGCGGCTGGGGCATGCGCGGGCCGCAGGAACTGCGGGCGCAGGTGCCCGTGGGCCTGGAGTCGTGCGAGAACATTCCGTTCGACCCGAAGGTGTTCGCGCGGCCGATCGCGTTCAACTGCATCCCGCACATCGACGCGTTCGTCGAGGGCGACTACACGCGCGAAGAAATGAAAATGGTTTATGAGACCCGCAAGATCCTGGGCGACGGGGCGATGCGCATCAGCGCCACGACCGTCCGCGTGCCCGTCCTGAACGGCCACAGCGAGGCCGTGTGGGTGGAGACGCGGAAGAAACTGTCGGCCCAGGAGGCGCGCGACCTGCTGCGCAAGGCCCCGGGAGTTGCGGTCATCGACGAGCCGCAGGGCGAGGGGCAGCCCCGCACGTACCCCACGGCGCTGGACCTCTTGCGGCCCGAGTACAAGGACCTGACCCTCGTCGGCCGCATCCGCGAGGACATCAGTTGCGAGAACGGCCTTGCGATGTGGATCGTGGCCGACAACATCCGCAAGGGCGCCGCGCTGAACGTGGTGCAGATCGCCGAGGAGTTGCTGCGCCGCGGCCTGCTGGAGGCGTAATCGCCGCCGGGCCGCCGCTGCGTCGAGCCGCGGCCGTAAGGGAGCGGTGCCGTAAAGGCGCGCGGGGGACCGGCGGGGCCATGATGCTTGCGGCTTCACAGTCGCGGCCCGAGAGGAGCAATTATGAAAGTATGTAAGTTTGGCGGCACGTCAATGGCCGACGCCGCCCAGATACGCAAGGCCTGCGGCATCGTGCTGGCCGACCCCGAGCGGCGGCTGGTCGTCGTGTCGGCCCCGGGCAAACGCTCGAAAACCGACGTGAAGGTCACGGACCTCCTGATCGCCCTGGCCGAGAAGGCCCTGGGGGGCGCCCCGCCCGAAAAGGAACTCGCCGCCGTCCTGGACCGCTACGCCGGCATCGCCCGCGACCTGGGTCTCGGCGAGGGTGTCGCTAGGCGAATCGAAGCGGACCTGCGCGGCCGCCTGGCCGCCGACCGCACGAACCGCGCCCGGTTCCTGGACACCCTCAAGGCCGCAGGCGAGGACAACTGCGCAAGGCTCGTGGCCGAGTACCTCGCGAGCACCGGCGCCGAGGCCCGCTACGTCAGCCCGCGCGAGGCCGGCCTCCTCCTGACGCACGAGTTCGGCAACGCCCAGGTGCTGCCGGAGTCGTACAAGAACCTCGCGAAACTCCGGGACTTGCCGGGCATCACCGTCTTCCCCGGCTTCTTCGGCTATTCACCGCAGGGCGCGGTGGTGACGCTGCCGCGCGGCGGGTCGGACATCACCGGGTCCATCCTGGCGGCCGCCGTCAAGGCCGACGTGTACGAGAACTGGACGGACGTGGACTCGGTGTTCGTGGCCAGTCCGGCGATCGTGCCGGGCCCGCGTCCGCTGCCCGAAATAACGTACCGCGAGATGAGGGAACTGTCGTACGCGGGCTTCGGCGTGTTCCACGAGGAGGCCCTGGCCCCGGTTTTCCACGCGGGCGTGCCGGTCTCGATCAAGAACACGAACAACCCCTCGGCCGTCGGCACGTACATCAGGCCGGACCGGACGTGCCCGGCGGGACAGGTGGCGGGCATCGCGGCCGCAGACGGCTTCTGCTCCATCTACGTATCGAAATACCTGATGAACCGCGAGATCGGCTTCGGCCGCCGCCTGCTCCAGATCCTCGAGGAAGAGGGCCTTTCGTACGAGCACACGCCCTCCGGCATCGACAACATCTCGGTCATCCTCAGGGAGAAGCAGTTCGGCGCGGCCCGCGAGGCGCGCGTGCTGGAGCGCGTGCGGCGGGAACTGGCCGTCGACGACGTCTCGGTCGAGCGGGGCCTGGCCCTGGTGATGGTCGTGGGCGAGTGCATGCGGCGCGTGGTGGGCATTGCCGCCCGCGCCACGGCCGCCTTCGCCCGCGCGGGCGTAAACATAGAGATGATCAACCAGGGATCAAGCGAGGTCAGCATGATGTTCGGCGTCAAGGTCGCGGACATGGCCAGGGCCGTCCGCGCCCTGTACGACGAGTTCTTCGGCCGCGCGAACTGACGCCGCAGATTCTTTTTGACCCTCCTTCGCTGCGGCCTAAAATGCTTCCGTGCGCCGGTCCTCCGGGTGACGACACAATGCGCGCCATCACGTTTCATATCTCGTTCCTGAAGTGGTGGGCATGCAAGTTCCTGGGCCCCTTCTCCCGGGGCATCTACTGGGGCGGCCTCTCGACGCTGCGCCTGCGCGACATCCCCGAGCAGCCGCTGCCGGGCGATGAGTGGGTGCGAGTCCGGCCGCGACTGGCCGGTATCTGCGGCAGCGACGTGGGCCACATCCTCCTTCAGGACCCGCCCGACGTGTTCACCAAGGCCCTGGCCGTCGAGCCGATGGTCCTGGGCCACGAAAGCGTGGGCGTGGTGACCGAGCGCGGCCCGGGGGCCCGCGACGTGCCCGAGGGCCTTCGCGTGAACGTGGACCCCGTCATCGCCTGTGCCGCGCGCGGGCTGGACCCGTGCCCCTCCTGCCGCGAGGGGCAGTTCTGCGCCTGCTGGACGGTGGCGCAGCACGGGGGCCTGGGCTTTTCCGTCGGCCACTCCGGGCGCGTGGGCGGGGCGTGGGCCGACTCGTTCGTGGCGCACAAGTCGCAACTCATCGCGGTGCCGGAGGGCCTCATGGACGAGCAGGCGGTGCTGGCCGACCCGCTCTCGGCCGCAGTGCACGCGGTCCTGCGCCGCCCGCCCGGCCTCATGGACCAGGACGTGCTGGTGATGGGCTGCGGCCTGATGGGCCTCGGCGTGGTTGCGTTCCTGCGGACGATGGGCTTTAAGGGCCGCATCTTCGCCTCCGCGCGCCACAGGTTCCAGCAGACGCTGGCCCTTCACCTGGGGGCCGACGAAGTGTGGGATGCGAAGGACGTGCGGCAGAAGGACCTGTTTGAGCGCGTCGGGGCGATTTACGGCATCAAACCGATTCGCGGCAAGTTCGGCAAGAAACTCCTCCTGGGCGGGGTGGACCTGGTGTACGACGCCGTGGGCAGCCGCGGAAGCGTCGAGGATTCGCTGCGCCTGGTCCGGCCGCAGGGCACCGTGATGATCATCGGCATGGCCCACCCGCGCTGGGTGGACTGGGACCCCGTTACGCACAAGCAGCTCTCGGTGCAGGGCAGCCACGGGCGCGGCGTGGAGCAGTGGCGGGGGGCGCGCGTGCATACATATTCAATCGTGCATGAATTGACGGCCGAGGGCCGCTTCCCGGCCGACCGGCTCCTTACGCACATCTTCCCCCTGGAGGACTACCGGACGGCCCTTGAGATTCTCACGCGCAAGGGCCGCCACGGCGCCGTCCACGCGGCGTTCAGGATTTCATCATGAGAGGGGAGGCTCGCGAGGAATCCGCAGCACCGGGCGTAGTGGTGCTGGCCGGGCCGAACGGCGCCGGCAAGACGACCGCTGCGCCTCTGTTGCTGCGAGGCGCCTTGGGGGTGAGCGAGTTCGTGAACGCCGACGTCATTGCGCACGGCCTGTCAGGCTTCGAGCCGGAAGGGGCGGCCCTGGCGGCAGGGCGGGTCATGCTCGCGCGGCTGCGCGATCTGGCGCACCGGCGCGAGAGTTTCGCGTTTGAGTCGACCCTGGCCAGCCGACTGCTTGTCCGCTGGTTGGCCCGGCTTATCGAGAGCGGCTATGCGTTTCACCTGGTGTTCTTGTGGCTGCCTTCCCCCGACTTCGCAGTCGCGCGGGTGGCCGAGCGCGTGCGCATGGGAGGGCACGCGGTTCCGGAGCAGACGATTCGGCGCCGGTACGATGCTGGCCTGCGGAACTTCTTCCGCTTGTACCGCCCACTGGCAAGTACGTGGCGGTTGCACGATAATTCAAGGGCGGCGCCCCGGCTGGTTGCCGAGGGCAAGGCACTGACGACGGCATACGTTGCCGATGAGGCAACATGGGGGCGGATTGTATTGAGGTATTCACATGAGCATTGAAGGCCGCAAGGACATCGGGAAGATATTCGCCGAAGGCAAGTTGATCGACCGCGCCTTGAGAATGGCCGCGCGAGAGGCCCTGCTGCGGCACAAGAAAGCGGGGGTCCCCATCGTGGTATGGCGGCGGGGGAAGATTGTGCGGATTCCCGCCGGCAAGATCAAGGTGCCACGGCGCGGCCGCCGTCGGGCAGGCCGCTGCGGCCGGTAGCATCGGCGGACTGGCGCGGCAGCCGCGGCCCGCCCCAAGCACTTGCTCTTTCTCCGGGGGACATGCTTTTACGCCGTTGCGAAAGCATGGCACCCCATCCTTCGCGGGAGTCGCTTGCGGTTGATGCCGCTTCGCCGCTCCCTTCTGTCAGCGCCGTTCTCCGCGCCCGCGAGATGGCACGTCGGGCAGTCCCGAGCAGGCGGGCGATTGTCTCGTGGCTGGCGGGCCGAATCAGCGTGCGGGCGGCGCGGGTGCCGCCGATGACGCCGGCGGGCTGCGCAGCCGCGACAGCCGCTCGGATGCCAGGCGTGCGGCAGGCGTCTGCGGGTACGCGCGGCCGACCCGCTCGTACAGGGCGACCGCCTCGGCCTGTTTGCCCGACTTCTCCTGGCAGTAGGCCATCCAGAAGGTCACGCGGGCGGCGCGGGCGCGGTCGTCGGCCGCCTCGAACGCGGCGGCCAGGGGCGACAGTTTCTTCAAGGCTTCCGCGTAGCGCTGTTCGGCGACCAGCACGAGCGCATCGTCGAGGGTTGCCTCGGCAACGGCCGCGTCGCGCGCGGCGGCGGAACGGGCCTCGTGCAGCCGCCCGTCTTGCGGGGCGGGAACAGGCGCGGTCTTGGCGCAGCCGAGCGCCGCCACGGCAACCGCCGCCGGCAACAGGCGGACAAGGTCAGCCCGCACGTTTCACTCCTGAAAGGATGAGTTGCGTTTCGATGAGCCACTGCGCGACGGCCGGGTCCGCGCCGCTCGCACGGAGGGCCTCGTCAATCTGCGGCCCCAGGTCGGACGACCGTACGAGCCTGGCGAAGGACTCAAGTTCGCTCTGATTGGCCGGATCCAGCAGGTCCAACTGTGTCAGCAGCGCCTCCTGTGTATCGAGAAGCCTGCGGATGGCCTGGTTGGGGATGCGGCCGCGCAGTTCGGCCCCGCGGGTGAGGAGGCGGTTTTCGCGTGCGGCGGCCTGGAGGGTGCGGATGCCGCCCGCGCCGGGGGTCGCGGCCGCCAGGTGCACCTGCTGGAGGAGGCCCATCGTTGCCGCCTGCCGGGCCTCGATGGCCGCCAGTTTTTTCTCGGCTTCGCGCTGTGCGGCGAGGGCCTGGTCCAGTTGCGCGCGCAGGCGGGCGGCCTCTTCGGCATCGCGCGAGGCGCCAGAGAACTGCTCGGCGCGGCCGGACCAGGTCGAGGCCAGGTACAGCCCTCCGCTCAGGGCCAGGAACGCCAGCGCGGCCGCAAGAGGCAGCCACTGCTTCAGGAGCCGCGTGCGGCCATCCTGCTGCCGCACGGAGAAGGGGGGAGCGCCGGCCGCCGCCTCGCTCGCGGCCTCCTCGGCGCCCCATTGCCTGAGGAGCCGTTCCAACCGCTCATCCGGGTTGCCCGTGGACTGGCTCATGGCTTCACCTGGTGCTCTCTGGTCTGTATCCCCGCCGTGCCCGAATGCGCAGGAGCGCCCGGCGGGCATGCATGCCTGCGGAACGGATGCCGCGGGCATGCCACCCATCAATTGGCGGTTGACGGAGCGCTACTCCCCGACGCCCTTTGATTTCAGGCATTCCTCCAGCAGCGTCCTGGCCTCGTCGAGGCGCAGTCGCACGGTGGCCTCCGGCAGCCGCGCGGCGTCGGCGATGCCGCGCGTGGTCATCCCCTCGACGTACCGCAGCCGCACGAGCCGCGCAAGGTCCGGCGGCAGGGCCTCGATGCAGCCGCGCAGGGCCCGAAGTTCCTCCCGTGTCTCGGGCCTGGCGGCGGCGTCCTCGGCCGCGGCCAGGACGGCCTCGGCCATTTCCGGGTCCAGGTGGTCCGGCGAGGGGCGCCCGCGCCAGCACCGCCGGGCCACGTTGCGTGCAACCGTTGCGAGCCAGGGGACCAGCGCCCCGCGCCGCGGGTCGAACGTGTGAAGCGACTTCATCAGCCGCACGAACACGTCCTGCGCCAGATCGTCCACGTCGGCCGGCCCGAAGCCGCACCGCCTCAGATACGCCATCACCCACCCCGCGTGGACCTGGTAAAGCCGCTCCATCGCGGCCCTGTCGCCGGCCTGGCAGCGGGCAATCAACTCGGCCTCGGAGGGTTCCATGGCGGCCCTATCGTGCGCCGCCGGCCGCGGGCCGTCAAGACATCAGGGATTTTTTGCGCAAGGGCGCGCGGCAGAGATACAGTCAGTCGGTCGTTCGACCCGGAGGCTCTCGACGGGCAGCGCCCTTGCGAAAGGAGATCGCCGTGAAGACCATGACGTGCGTGACCGTGGTTTCCGCCGCCGCGTCGGTCGCGTTGTTACTCGCGGCCGGCTGCGCCATGCGGGAGAGCCTCGGCCCCGGCGCCGGGGCGCCGCCGCGCCCGGCCTGCCGCGCGCCGAAGGCGCACGGCGGCACCGACAACGTTAACGATGCCGCCTTCGACGCCATGTTCTTCCGCAACTACGGCGTCAACCCGTTCATTGACGCCGACGACGACCGCCTCTCTACATTCGCGGTGGACGTTGATACGGGCTCTTACACGCTCTGCCGGTCGTACCTTGACGGCGGGCACGTGCCGCCCAAGGATGCGGTGCGCGTGGAGGAGTTCGTCAATTACTTCGACTACGGGTATGCCCCGCCGGCTGCGGGCTCGGCCGACCCGTTCGCCATCCACTTGGAGGCTGCGCCGTCGCCGTTCTCGGCCGGCAGGTTGCTGCTGCGCGTTGGCCTGAAGGCCCGCGAGATCGCCCCCGCCGACCGCAAGAGCGCCGTGCTGACCTTCGTTATTGACGTCTCTGGCTCCATGGCCCGCGAGGACCGGCTGGAACTGGTGAAGAAGGCGCTGCGGCTTCTGGTAGACCAGTTGCGCGAGGGCGACGAGGTGGGCATGGCCGTGTACGGTTCCGCGGGGCGAAAACTCCTTGACCACTGCGGAATCGAGCGCCGTGCGGACATCCTGGGCGCCATCCAGCGGCTGCACCCGGACGGCGCAACGAACGCCGAGGAAGGCCTCGCCATCGGCTACGGCATGGCCCGCAAGGCGTTCCGCGCCGGGGCCGTCAACCGGGTCATACTGTGCTCCGACGGCGTGGCGAACGTCGGCAACACCGGCCCGGAGTCCATCCTGGCCACCATCAAGGAGCAGGCGGCTGAGGGCGTTACACTGACCACCGTCGGCTTCGGCATGGGCAACTACAACGACGTCCTCATGGAGCAGTTGGCCGACAAGGGCCGCGGCCACTATGCCTACGTGGACACCCTCAGCGAGGCGAAGCGCGTGTTCGTCAGGAACCTCACCGGGACTCTCCAGGTCGTCGCCCGCGACGTCAAGGTCCAGGTGGAGTTCAACCCCGACATGGTCCGCGCTTACCGCCTCGTGGGGTACGAGAACCGCGACGTGGCCGACCAGGACTTCCGCAACGACAAGGTGGACGGCGGCGAAGTGGGCGCCGGCCACTCAGTCACCGCGCTCTACGAACTGAAGCGTTGGCCCGACAAGCAGGGGCCGCTGGCCACGGTCCGCGTGCGGTACAAGGACCCGGACGGCGGCGAGGCGCTCGAGGCGGCCGGGAGCATAGCGTCATCCGATGCGGCTGCGCAGTTTGAGGCGGCATCCGACGCGACGAAACTGGCGGCGTCGGCGGCCGGGTTCGCGGAGATTCTGCGGGCCAGTTACTGGGCGAGGGGCGCCCGCCTGGAAGACGTCCTTGCGCTGGCCCGCCGCTGCGAAGACCGCTGCGACGGCAACGAGGACGTCAAGGACCTCGTCCGTCTCATCCGGCGGACCGTGGAACTCAAGGCCGACCAACTGGCGCACGCGGGGTCGTCGCTGGAGGAATAGTCCCGAGTTACCGCAGAACACGTCCGATATTCTCGCGGTCCACGGGCTGAATCAGGCCGCGCTCCGTGATGATGCCGGCAATCAACTCTGCCGGCGTCACGTCGAAGGCGGGGCAGTAGACCTTGGCCCCCGCGGGGGCGGTCCGGCGGCCGAAGCCGTGCGTCACCTCCTCGGCGCCGCGCTCCTCAATAGGAATCTCGTCGCCCGACTCTAGTCGCAGGTCGAACGTGCTCGACGGGGCCGCCACGTACAGCGGCACGCCGTGATGCCGGGCCAGCACGGCCACGCCGTACGTGCCGATCTTGTTGGCCGTGTCGCCGTTTGCCGCGATGCGGTCGGCCCCCACCAGCACCAGATCGACCTTGCCCTGGCGCATGACGGCCGCCGCCATGTTGTCGCAGATGAGCGTGCAGTCGATGCCCGCCCGCATCAGTTCCCACATCGTCAGGCGCGCCCCCTGGAGCAGGGGCCGCGTCTCGTCAACGTAAACGCGGAACCGACGCCCGAGTTCCTGCGCACGGTAAAGCGGCGCAAGGGCCGTGCCGTACTCGGCCGCGGCCAGGCTGCCCGCGTTGCAGTGCGTCAGCACGCCGCAGCCTTCCTTGACGAGGTGCTGGCCGTGATCTCCGATGGCGCGGCACATGGCGGCGTCAGAGTCGCGGATGGCCGTGGCCTCGGCCAGGAGGGCCTCCTTGACGGCCCGCCCGCCGCTTCCACGGCACCGCTCGGCGGTGCGGCGCATGCGGTCGAGCGCCCAGAAGAGGTTGACGGCCGTCGGGCGGCTGGTGGCCAGGTAATCGGCGGCGCGGGCGGCGGCTTCCAGCACGGCCTTCTCGTCGTCGGGCACGTTCTGGACGGCCACGACCACGCCCATCGCCGCCGCAACGCCGATGGCCGGGGCGCCGCGCACCCGCAGCACCTTGATGGCGTCCCACACATCCTCGGCCGTGCGGCAGGAGATGACCTTAAACTCGCCGGGGAGGAGCGTCTGGTCAATCAGTTCCATGCGGCCGTCGAGGCCGCCCACCCACCGGATTGCGGATTGCGGATTGCGGATTGCGGATTGGCGATTGCGGATTGGGGATTGCGCGTTGGGGGTTGCTGGTTCCGGATCGACGGATGGCGCCGGGTGAACTTTGTGGGCCTTGTCGGGCTTGGCGCCTTGTCGCGTTCCTGGCGGATCCACCCGCCTGCCGTGCCTGTTCAATCCGCAATCCTCAATTCGCAATCCGCAATGGCTTCACGGGGGGTTCCTTACGTTCTCGTCGGCGATGGCCACGCGCTCGGCCAGGCGGGCCTTGTACTGGACGATGCGGCCGCGCAGGGCGGCGTCGGCCTCGGCCAGAATCTGGGCCGCAAGGATGGCTGCGTTCACCGGCCCCGCCTTGCCGACCGCCACGGTGGCCACCGGTATGCCGCTCGGCATCTGGACGATGCTAAGCAGGCTGTCCAGCCCGCCCGCCAGGCTCGTTGGCATCGGCACGCCGATGACGGGCAGGGGGGTCAGGCTTGCCAGGACGCCCGGCAGATGGGCCGCGCCGCCCGCCGCCGCAATGATGACCCGCAGGCCGCGCTCCGCCGCCGACTTGGCATAGTCGTGGGCCGCATCCGGCGTCCGGTGGGCCGAAATCACCCGCAGTTCGTACGCCACGCCGAACTCCTTGAGCGTAGCCAGGCACGGCTGCATGGCCTCCATGTCGGAATCGCTTCCGAGGACGATGGCGACCAGTGGCGGGGGGCTTCTCTTCGGGCTCACGCGGTGTCCTCCGGCCGGGTGCCATGCTTTCGCAAGCGAAAGCATGCCACCCCCGGCCGATGGGAGTATAGGGCCGCCGCTCGCGCGGGTCAACGAAGTTCGCCC
>VGYT01000167.1 GCA_016872895.1 Planctomycetota bacterium
AAGCGATTCTCCGTCGGTCGGCCCTTGGCGGGCGCGCGTCATCTTCGCGGCGAAATTGGCGGTTGCGGCGGGTCTGCTGGCCTGGCTGGTAGCCAGCGGGCGACTTGACTTTGCGCAGTTGCGAAACGCGAAGAACTTCGGCTTGCTGGCGCTGGCGGCCGTCACGCTCCTGGCGAGCATGGTGTTGCCTGTGTGGCGGTGGAAGTGGCTGCTCGAAGTGCAGCAACTGACGGTCGGCTGGATGGCCGCCGTGCGTATGACTTGGCTGGGCTACTTTGCCGGGCTGTTTCTGCCGGGAGCCGCCGGCGGCGACTTGGCCAAGGCCTACGCCGCCTGCCGCCATCAGCCCGCGGCCAAGATGCGGGCCGTCTCAACGGTCCTTCTGGATCGGATCATCGGCCTGCACTCCATGCTCGTGATCGGAAGCCTAGCAGGTCTGGGGGTCGTAGCCTCCGGTTGCACGAAAGGCCAGGCCGCGCTGGTCGGGTCGGTTCTCCTGATGACGGCGGTCGGCACCGCCGGCCTGTTTCTGATGTTCTGGCAGCCGAGTGCCGGCGTGGTCCTGCGCCTTGTGCCCGGCAGGTTCCGGCAGGCATTCAGCGGTTCGGTCGGGCTTTACCGGCTTGCCTGGCGGCGATTGGTGTGGATTTGGCTTTTCAGCGGCCTGTGTACCCTGGCGGCGATTGCGTCGTATATCCTGGTGGCGGCGGCGCTCGGGATGACGGCCTCAGTAGGACAGGTTCTCGTGGTGCCGCTCGTGATCGTGGCCAACAGCCTGCCCGTCTCACCTGGGGGCCTGGGGGTGGGCGAGACTGTTGGCTCGCAGGTGTACATGGAGTTCGGCCTGACGAGCGGCGGCGTGATCGTGCTCCTGCTGCGCCTGGGCGTGGTGGCCTTTTCGGTCCCAGGTGCCGTCGCGGTTGTGGGACGGATCAGGGGAAACAAAACGGCACACTAACCATGGGCGCGGAACCCGTAGTCTTGCTCGGGGCAGGTGGCGGCACGCGGGAGTTGATCGCGCTGATGCGTCACGCGGAGTCCTGCACGGGGGGCAGTGTGGTTTGGCCCATCCTGGGCATTCTAGATGACAACCAGGCTCTACTAGGCTCGAGGGTGGCTGGCATCCCTGTTCTGGGAACGCTGGATGACGCGCACCGCCATGAGGGGGCAATGTTCATCAGCGGCATCGCGAATGCGCTGGACCGGACCATCCGTGTCAAGGTGGCACAAAGGATGAACCTTGAGGACGAACGGTGGGCCACCTTCGTTCATCCACAAGCAACCATCGTCGATTCCGCAGTGCTCGGGCCTGATGTGATTATCTACCCGCACGCGGTGGTCTCATCCGACGCCCGCGTAGGCGCGCACTCCCTTGTGTACTACGGCGCGGTGATTCACCACGACTCAGTTGTTGGTGAAGGTTGCTGTCTGTGTGCCTCAGTTGCGATTGCCGGGCATGTGACCATTGGCCGCAGCAGCTACCTGGGAGTAGGTTGCACCGTGCGAGACCACGTGCGCATCGGCGACAACGTCCTCGTGGGCATGGGTGCGGCGGTTGTCAGCGATGTGCCGTCGGGGTGTACAGTGGCGGGCGTTCCGGCCCGTCCGCTCAGGGTACCGGGTTGCAACGCTCTTACCACACGACTCACTCGAAAGCCACGGACGCCGTGAAACGCATATCGGTCATTATGCCAGCTTACAACGAGGAATCGAACATCCCGATTCTGCGCGAACGGTTAACGGCGCTGTTCGACTCGACGCGGGAGTACGAGTTTGAGTTGGTCGTGGTTGACGATCATTCGACCGACGTATCGTTTGACCTTCTGAAGGCGTGGGCCGAAGTGGAACCTCGGGTCCGTGTGCTACGGCTGAGCCGTAATTGCGGCTCGCATGCTGCCCTTCATGCCGGGTTGGCTTCTTGCGAGGGCGACGCAGCCGTGTTTCTGGCGGCCGACCTGCAGGATCCGCCCGAACTCGTGTTGGAAATGGCAAGACGATGGCGGGAGGGCAGCGACGTTGTGTGGGCCGTACGCACCGCCCGGGAGGGCGAGAAAATATCGGTGAAGTTGTTTGCCCGAGCCTACTACTCTACCTTGCGCAGGCTGGCGCTGGCGGAAATGCCCGCCCAAGGGACCGATTTCCTCCTGATGGATCGCAAGGTGATTGATGCCTACCTGCGTATTCCAGAAAAGAACACCAGTCTCATGTGTATGGTGCTGTGGATGGGGTTCCGTCAGTCTTTTCTCCCTTATGTAAAGCAGGCCCGTGCCTCGGGCACTAGCAAATGGACCCTTGGCAAGAAGATTAAACTCTTCGTGGATTCAATCGTGTCGTTCAGTTTTACGCCGATTCGTGCCATGTCGCTCTTGGGCGTGCTTTTCGCCGTGGGAGGGTCTGCGTTTGCTGCGTGGGTGGTCGTGGCGCGCCTGGCAGGCTGGGTGACGCCCGGCACCGGCTATGCCGCCTTGATGACCGCCTTGCTGGTGGGCTTCGGCCTCGTGATGCTCATGTTGGGCGTCATCGGCGAGTACCTTTGGCGTACGTTCGACGAGGCCCGCGGGCGGCCCCGGTTCATCGTGGAGGAGCGATATCCGCCTTGTGATGCAAGCGCCCGCGACCCAGGCCGGCCCACAGAAGGGACACCGCAGCAATGAACAACCACTGGGACAACATCTGCGTAGTGGGCGGCGCGGGCTTCATCGGCTCAAACCTTTGCGCGGCCGTGGCCGAAAGCGGCGTTCGTTTGCGCATCGTGGACGATTTCTCCACCGGTAAACGCGAGAACCTTGCGTGCATCGCCGGCCGACATAATGTGGAGATCCTGCAAGGCGACATCACCGACCCGGAGGTATGCAAGGCCGCCGTCAACGGCATGCAGTTGGTTCTGGACCTGGCGTGCCTCGGAGTCCGGCACAGCATCCGCAACCCGGTGCGCAATTTCCAGGTGAACGGCAATGGCACCCTGGCTCTACTGATGGCGGCCTGTGACGGAGGCGTGGATCGTTTTGTCTATGTTTCGAGCAGCGAGGTTTACGGAACGGCCCTGCGGACACCCATGGACGAAGACCATCCCACGTACCCCATGACGGTTTACGGCGCCGGCAAACTGGCGGGCGAGGCCACGACGCGAGCGTTCCATCGCACGTACGGGTTCCCGACGATCATTGTCCGACCCTTCAACACTTACGGTCCGAACAGCCACCACGAAGGCGATTCGGGCGAGGTGATCCCCAGGTTCATCGTTCGGGTAATGAACGGCCTTGCCCCGATCATCTTCGGCGACCCGACCAACGCGCGGGACTTTACTTATGTGACCGACGCGGTCCGCGGCATCCTCGATTGTGCCGACTGCGATGCTCTGGTTGGCGAAACCGTGAACGTTGCCTACGGCCGGCCGCACACCGTGGCAGAGGTCGCGGCTGCCGTCCTGAAGGCCGCTGGGCGGACGGACCTTGAGCCGGTCTTGGAGCGCGCGCGGCCGGGGGATGTCCACCTGCACTACGCGGATACGGCGAAGGCTCGCACGGCGATCGGCTGGAAGCCCACAATCTCTGTGGAAGAGGGTGTGGCGATGCTCCTGAAACACATGAAAGCCTCGGGCGCAGATTTTCGCCGGATGCTGTCCGAACAGAGGACCTTCAACTGGGAGTAGCAAGCGGATGATACCTATTGCGAAACCCCTATTTGGAGAAGAAGAACAACAGGCCGCAGCGCGGGTCATTGCGTCCGGGTGGGTCACCCAAGGGCCGGAGGTGGCGGCGTTTGAGAAGGAGTTTGCCGAGTACTGTGGTGCCAAGTATGCCGTGGCCGTCAGCAGTTGCACCACGGCCCTGCACCTGGCGCTTCGGGCAGTCGGCGTCGGCCCAGGCGACGAGGTCATCACCGTGAGCCATTCCTTTATCGCCACCGCAAACAGCATTCGCTACTGCCGAGCCACCCCCGTCTTTATTGACATCGACCCTGGTACGTTCAACATGCGGCCGGATCTGGTGGAACCTGCTATCAGGCGACGCACGAAGGCGGTCCTCTGCGTCCACCAGATGGGGATGCCCTGTGACTTGGCGGCGATTCTGGATGTGGCGCGGCGGCGCGGAGTGCCTGTCGTTGAGGACGCCGCTTGCGCAATCGGCAGCGAGATCCAGTGGGACGGCCGATGGGAACGGATCGGCAGGCCCCGCGGCGCTGTGGCCTGCTTCTCCTTTCACCCCCGCAAGGTGATCACCACGGGCGACGGCGGCATGCTGACGACGGACAACGCCGAGCATGATTCGAAGTTCCGCCTCTGGCGACAGCATGCGATGAGCGTCCCGGATACGGCACGCCACAAGGCCGACCAAGTGATCTTCGAGTCCTATACGGAATTGGGTTTCAATTACAGGATGACCGACATTCAGGCGGCGGTGGGCCGCGTGCAACTTGGCCGTCTTCCGGGGATCCTTGAGCGGCGGCGACAACTCGCCAAGCGATACCTCGAATTGCTTGCGGACATTCCCGGATTGGGCCTGCCCGTGGAGCCGCCGTGGGCGCGGTCCAACTGGCAGAGTTTCTGTGTCCGCTTGCCTAGGGGATGCGACCAGCGCATGGTGATGCAACGCATGCTGGACGCCGGTATCGCCACCCGGCGCGGCGTGATGTGCGCTCATCGAGAGCCTGCCTTCAATCGTGGGCCGTGGCTATTCAGTGATCGAGCCGGCCCCCAGCAGGGGTCCGCAAGCAGTTGCGTGGCGCTCAGGGAGGGCGAGCGCGCGCAGGATCATTGTGTCTTGCTGCCGTTGTTCCCGCAAATGAGGGATGACGAGCAGAACATGGTCACGGCAACGCTTCATGCCGCTATCGGCACGTAAGTGCAAGGCGGCCTGCCGCGCGAGGGCGGGGGGGGCGAGTGCCGGGTGGGGGCCGAAGGCGATGGCGGACGACCTGGTTGAATTGGAGGGTGTGCGCATGTGTTGCGGCGACGCGGCATCTTCAGCAACCGCCCGAGACGCCGCCGGTCCGAAGACAGACTTGTGGGCCATCGTCTTCTTGTGCGTCTTGGGCGTTCTCGTTTACAGCAGGGGCATTACGGTCGGCGGATTCCGGTGGCCGGACGAGCCCGTTCACGCAATGGACGGCGTCCTGATTCACGACTGGGGCGCGAGCGGGCCGAGTGGCTGGTTCCATCCTGTGGAGTTCGCTCGGCATCGATACGCTCGCTTCCCCTCTCTGGGCATCGGTGTCACATACCCGCCGGGGTTCGCCGTGGCAGAAGCGGCGGCGTTTGCAGTGCTTGGGGTATCTCCCGTGACGGCCCGCGCGGCTGTCATCCCGTTCGCTCTCACCTGTTTGGTCGCGACCTTCATGCTGTTGAGGCGCGCGACGGCCTGGGAGGGCGCCCTTCTCGGCGCCGCCACGCTCTTGTACATGCCCCTTGTAGTGCTCTGGACGCGCCAAGCGATGTTAGAGATGCCGACGATGGCCATGATGGTCCTTGCGGCGTTTCTGTTTCTGCGGTACGTGGACAGGCCGGACGTGGCGCGCCTGCTGGCGTTCCTAGCGCCGGCGATTGCCGCGCCGCTCTTTAAACAACCAGCCGCTTTCCTTCTGCTGGCGTTCTTCTTATGGGGCGTTCTGGCCCGGCGCAAGGCAGGCATTTCGTGGAAGCATTTCGTCATAGCAACAGTGCTGGTGACACTGACGGTGGGAGTCTACTTCGGCTGGGTGTTCAAGTCCGGCGGTTTTTCTGCCGCAGTCGTAACGAAGGGCCGGCCGTTTCCGGTCTGGTTCTCGTGGGACAACCTGCGGGACGCGGTTGCCGCGCTTGTCCGCGGCTCCGGCTGGGTGTGTGTGGCCCTTGCTGCGCTCGGCGCGGTCCTCGGCCTGCGCAGGGGGTCGCGCGTCTCGTTGATGGCGGCGGTCTGGCTTGCCTGCTTGATCAGCATGTGGGCGTTTCTCTTTCGTCCTCACATCATCGAGGATCGCTACATGTTCTGGGGGACGCTTCCGCTGGGCCTGCTGGGGGGGTTAGCTTTTGACTGGCTCGTCGGCGCGATTCCGGGGGTGCGAGTCCGGACGGTTGTGGTCCTGTGTTTGGCGCTCGCCGGGGCCGCGAGCGGCTTTCTGGAGGACGTGCCGTCTGGGCCCGATTACGCCCCTGTTGTGGCGGCCAACGCCGACAAGGTCAGAGGGCATATCGTCATGTTCTCAGGTCAACGTGACGCCGATTTCGTCTTTGCTGTGCGCCAGATTATAGGCCCCGACCGGGTCCTGATTCTTCGCAGTAGCAAGGTCCTGTACCACGGCGCGAACGCCCCGCATACGGGCGGCTTTCAATCCTTTGTTTCCGACGTTCAGGATGTCAGGTCTGTCATCGAGCACTATGCGCCCGACGCGCTGTTCGTGGAGAGAGGGGATCTGTTCGACGGCTTTCAGCCAGAGCGGCTTCTGCGACAATATTTAGACGAAACGCAGGAGTACGCGTTGATCGGTTCGTCCAAACGGCATTGGCTTACCGGCCAATTCCGTTACACTCCGGTGGACGTTTACGTTCGCACCGCGCCTGCGAATCGCACTGCGGACTTCGTGGATCTCCCCGTGTCAATGGCGGGTACGAGGGTGCGCGTTGATCTCAAGGCCCTCGGTTTCTGAGGATTGCCGGAGCGCCCAGGCCTTATATGGGCGCGCGTGCAGCCACATCCGCGGCGGGTTTACGGGGTCGGCGGGGGCCGCGACGTCGGCCGTTCGGCGTGCGGCTGTTGCCGTTCGGTTTGGCTCGCTCTCGCCGCGGTGTTGAAGACCGCCAGGACCTCTTCGGCAACGGCCTTCCAAGAACGGTGCGCCACCGTTTGGCGCAGGTCTTTCCGGGACCATTGTCTAGCGAGAGCCGCTCGTAAGGCGCCGGTCAGGGCGGACGGGTTCCCCGGAGGGACGAGAAGACCGTTCCGGCCGGTCGTCACGATGTCCGGTATGCCTCCGACCGTCGTGCCGACCACAGGGGTGCCACAAGCCAGCGACTCCAACACCACGTTGGGACATCCTTCGGAGTACGAAGCAAGCACATGGACGTCAGCCGCGTTAAGGCAGGCGGCGACCTCCTGCTGACTGCGTTTCCCCATAAAGTGGACTCGCCGCGTCAGGCCCCTTTGGGCAACGATGGCTTTCAATCGCGCAAGATATGCTGCGTTCGGTGCCGGGCCAACGAACACGAGATGGACGTCTGCGGGCAGCGCGGCGGCGGCCTCGAGGAGATCATGGTGCCCCTTGGCAGGAAGCATGTTGGCGACGGTCACAACCAGCGGCACGTCGGAGGGGAGGGCCAACAGCCTCCTGGCCTCTTCCCGAGGTACGGGCCTGAACAGGGACGTGTCAACCCCGTTCGGGATCACATGGACCTTTTCGCGCCTTGCCCCCAAAGCGACAGCAATATCGGCCATGGCGCGGCTGACGCTGATAACAGCATCTGCAGCACGCAGCGCGCCAGCCATTTGGGGGCGCATAAGGTGCTTCCGCAGCCGGGGGTTTATGGTACCCCTCAGGGTGACGACAAAAGGATAATGGAATCGGCGTGCTAAGCGGCTGACTCCCACGCCGTCAGGCCACATGAAGTGAGCGTCGAGCAGATCCGGCTGCTCATGGGACGTTAGGTACTTCGCAAACCACGACTCAATTCCTCTGGCATAGAGGTAGCCATCTAAACTCTTCAGGATCATGGGAATGTATAAGAAAAGCCGATGGTGTACCGTTAAGCCTTCGATCTGCTCGACGTCGCAAGGCGGGCGCCGCGTGCCCCCTTGGTAGCCGGGAAAATGAGCGATCGGGTGTACTACCTCGAGGGGCACCAACTCGGCCAGCGCGCGAAGTCGCCTTAGGACGAAAACACCGCTGAATGCATCCACGCTGCTGGGAAAACAGGATGAAAACGATAGGACCCTCAACGCCCTTCTCTTTCGGTAACGGTTCACAGTCTTACGGCCGTTCAGGCTCCCGATGGGCCTGATGACCAGTAGAGTTTACCTCCCAACTGAATGCAAGAAAAAAACCCGGCAAGACTGCGTTTGCACCTGCCATCGGTCCGATAAGTAAGATGAGAGCGGTTCGCACGGACGTTTCCGAGCGAGACCCTGCCAAGGCGGGTAGGCTGTGGAACCGGGGATGTCACCGGGCAGGTTAGAACCGGCCAGTGATGAGCGGGTCAAAACCGGCCAGTAGTTCATGTTCCTCTATACCTCACTTCGGCTATTCCTGGCAAGCGTCTTTTTCGGCAGTGGCCTTTTCGGCGGCTTGTTGGACTAAACCGCTGCGCGGTAGGCCCCACAAGTCTGGATCACCTCGTGAGGCACGCCCTTTCCCGACGGTAGCCCTGAAGTCTAGCCCAAGTTACGCAGCTATAAAAATTCCGGCGGGTTTTTGGGGCGGGAAAGCCCCGTGGCGGGGTCGCGGAGAGAGGTGCGGGCCGAAAATCGAATGTAGTGAAGACCTTCCCTATTGCGGCCCTGCGGAGCGCGTGATTTTATACCCGTCAGCGGGCGTTCTGACGGGAGCGACGGATGTTTTTGCGACGATGCGTACGGCGCGGGGGCCGCAAGCGGCACACCTACTGGGCGCTTGTAGAGTCGGTGCGGACCGTCCGGGGTTCGCGGCAGAACGTCGTGGCGTACGTGGGCGAACTTAGGGCCGGCGAGCGAAGCGTCTGGGCGTATCTTGCGCGTCGGCTGGACCGGAAGGACCGGCCGCAGCCGTCGCTTTTCGATCCGCCGCACTATGACGACCCGGCCGACGATGAGCCGGTTCTGGTGAACCTCAAGGGCGTGCGGCTTCAGCGGCTTCGGGACTTCGGCGACGTGTGGCTGGCGTTGGGCCTCTGGCGGCTGCTGGGGCTAGCCCAACTTCCGCAGTTGGAGGGGTAAAACCGCGTTTTTGACCCCGCCAGAGCCGAAAGTTTTCACTACAAGACTGCCGCGTTTTCATCCACCAGCCGCAGGGACGCCGGCGACATCCGTCAGTCCCAAGAACGGTGGCAGCGTCAGGCCCAGGCGCTGAAGGAGGATCGCCTGGTGGTCCGTCGGCCGGGTGATGCAGCGGCGACGGATTTCCACCCCGCCTCGCGTCGGCATCACCACGTCCACCACCCGGATTTTCGACAGTTCCTCCAGCACCCGCCGCGGCTCATCGCCCAGATGCGCCTGGCGGCACCAGCCGCCCAGCGTCTTCCACAGCACGTACGCCAGGAAGCACACCAGGATGTGGGCCTGGACCCGGCCCTGCTTCTGGTGCCAGACCGGCCGCAGCGCCAGGTCGCTCTTGTGGATGCGGAACGCCCCCTCCGCCTCGGCCAGTTGCATGTACGCCGTCCACAGGTCCGGCGCGCTGCAGTCCGTGATGTTCGTTCGCAGCAGGTAGCAGCCCTCCGAGAGCGTTGCCCACCGACGCCAACTCTCGGCCTTTGACCACACGAGCCGCGCCCGGCCGTCCGTGCCGGCCGCCACGTCCGTCCGGAACAGGCCCGCCGCACGCGGGTTCTGACCCAGGAGACGACCCACACGCTTCGCCACCGTCACGACATCCCGCCGCCGGCGCCGGCAACCCGCCTCGATCTCCGCCAGCCCCTTTTCGATCCGCCGCTCGAACCGCTCGTGAATCGCCCGCTCCTTCTCCTGCCGCTCGCGGCTCCGGCACAGGATGAACGTCTCGGCACCGTCCGGCGACGGACACCGCTGAACCTCCAGGCCCTCGCGAACCGTCTCCCACGGTCCATCCAGCAGTTGGCGCTCGAACCGCCGGAGCATCGCCTTCGGCGTCCCGAGGATGTACCGACGCCCGCCCCCCTTCAGCCACGCCACCTTCTCCTCCGAGACCATCCCGCGATCCATCACCCAGATGCGGTCTGCCCGGCCGTACCGGCCCTCCAT
Organism: Planctomycetota bacterium; assembly: GCA_016872895.1. Taxonomy (GTDB): domain Bacteria; phylum Planctomycetota; class Phycisphaerae; order FEN-1346; family FEN-1346; genus VGYT01. The sequence goes on from VGYT01000167.1 coordinate 9,885, forward strand.
TGTCGTGACGACCTCCTCGACCGTCGTCACGTCCGTCCGGTTCCCCGCGAACACCTCGTGCCCCAGCGGGTAGCCCTCGCGCGTCACCACCAACGCCACCAGGACCTGCTTGCAGTCCGGCCGGTGGTCCCGCGAGTAGCCCCGCGCCGCCAGCACGTTGCCCGCCGCCTGACCCTCGAAGTACGTCGAGGTGATGTCGTACAGCAGCAGGTCGTACTTCAGGTCAAAGAGCTCGCCCAGGCGGTTTTTCAGGTGCGTCTCCAAGTCCGACTTGTGCACCAGAAGCCGGTCCAACGCCCGGTAGAGCCGGTCGTCGTTCACCTGCGCCGCCGGCACGCCCACCAGGTCCTCCAGGGCCGTCCCCGCGTACAGGTGCTCCGCCATATACAGTTCGCTCGACGGGTCGCCCAGCCGCGCCAGCACCAGAATCTCGGCCATCGCCGCCCAGGACACGGCCTCCCGGCCGGCCGGAAACACCCGCTCGAAGAACGCCACGAGTCCCAGCCGCCGCATCAACTCCCGGCCCAGCCAGGGGCCGCCGAACGCCTGGCACCGCTCGACCCGGATACCGTTGACATCCACTTCCACCCATGCCGGCCGGACCGCCTCGAACAGGCGACCCTGATGGGACCGGCGACCGTCGGCCGCCGCCTGCACGCCCAGCCGGCCCGCCTCGTCCATCTGCCCCAGATACGCCACCACCCGTTGCCGCGGGCCGCGGTCGGTCCGGTACGACTCCACCAGCGCCC
>VGYT01000168.1 GCA_016872895.1 Planctomycetota bacterium
GGCCGCCTGTTGGGGTGGAGATCGGGTCGAGCGGGCTTAAGTACCCCTCTTCGAGCGGCGTCGCGACATCGGGCGCCCCGGCCTGCCGCGCATCGCTGACGACGTGGGTCGTAATCAGGATGACGACCTCTTGCTGTTCCCTCCAATCGCGGACCTTGCGGAACGCCAGGCCCAGCAGCGGAATGTCGCCCAGCAGTGGAACCTTGTCGATCATCTGCCGGTGCTGCTCGCGCAGGAGCCCGCCGATGACTATGGTCTGGCCGTCGCGGATGGCAACGGAGGTCTTGGCGCGCCGTCGCGTGACGACCGGCAGCGTCGTGCCGCGCAACTCGGGGATTTCCACGTCGTCGCGCATCCAGTCGCTGACGACGTCGGAGACCTCCGGCTCGAAGTCGAGGGCGATCTGGCCGCCCTCGCCGATGTGCGGGGTGATCTTCAACGTCACGCCGGCCTTGATGGATTCCAGCCGGAAATACGGGTTGGCGCCCGGACCGCTGAGGATGGTGAAATACTTCTCCTGCCCGACGAAGATCTCGGCATCCCGACCGTCCATCGTCACGAGCCGCGGGTTGGCCAGCACGCGTCCTTTGCCGTCCTGAAGGATCGCCCGCAGCGAGACGTTGACGTACGTCGCGATGTCGGCCGAAGCATCGAACGTGATGGTGCCCACCAGGTTCTCAACCTGCCCGGCCATGTCGGCGTTCTGGTACTGCCAATCCAGGCCCAGCCGCTTGGAGCCCTCTTCCGAGAGTTCGAAGACGACCGCCTCGACCGCGACCTGCTGGCTCGGCATGTCGACCAGCGCGATGGCGTCCAGGACGCGCCGGGCCGGCCCCGGCGGCGCGGTCACCAGGACCACGCCGTTGGTCTTGTCGTAGGTCACGTACGGGGCCAGGTTCGCCGGAAGCATCCCCTTGACCTGGTCGGCCGTGGCGTGGCGGAGTTGCACGCGGCGCATGTCGGCCAGACGCTCGAACAGGGGCGAACTGGCGTCGGCCCGACCGACGATGTAGTAGTCCCTGACCCGCGCGAAACTGTATCCCCCGGCTGCGCACACCCGTTCCAGGCACTCCTCCAGGGGCATGTCCTTGACGGCCAGCGATACCACGCCCTGGACGGTCTGGTCGGCGATGACAGGGACGCCGGTCTGCGTGGCGACGTCCTGGAGGACCTCTCGCAGGTCCATCTCCACCCAGACGTTGGAGACGCGCGGCCCGCTGGGGTCGGCCTGCCCGCCGGCCGGCAGGCGGGCCGGCGCGGACTCAGCCGCGCCCGCCGCCGCGCTCGCCACCAGCGCCGCCGCCAGCACTCGCCACGCCCATATCTTTCCTGAGCCGCGCATCTGGATTGTGCTCCCCCGTGCCGCCTACGCGCACCCCTCGCCAACGAAGGCGCTGCCCGGCACGGCCCGCTACGGGCTGCTCACCGTCACCTCCACGGGGACCTCCTTGGTCACGACCTCCCGGTTGCTTTCAACGTGGACCGCGACGACCCCCCTGTGGATTCCGGCGGCATCCGCCGGAACTTGAAGGGTCAGGGCAAGGCTTTTGCTGCGGCCTCTTTCCAGGACGAACCGGCCGGAGTCGAGCGTCAGCCACGCCGCAGGAATCGGCCACGGCCCTTCGCCCTGCCACGACGCCTGGCAGTGGGCGGCTGCCTCGCCGGCGTTCCTGACCGCGACTCTCAGCGTCCTCAAGGCCCCCGGCGGCGCCTTGGCCGCCAGCACCTCGGGCGTCACCTGGACGGCCGGCCCCGCGCCCGGCGGCGGCGGCCCGCGACCGGCGGCGCCGGCCAGCACGGCCGCCTGCGCCTCGGAAATCGAAAGCGGCAGCGTCATGCGGGCCTTGCCCCACGCCGATTGGTAACTGAAGTCCACCTCGACGAGGTACTCGCCGGCGACCAGCGGCTTCTGAAGCGGGCACCCGAACAGGCGAGTGTCCCCCGCCTGAACGCAGGCCCGCTCGGTCCAGAGCGGCGCGCGGAGGACGACTCGGCCGTCGGGCCAGCGGATCCGCGCCTGCCCGGAGGCGTCGAACCGCGCATCCCCCGTGTTCGCGAGAACCGCCACCAGCCGCGGCAACGCGGGCCGCGAATCCCCGAGCGCCCCGACCGGGGCCGGCCAGTCGCCGGACGTGCCGCGGGTTGCCTGCAAGCCGTGCTCCGCGGGCACGGACTCCAAGCAACCCGTGGTACTCACGTCCTGGGCCGACGGCCAGAGGACCTCGCACCGGACGACCTCCGCCTTCTTCGCCAGCGGCCGGCCGGGCACGGTCACGAAAAGGCCCGAGGCGATCCGGTAGCAGATCCCGACACCCCCCGGCCCCCTGGCGGGGCTGTCCAGGGTCACCATGACGGCGCTGTAGTACTCTCCCGAGGCATGGCGGGGGACCCGGATGAGGCATTCCACGGTGTCCGACTCGCCCGGTGCGAGTTTCACGCGGGTTTTCGCCATGCTGACCCACGGACTGGCCGAGTCCGAGCGCGAGCCGGCCTTCTGGAAAATGAGGCCCCCGCGCTCGGTGACCGCGAAGTCCGTCACCTCCAGGCTGGCCGAGCAAGGCGCGTCGCCCTGCCCCCGCGCCGGGTTGGAGACGTTAATCCGGACCTCTTGCGTCTCGCCCGGCTTGATGACCACTTCCCGCTTCAGCGGTGAGACGGCCATGCCTGCGGCGGCCGACGGCGTAAAGAGGAGCAGCAGCGCCCCCGCCCCCGCTGCCGCACGCCACCACGACGGCCCTGGCTTCATGGGGCGGTCCTCCTCACCACGAGACGGTCAGAATGACGGAGGCGTTGTACACGCCGGCATCGTTCGCACGGCCGGCCGCGCTCGCGCCGCGAACCGACAGGGTGATCTCCGACAGGCCGGCGCCCTCGACCGCGTACGACCGCGAGGGGTGCACAAACTCCGACGCCGACACCCAATCCGCGTCGGCCGAGGATCCCAGGGCCGCACCCGTCAACTTGTAGGCGGTGGCCAGGATGTCGCTGGAGGGCGAGGTCAGGACCGCATCGCCCGCCCCGGCCTCCGCGGCCTGGAGCGTCACGGGGCCGTCGTGGTTCAGCATCAGTACCGCCTGCCCGGAATTGGCCTGGTTCATGGCCGTGAAATGGGCGGCAATGCCGACCGACCCGTTGGGCTGGGCCCAGCCGGTCACGGCCAGGGCGCCCGCCGAGGCGGCGCACCCGATGAGAAACGCCGCCAGAATCGCCGCCTGCGTCCGCACACCGCCGCCCCCCCGTGGCACGGCCCGCCCTGGGCGGGACGGCCGGGGCGCCATGAAGCGCGCGAGGTGCTTCCACGGCCCGCTTGGCCGGGGCGTATCGGCACTTGGCGCCACCGACGCCGGGCGCTGGCCCCTCTCTGTCTTGCCGCACAGGCAGGTTACCATGTGGCCGTCAGGGTGATGGAACAGGTGTAGTCGCCGGCATCCGGGGACCGATCCGCAGGGGCCTCCAGCCGCACGGACAGGTCGATGGCGTACGAGCCGTCACCTGCAACGTGCGTCACGCTGTAGGAGTTTCCGGCATTGAAGAACTGCCCGACGCCTGAGCCGGCGGTCTTCCAGGCCGCGTCCGGGACGGTGACGTCGCCCGTGATCTTGTACTTGGTCGTCAGGGTCTCCGTGCCGTTGGTCGCAATGCCGCTGTTGGCCGTCCCGGCTGCGGTAACGGTCACATTGGCGTTGGCGTACAGGGTCAGGCCCTTGGTTGCCTCCAGCACTTCGCCGACCTGGCTGATGGTCGTGCCGTCCACGCTGCCGGTGAACTCCCCGGCCGCGATCGCCGGGGCCGCAGCCGACCACTCGGCGAACGGGTCCACCGTGCCCGTGATGGAGACGATGCAGTTGTCCGTCGCCCCGGGGGCCAGCCCGAACAAGAGCGCCACCAGCACCGCCGCAATACCAGCCTGGAACACTTTTCTGATCCGCATACGTTTCTCCCTTCGTTTCACCTGAGGCCGCCCTGGCACAGCCGCTCGCCGTGCCGTGGCCGGCGGCCGGTTCGGAGGCCGCTCGTGAGGGGCGAAAGTGCCCCGGCGTCTGCCGCCGGGGGCGCAGGGGTTTTGCGCAGCGTGCTATGCCTCTTACTATTATCGTCCGAAGGCGGCCGAACATGACTCTTTTCGCCCGCCATCCTGCGGAGACCCCCTCCCCTGCGTACGCGCTGGCCCCGCCTGCCCAGTCACAGGGTCAAGCCCGAAGCCCGATTCCCGGACTACGGTTCCCGCCCCCCGCCGTCGCCCTACCTGTGGATAACTTTTTGGCCGCGCCCGCGCGCCCCGAAAATGCCCATTTTGGCCCCTTCCGGAGGGCCAAAACGGCCCTGGCGCTAGCGCCAGAGGGGGTAGAGGGGCAAAATGTTAAGATGGGTAAGGCAAAATCGCGCGCTTTTTGAACGTTTTTGATCGTTTTTGACCGGAACAGGGTGCGATTTTGCGTTTTTTGATCGTTTTTGGCGGGCTGCCATATTGGCAGTTATAGATACTTCTTTGTGGATAACTTTTTCACGAGGCCCGGGGAGGCCGGGCGGGCGGTTTTCTGGCCCCCGGAAGATGGGGAAGATAGGCAAAAAGGGCAAGCAAAGGCGGGAGTCGTGATTCGGGATCCGGCAACGGCCAAGCGGCGCGTGGCCGCGAGGCGGCCTGTCCGCCGTAGGCTTGACCGGAGGCGGACGGCGAGCGGGCCTTGAGACGCGAAGCGCGGTTCAGGGGCACCTTTAACCGCAAAGCACGAAGAACGCAAAGGGAACCGCGGTCAGAACCGACGTGCCCGCCCGCGCGATTCAGCGTGGTTGCTGTTGCCCACGACGGGTGTTGACTTTGGCTCTCCGCGTCCTTCAAGGACAGCGCCCGCTGCTGCATGCGCTTGTCAGGCGCCCAGTCTGCCCGACATCTTGCCAAAGAGCTCTCCCTGTTGCTGGAGCCCGGACAGGAGTTCGGGCCAGCGCTCAACAAACGCGGCCGCAGAAATGCGCGCGAGCTCGCTCGGCTCGATCTTGTTGAGGCCCCCGCCGTAGACGCGACCCTCGCCGCGGAGTTCGTGGCCCGTAACACGCCCGAGCAAAGCAAACACTTCGGCGGCATGGTCAGGGTGGTCGCGCAACATGCGGGCGAGGGCGTTCTTCGGGTGCAGCATGAGGTAAAGGTTGGTGCCGATTGCCTGAGAACGGTTCCAGATGAACCGGAACGGCTGCTTTGGGCCGGAGCCGCGCCCCATGTACGTGCAGAGGAACGGAGCCGGGTCGCGTTGCTCCTGTCTGTACCACGGGCTTCGCTTACTGACGAGATACCCTTGCTTGATGCCTAGCGCCGCCGCGGTCTGAAAGTACTCCCACAAGGCCGGGTGCCGTGTCTGGAGGACCTCCTCGGGAAGGTCACAGTCGATGAGGCAAAGTTGGGGTTCGATCAGCGGGTAGCCATCTTCGTCGGCCTCGATGACGGTGGTCTTGAGCAGGCGCGGACTGGGCAAGATAGGCCGCAAGCAGCGCTTCGGGAACCGGCGCCGCTCGGCGTCGCGGCGGTCCAGAACAAAGAACTTGTTGCTGCCGGTGGCTATGCCGCGCTGGATGCGGAAGAAGTGTCCCAGCGTCGGACCGTTGCCGTCGCTCGACGTACGGCGATCGTTTGCGGCGTGGCTGGGATACACCGTCCACTTCCGGGACTCGCGCAGTTTGTCGAGCAGAATGAAATCGCTGGCATGCGGCCGGCGGATCGTGCCCCCGAACGTAAACTCGACGGTGTGCCGGGGCGGGGGCTGCGTCTTGCAGAACACCAGCACCACCGAAGACACCAGGGCATCACCGAACTGAACATCGTCGGGCGCGAAGCGGTGAGCGCGGATCAGCGTCACGCGGTCAGCGAGGTATCGCTTGAGGGCCGCGCCGTAGTTGACGTCCATGAACTCGGAGGGGATGAGCCATGCGGCATAGCCGCCATCCTCCATCCACGCGGTGGCCAGAAGCAGGAAGTAAACGTACAGGCCCGCAAGCCCGTTGACCTTGACGCCGGCCATTCGGTACGCGAGCGCTTGCAAGCGCTCCTTGTCCTGGCGCTCCAGGTGATGATGCCGGACGTAGGGCGGGTTGGCGAGGATCAAGTTAGGCGCGACCGGGCGTCTGCTGCCTGCTATGATACGCGTGAAGTCGCCGTGCACCAAATCAAGACCCGTCTCTGCCCACAGGTCGCGAGCGGCAGCGCAGAAGGAGGGATCGAGTTCCACGCCAACCGCACTCTTGATCCGCTGCTGGCCGAAAACCGCAAGGGCGGCGGAATAGAAACTGCCCGTTCCGATGGCGGGGTCGGCAAAACGGACCTCGCGGAGGCGGCGGCCCGCGACGGATTTGACGTACTGGACGATCTCGATTGCGAGGGCGTTGGGAGTGGCGAATTGACCGAGGCGGTTACGCTCGCCGGCCGACCGCCTTGCATCAAGCACGGCCTGGACGGCCTGTCGGCGGGCTTCAGGCGGGTTGTCGCGCTGCGCGATCATCGCTGCTATAGCCCCAGTTTGGCCAGGTCGTCGATCCGGTGCTCCCACACCCAATCGATGCCCTCGGCAGCCTCGTAGCCCAGGTAGTCGCTGCCGAAGTATCCGCAGAGGAAAAGCACGAACGCCACGTTCTTGCCGTAGGTCGCTTGCAACTGGCGGATCTTCGTCGCCTCCTCCTTGCGGCGCTTGTTTGTGTTCGTGAAATCGCCCGCCGACTTGGCTTCGATCAGCACGGGGAGCCGGTCCTTGCGCAGCCTCTTGGGCTGGATGACAACGTCAACCGGGATATTGACTTTCAGAGCGTTGCCCACTGCCAAGTTCATCCGGAAAGCATATGTGCCCCGCTCCATTGTGGTGAGCGGCTTGCCCGAGGGATGGGGTTGTTTCCGGTGGCCGCGGTTGTTGAGCCATTGCCCGATCAGGCCAAGCTGCCGTTGCTCCTGGGCATTGCGGACGATGGGGTTTGCCACGGCGCTGCACAGCCGGTCTGCAACGATCGTAGAAGCCCGGTCGCGCTCGTGGTCGGTGGGATCAATCTGGTTGTCGAGCCACGGAAAGATGTCCCGGTCCAATAGGCGCGAGAGAATGCGGCATATCTTGGTCAAGTCCGCCTCAATCTCGGCGCTCGACATCTTGCTCGGCAGCCTTCCCTTCTCCATTCGCCCAACGAGATTCTTGCTCGCGTCGGCCAAGCCGACCAGGCGGTCGACGGCGAGCGGCGGGGCGGTGCACATGCGAAGGGTCGGCAGCGCGCCTGGGTTCGCCATGAGGGCGGCCGCGGTGAGGGCCCGAAGGTCGTTGGTCGCCAAGAGAGCCGCCTTGACGTGTTTGGTTGTCTTCATCCGCGTGGAACGGAACGCATCGGGAGCAAATCGCATGAACCACTCGTTGAATCGGTCAACAGAGGCCGCGATGTCAGCCTTCCAGAGATGCGGCTTATCGGCGTTGATTCGTCTGGGTTTCATGAGCGCGACTCGTTCAGAGATACCGGATCTCCGACTGCTGCAACCATCATCCTGGGGCCCCTGACAACATCCGAGCCGATCCGGTCGAGCGTGGGCATGCCCGTACGATATACCTGCGCGGCGGGGATGTCAACGGCGGCGGTGCGCAAGTAAGAGGTTGCGCCGGAAGAAGCGCGGCCGTGCGGGCGCCTGCCGGCGCCGCGCCGTACGACCATGCTTTCGCAGCGGCGCGAAAGCATGGCACCCCCCGCGGCGCGGTCAGCCGCGAACCGAGGCGGCGTACTGGGCCATCGCCAGGAAGTTCTCCGGCGGTGTGCCGCGAGGGATCTCGCAGCCGGCGCCCAGGATGTAGCGCGGGCCGGCGGCCTTGTGGCATGCGGCCAGGGCGGCGCGCACCCCGTCGGGCGTCCCGTCCTTGAGGACGCGCACGGGGTCGAGGTTCCCGAGGAGGACCTGGTTCGGTCCCATCCGGCGGCGGGCGTCGGCCAGCGGCACCATGAAGTCGAGGTCCACGATGTCGCAGGCCAGGCGTCCGATCGGCTCAAGGATTTGCCGCGTGTCGCCGCAGATGTGCAGGCGCACGCGCGAGCCAATCGCGTGGATGCCGTCGACCAGGCGCTTTTGATATGGCCATACGAACTCGTTGTAAATCCGCGGGCCGACGAGGCTTGCGGCGGCGTCGCCCACGCCGATGATGTCGCACCCCGCCTCCGCCTGCGCCCGGGCGAACGCAAGTTCCATCTCCACGGCGAACCCGAACAGGCCGCGCACGAACGCCGGGTCGTCGAAGAAATCGTACATCAGTGCGTTCAGGCCCCGCAGGTCGGCCCCCTCGGCGCACGGACCCTCGACCCAGCCTTCAACGAGGTACTCGCTGCCCGCGCGGCGCTTGAAGAGCGCGGCGGCCCGCAGGCGGTCGAGCATGCGGCCGCCGGCCTCGGGGCCGGGGCCGGCCGACAGGTCCGGCACACGAAGCGACGCCAGGCGCGACTTGTCGGCCAGCAGTGCGTTCGACTCGTCGATGGCGGGCGGCTGGTTGTCGAAGAACTTGACGGCCGCGCCCAGGTCGTGCGCCTCGCGCGCCGGGTCCGAAATGCACGAGACGTAATCCAGCGCGAACCGCGCGGCCGTGGCTATCTGTGCCTCCACCAGGACGCGGTAATCGCTCACGTAGCGGCCGTACGGCACGCCGACCTGGTCGGCGGCCAGCATCATGGTGATGGCCATCAGGGGCGGGCGGTCGGGAGTGCGGCCTTGCAGGACGGCCAGGATGCGCTCGCGCGGGGTCATGGCGGGTCCCCTTTCCTGGGGCGATGCTACCGGCCGCACGCCGCCGCTGCAAGCGTTCGGCGGGCGGGGCGAAAGCGTGACTTCGGGTGCCATGCTTTCGCGCTGTTGCGAAAGCATGGCACCCCGCGAGCGTTCCGGGGCGCCCCGCGACGGCAGCCGCCGCGTTACAGCGGCGGCTCGAACCGCGTGTAACTGAGGCGTTATCGAGGTCCGACGAATCGCGTTGACTTGCTCCGCCGCCGGATTATAGTTGCGGCGCGCCGGCGATCTGGTGCCGGGCGCCCCGCGGACCTCGGCATGAAAGCCTCGATTCTCTGCGCCGCTGCTCTTGCCTTTCCCGTGCTCGCGGCCTTGAGCGCCGTGGCGGCAGAGGCGCCCGCGCCAGGGCCGCCTGGGCCGACCGGCGAGCCGCCGCGCGCCGCGTCCGAACCGAAACTCGTCCTCATGCAGTGGCAGTCGCTCTACCTTGCGCGGAAGAAGGTGGGTTACGTCGCACGGAGCCTCTACGAGTTCCCCGACCGCGGCCGGCGCCTGGAGACGAACCTGTTCCTGGCCAGGCCCGGCCGTGCCGACCAGTTCGGCTACTACAACAAGATGATCACGGCCGACGTGGATGAGCGGTTCCGGCCCCGCGCCCTGGACTGCCGGGTGGCCTCCGGCGACCGCTCCTGGCAGACCACCGGCCGCCCGGAGAACGGCGAACTGGTGCTGGTGCGCACGGTGGGCGGCAAATCGGCGACCGCCCGCATCCCGCTGGATGACGACGTAACGTTCCACTGCTGGACGCTGCCCGCGACGCTCCTTTCGGCGGCCGCGGGGGAAACGAAGCGCTGGACGGCCGTCGATGAATCGCTCGGGGCGATGCTGCCGGACCCGTGCTTCGTCCAGGTGCTCGGCCCGCGCAGCCTGGCGGCGGAGTCCGGCGGGCCGCCCGTCAGCGGCACAGGCGTCGTGTGGGCCTGCGGCCCGGAGCAGGTGGCCCACCTTGCGGCGGCCGACGGACGCATCCTGCGCAGTATCTGGCAGTCGGCGCCCCTTGTGGCCCAGGCGACGGGCATGACGGAGGCCCGGCGCCTGCGCGACGCCGCCGACGGCCCGTCCGGACCCGCCATCGAGGGCCTGAGCGGCCAGCGCTACACCGACCCGCGGCGGGGCTTGAGCCTGCGGGTTCCCCCCTACCCGTTCGTGGCACACATATCGCCGGCCACCGGAATGGCGGCGGTCGTGGACATGACCGAGGAGGCGAGCGTCTCGGCGCAGGTGGCCCTGTTGCCCCAGCCGGCGGCGGGCGCGCCGCAGGCCGACCCACCTGCGGGGCGCAGCCCTACGGCGGGCGAAGGCGCGTCGCGCATGGCGGACCTGATTCAGCGCGGCTGGGCGGCGCGATTCGAGGACGTCCAGGCCGCGCCGGCCGCCGACGAGAAGGTGGGCGGCCGGCCAGCCCGCAGCGTCGAGGGCACGCTGCGGCTGGGGTGCACGACGTTCTTCTTCCGCAACTACTTCCTGGCGAGCGACGGGCGGGGGTGCTTCATCTCGGTCCTGGCGGCCGACGGGTCCGTGTCGGCCCACCAGGTCCTGGCGAGCGAGGTGGTGCAGTCGGTCGCCTTGAGTCCGCCGGAGGGCCCCCTGCCCCTCCAGGGGGGCGGCGACGTGCTGCGCAGCCCGTACCACGGCTTTGAACTTCGCCGGCCCGGCCCGCGGTGGGTCACTGCCCAGCACGTGGACGGGCCGCCGGCGGTGCTGGAACTTGCGCGGCAGGACCACGCGGCGGTGGCGGTCATA
>VGYT01000169.1 GCA_016872895.1 Planctomycetota bacterium
TCCACGCGGAGCACCTCGACGTGCGCACCGTCACGCTGGGGCTGAACGTCGACGACTGCGCGTCGACCAGCATCGAAACCGTCTGCCGCAAACTCCGCGAGAAAATCCTCAGCCGCGCAGGACGACTCGTCGAGACCTGCGACCACGTCGGGCGCAAGTACGGCATCCCGGTGGTGAACAAGCGGCTGGCGATCTCGCCCGCGTCGCACCTTCTGGCGGGCCACGGGCGGATGGCGGCGGTGGCGGTTGCGCAGACGCTGGACGAGGCCGCCGCCGCCTGCCGCATCGACCTCGTGGGCGGGTTCACGGCCCTCGTGCACAAGGGCATCACCCCCTCGGACTCCATCGTCATGGCCGCCCTGCCGGAGGTGCTGTCGCAGACCGAGCGCGTCTGCGCCTCGGTGAACGTGGCGTCGCGACGGACGGGCATCAACATGGACGCCGTGGCCGAAATGGGCCGCGTCATCTGCCGCATCGCACAGGCCACGGCCGCACGACGCGGCTTCGGCTGTGCCAAACTCGTCGTCTTCTCGAACATCCCCGAGGACAATCCCTTCATGGCCGGCGCGTACGTGGGCGAAGGCGAACCCGACGCCGCCGTCAACATCGGCGTGTCCGGGCCGGGCGTGGTGTCGGCGGCGCTTGCGCGGCGGATACAGTTGGGCGGGAAACTCACGCTGGGGGACCTCGCGGAGGAAATCAAGATCACGGCCTTCCGCGTTACTCGCGTGGGGGAACTCATCGGCCGCGAGGTCGCCGCCCAACTGGGCGTTGCGTTCGGCATCGTGGACCTGTCGCTCGCCCCTACGCCGCGCGTGGGCGACTCGGTGGGCGAAATCCTGCGCTTCCTGGGCGTCGAGAAGATCGGCGCCCCGGGTTCCACCGCCGCCGTGGCGATGCTTACCGACGCCATCAAGAAGGGCGGCGCGTTCGCATCCTCCAGCGTGGGCGGCCTGTCCGGGGCCTTTATTCCGGTAAGCGAGGACGCGGCCCTGTCGGCCGCCGTCGCGGCGGGGAGCCTGAGCCTTGAGAAACTCGAGGCCATGACCAGCGTCTGCTCGGTGGGCCTCGACATGATCGCCGTGCCGGGCGACACGCCGCCGGAGACCATCGCCGCGATCATCGCCGACGAGATGGCCATCGGCGTCATCAACGATAAAACGACCGGCGTCCGCATCATACCCGTGCCGGGGGCCGGACCGGGCGAGCGGGTGGAGTTCGGCGGCCTCTTCGGCTCGGCCGTCGTCATGGAGGTGCGGAACTCCGGCGCAAGCGCCCCGTTCGTAGGCTTCGGCGGCCGCATACCGGCGCCGATCCAGTCGCTCAGGAATTAGCGGAAAGTGAAAAGTGCAAAACGGCCGCGCACGATCGCGCCGCTCCTGCTTTGCACTTCTCACTTTTCACCTTCTTGTTTTTCATACGTAACGATGACATACAAATGAGAGGATAACTATGGCCAAGACGCTCTCCTGGGGCATCCTCGGCTGCGGCGGCATCGCCAGGACCTTCGCGCGGGGCGTCGCGCACTCCAGGACGGGCCGCCTCGCGGCCGTCGGCAGCCGCGCCAGGGAAAAGGCCGACAAGTTCGCCGACGAGTTCTGCCCGGATGCCCGCCGCCACGGGTCGTACGAAGCGCTCCTGGCCGACGCCGGCGTCGAGGCCGTCTACGTCGCCACGCCGCACCCGATGCACGCCGAGTGGGCCGTCAAGGCCGCCGAGGCCGGCAAGCACGTCCTCTGCGAAAAGCCCATCGGCATAAACCACGCCGAGGCGATGGCCATCGTCGAGGCGGCCCTCGCCCGCGACGTGTTCCTCATGGAAGCGTTCATGTACCGCTGCTCGCCGCAGACGCGCAAACTGGTGGACCTCCTGAAGGCCGGGGCCGTCGGCGAGGTCCGCGTCATCCGCGCCAGTTTCGGGTTCCACGCGGGCTGTAACCCGGAGGGGCGGCTCCTGGCCGGCGCCCTCGGCGGCGGCGGCATCCTCGACGTGGGCTGCTACTGCACGTCGATGGCCCGCCTCGCGGCGGGGGCGGCGGCGGGCAAGGATTTCGCCGAGCCCCTCGAAGTCAAGGGCGTCGGCCGCCTGGGGGCCACGGGCGTCGATGAGTGGGCCGCCGCCGTGCTGCGCTTCCCCGGCGACATTATCGCCTGCATATCAACCGGCGTTCAGGTGCAGCAGGACAACGCCGTCCAGGTCTTCGGCAGCGAAGGCAGCATCCTGGTCCCCTGGCCGTGGACTCCGGCCCGCGAGGGCGGCCAGACGAAGATCATCCTCCAGAAGAAGGGCCGGCCGCAAGCCGAGGAAATCCTCATCGAGACGCAGGAGTGGCTCTACGCGCTCGAGGCCGACACGGCGGCCGACAACATCGAGCGCCGCCAGGCCCTCCCCCCCGCCATGACGTGGGACGACACCCTGGGCAACATGAAGACCCTCGACCGCTGGCGCGAATCGTTCGGCTTCCAGTACGAGTCCGAGAAACTCGATGCGCGCTGGCCGACCGTGACGCGCCGGCCCCTGGCCGTCCGCAAGCCCGGCAACATGCGGTACGGCCGCATCACGGGCGTAGAGAAGGAAGTCTCGCGGCTGGTGATGGGCGTCGACAACCAGCACGCCCTGCCGCACGCCGCGGTCATGTTCGACGACTGGCTGGAGCGCGGCGGGAACGCCTTCGACACGGCGTGGATTTACGGCGGCGGGCGGTGCGAGCAGGTCCTGGGCCGCTGGGTGGAGAACCGCGGCGTCCGCAAGGACGTGGTCATCCTCGGCAAGGGCGCGCACACCCCCTTCTGCACGCCGAAGGACCTCACGGCGCAACTGCTGGAGAGCCTGGGCCGGCTGCGCACTGATTACGTGGATATCTACATGATGCACCGCGACAACCCGGAGGTGCCCGCGGGCGAGTTCGTCGACGTCCTCGCCGGGCACCTGCTCGCCGGGCGCATGCGGGCCTTCGGCGGGTCGAACTGGAGCCTGGCGCGCGTCGAGGCCGCAAACGACTACGCCCGCCGCAAAGGCCTCCCCGCCTTCGCCGCCGTCTCGAACAACTTCAGCCTGGCCGAGATGATCGACCCGGTGTGGCCGGGCTGCATCGCCTCAAGCGACCCCGCGTCGCGCGCGTGGCTGGCGAAGACGCGGATGCCCCTGATGGCCTGGTCGAGCCAGGCCCGCGGGTTCTTCACCGAGCGCGGGGACCCCGCCGACAAGAGCGACCGCGAGATGGTCCGCTGCTGGCACAGCGCCGGGAACTTCCGCCGGCGCGAGCGGGCCATCGAGATGGCCCGGCGCAGGGGCGTCCTGCCCATCCAGGTCGCCCTGGCGTACGTCCTCTGCCAGCCGTTCCCGACGTTCGCGCTCGTCGGCCCGCGGACGCTGGCCGAGACGCGCACAAGCCTGGCGGCCCTGGACATCGAACTTGCGCCCGAGGACCTGGCCTGGCTGAACCTTGAGCGGTAGCCCGCGCCATGCCGCCGCGCACGGCCACGGCCGCAGGCGTATGCGGCCGCGGGTAAGAGGCTCTTTCACGAGCGGTTGTGGCACGGCGGGCTTGTCCGGCGGGTGCCCCGCCCGCGGCGGGCGAAAGCATGCGCTCGGACCTCACACGGCCATGCTTTCGCAACGGCGCGAGAGCATGGCGCCCAGGTCCACGGCCGGACAATCCGGCCGTGCCACATGGCGTACGATGCCAGAGCGTGTTGTGCAGCGACCTCTGAACAGGCGCAGGCCGGCCCCTCGGCCGGCCTGCTGACCCCCATGCGGCTGCCCCTCGGCCGCCTAACTCATTTCACGAATCACCGGTATTGCAGCCCTGGTGCGCGGCGGGTCGGCAGACCCGCCGCGCTCGCAAATGCGGGCCGCCTGACGCATTCTGCGAATCACCGCCAACATCACGCCTGCGCTCAGAAGCAAGACCGCCGCCGGGCCGGGCGCCGTTGCGCCGGCGCACCCGTCGGCCGGCGAAGACAATACGGTCCCCGCCCTTGCCGTGCACAGCAGCGAAACGGCACGCCAGAGATGCGGACGTGAGCGGCGGAGCCTGCCTGCCCTCCCCTGCCGCCGGTCCCTCCCAACCAGCCCCCGCCAGGTCAGCAACGGATATGAGGTGCTTCCGATAATACTATAGCACAAACATTGATGAAAGTCAAATCAAGGGCCGCCTATTTTTCATTTTTGTTTGCGACCCCGCCGCGCGGCACGCGAGGCTTCTCCCGGCCGGTCTGGCCGCGGCCGGGCAAGCCGACCCTGCCGCACCGGTCTTGAGAGCCTCAGCGCGAGGCCGGGTAACCACGATTTCTCGCGCCAAACGCTTGTGTGGCGCAGCGGCTTCGCTTAGAATCGCCCTGGTAGGCCCGGGGGAGGCTGACCCACCGGCTGAGGCTGAAGACGGGGGCGGCATGGCGATCCTGGCCGGCATCGACGAGGCGGGGTACGGCCCGCACCTGGGGCCGCTCGTCGCCGCCGCCGCGGCCCTGGAGTTCGCCGGCCCGGACGTGCCCGAGCCGGACTTGTGGCGGCCACTCGCGGATTTCATCAGCAAACATCCCCCTGGGCGCGGCGGCCAGATGGTCATCTGCGATTCCAAGAAGGCGTACACGGCTGGCGGCAGCCTCGTGACGCTCGAGCGGGCGGTGCTGGGCTTCCTGGCGGCGGCGGGACTGCGGCCGCGCACGCTGGCGGAACTGTTTCAGGCTACGTCGGCAACGGCCCTGCCCGCTGCCGCGGGCGACGGCGGCGCCTGCCCCGCCGCTCCGTGGGAGAATCCCGAGGCGCTTCGCCTTCCGCTCCAGGCCGCGCAGGCCGACATCGACGACGACGCCGGGCGCCTTGCGGCGGGCCTGGCCCGACTCGGCGGCCGGCCGGCGGCGCTGCGGCTGGCCGCCGCCTCGGCCTCGCGCCTGAACCGCCTCATGACGGGCGAACGGAACAAGGCGGCCGCGCTCTTCGCCCTGGCGGCCGACCTCCTGGCCGAGGTCCTGCGCCTGGGCGCGGGCGGCCCGGTGCACGTCACCCTGGACCGCCACGGCGGGCGGCGGTATTACGCCCGGCTTCTGGCCGGCGCTTTTCCGATGACGGCCGTCGAGACGCTGGGCGAGCGCGCCGACGAGAGCCGCTACCGGCTACGGCGCGCCGCCGACGGGCCGCGCGGCAACGCGGAGGTCCGCATAACCGTCCGCACGCGGTGCGAGTCCTCCAGCACGGCCGCGGCCCTGGCCTCGATGGCCGCCAAGTACGTGCGGGAACTCGTGATGCGCCAGATGAACGCTTACTTCCAGGCGCGCGTGCCGGGCCTGCGGCCGACGGCCGGGTACGGCCTGGATGCGTGGAGATTTCTCGATGATATCGCCGCGGCCAGGGCCGCCCTCGGCGTGCCCGACGCCGCCATCCTCCGGAGCCGCTGAGCCGGCGAGAAAGGCCGACCGATGCCCGTACAGCAGTGGAACGAAGAAACGCTGGTCGTGCAACTCTCGAACGACCCGGAACTCTCGGACGACATGGCCGAGACAGGCGACCGCCTGAATGCGGCCTGCTGCGACGTGGTGCTGGACCTGTCGGACCTGACGCTCCTGACGTCCAGCGGCATCTCGAAACTGCTGCGCCTGCGGAAGCGTATGATCGATTCCCGCCGCCGCCTCATCCTCTGCTCGCCCCAGGACAAGGTCTGGAGCGTCTTCCTGGCCACGGGGCTCGAAACCATCTTCGAGTTCACCGACACCGTCAGCGAGGCCCTTGCACGCCTCCAGGGCGGCCGCGCGTGACGCCCGCTCACCTGGAGTCGATCCGCCGCAGTCGGTACGCCCATATCGACAGGAAAAGGCACCCCAGGGCCCAGAGCATGAGGGCGAATTTCAACAGGCCCACGAAGGCAATGCAGACGAGGCGGACCACCTGGGGCGGCGTGCCCCAGAGCGCCGTCACAAGCCGCACGAGCGGCGTCTGGACAACGAGCAGGCACAGGATGCCCGTCGCGAAAGTCGCGAGCGCCCCGGCCAGGAGCGTCCACCACCCGGCGGCCGCCGCCGCACGCACGCGCCGGGCCAGCAAAGACGGCTCCTCGATCGCAGGCATGGTCCACCTCCCTTGAACCGGCGTGCCGCCGGCCGCGCGTCAGACTTCCTTGGCCTCGATGAACGGCATGAGGCGGCGGAGTTTCCTGCCGACCTTCTCGATCTGCCGGGCGCGCTCCTCCTTCTCCAGGGCCCGGAACTTCCTGGCGCCCGACTGCCACTCCCGGACCCACTCGCGGGCGAACGCGCCGCTGCGGATGTCTTTAAGGAGTTTCCGCATGCGTTTGCGGACGGCCTTGTCAATCAGCACGTCGCCGCGCGTCAGCCCGCCGTACTCGGCCGTGTCGGAGACGGAATACCACATGTACGACAGGCCCCCCTCCACCAGGAGTTTCACGATGAGGTTCAGTTCGTGCAGCACCTCGAAGTAGGCCAGTTCGGGCTGGTAGCCGGCCCGCACGAGCGTCTCGAAGCCGGCCTTGACGAGGCTGGAGACGCCGCCGCACAGCACCGCCTGCTCGCCGAAGAGGTCGGTCTCCGTCTCCTCGGCGAAGGTGGTCTCAAGGACGCCCGCCCTGGCCCCGCCGACGGCCTTGGCGTAGGCCAGGACCAGCCGGCGGGCCGAGCGCGTGGCGTCCTGGCCGACGGCGAAGAGGCACGGCACGCCCGCCCCGCGCACGAACTCGCTGCGGACGGTGTGCCCGGGGCCCTTAGGGGCGACCATAATAACATCGACATTCTTCGGCGGCACGATCTGCTTGAAGTGGATGTTGAAGCCGTGGCTGAAGCCCAGGGCCTGCCCCGGGCGCAGGGCGGGCGCGATCTCCTCCCGGTACACGACGCGCTGGAGCATGTCGGGCAGGAGGACCTGGAGCACGTCGGCCCGCCGGGCGGCCTCGGCCGCCGTCACGGGCGCAAAGCCGTGCTCCACCGCCAGTTTGTGGTTGGGCGTGCCCTTGACCTCGGCCACCACGACCCGCACGCCCGAGTCCCGCAGGTTCTGCGCCTGGGCGTGGCCCTGGCTGCCGTAGCCGATGATGCCGACGGTCTTGGCGAGGATCGGCCCCAGGTCGATATCGTTGTCGTGATATACCTTCGCCATGTGCAACTCCTTGCGCTGCCGCCGGTTCTCGCGTGCCGCGGGTCGCCTGTCAACCCGCGGCTGATGCCCGCGGCTCCGCGGCCCGACCGCCCCCGAAGCACGCGCCCGTCGGGCCGCGCGGCCGGCCGGGAAACGGCGTTACTCGCCGCGCGCGATGGCGACGCGGCCGGTGCGGACGACCTCGCGGATGCCGTACGGTTTCATGAGGTCGATGAACGCCTCGATCTTCTTTTCGGGGCCGCTGATTTCGAGGGTCAGGTGCTTCGGGCCGATATCGACGACCTTGCCGCGGAAGACCTCGACCACCTCGAAGATTTCGCCGCGCTTCTCCGGCCGCACGCCCACCTTGATGAGCGTAAGGTCGCGCTCCACGTACTCCTCGTCCGAGAAGTCCTGGACCTTGATGACGTCGATGATCTTGCCGAGTTGCTTGCGCACCTGCTCCAGGACGGCGTCGTCGCCCTTGACGACGACGGTCATGCGGCTGCGCGTGGGGTCCTCGGTCTCGCCGACGGCCAGCGAGTCGATGTTGAACCCCCGCCCGGCGAACAGGCCCGCGATGTGCGCGAGCACGCCCGGCTTGTTCTCCACGACGGCGCTGATTATATGGCGCATCTTGAGCACTCCCCATGGTCACGCCGGCAATTCTAACGAGGGGCCCTCCGGCCGGCAAGCACAATTGCGGCCAGCGGTGACCGGGTGACCGGGAAACCGACGGCGGAAAAGCGGCCTCGCGCACTGCCGCGCCGTTACTTAGCCACCTGGTTACATAGTTACTTAGTCACATCTTTAACCACCCCCGGGGGGAATATCTGCTCCATCCACGTCTCGATATACTTTACGGACTTGGCGGGCGGCACGCGCCAGTACGTGGGGCACGGCGAGAGGATCTCGACCAGGCTGAACGCCCCCAGGTCCCGCTGCACGCGGAAACTCTTCTTGATGGCGTTCTTCGTGCGCTGGATCTCCTTCGCCGACCCGATGACGCACCGCTCCAGGTAGGCGGGCTTCTCCAGGGCCGCCAGCAGTTCGCACACGCGGACGGGGTAGCCCTCGGCCGTGACGCTGCGGCCCTTGGGGGTGGTCGTGGTCTTCTGGCCGGGGACGGTCGTCGGGGCCATCTGGCCGCCGGTCATCCCGTAGACGGCGTTGTTGACGAAGATCACGCTGATGGGTTCGCCGCGGTTGGCCACGTGTATTATTTCATTGGTGCCGATGGCCGCCAGGTCTCCGTCGCCCTGGTACGAGAAGACGAGTTTGTCGGGCCGGGCGCGCTTTATGCCCGCGGCGACTTCCGGGGTGCGGCCGTGCGGCGACTCGCAGGCATCAATGTCCAGATATTGATACATGAGGACCGCGCAGCCCACGGGCGCCATGCCGATCGCCTGGCCGCGGATGCCCCACTCCTGGAGCACCTCGGCGATGATGCGGTGCACCACGCCGTGCCCGCACCCGGCGCAGTAATGCGTGCGGTCGGGCAGCAGCAGCCGCGGGCGGCCGGCTTTCAGTTTCGCTTCGGCGGGCTTCATAGGATAGCCCCTTCCGTCAGCGGCGCGCCTTCCTGATGCACTCGGCCACCTCCGCCACCGTCGGCACGCCGCCGCCGGCGCGCCAGCACAGGTCAACGGGCCGGGGCGTCCCGTAGAGGCTCAGTTTAACGTCGTCTATCATCTGGCCCCAACTCATCTCGACCACGAGGAACCGCGCCCCGCGCCGCGCAGCCGCCGCCAGCGGGGCCGCCGGGAACGGCCACAGCGTAATCGGCCGCACCAGGCCCGCCCTGATGCCCTCGCCGCGCGCCACGTCCACGGCCTCGCGGGCGATGCGGGCGCTCGTGCCGTAGGCCACCAGCACCACGTCCGCGTCGGCCGCGCGGTCCTCTTCCCATCGTGGCAGTTCCTTCTCCATGCGCATATACTTTTCGCGGAGGCGGCGGTTGAACTCCTCCAGTTCCCCCGGGCGCCAGTAAAAACTCTTGACGATGCGCCTGGGCCGGCCCTCGGCCCCCGTCAGGGCCCAGGGATGGTCCTGGACGGCGGGCAGGTCCTTCATCGGCGCGGGCACGAGCGGCTCCATCATCTGGCCCAGTTGCTGGTCCGTGAGGATCATCACAGGGCATCGCCGCGCCTCGGCCAGGTCGAAGGCCTCGTATGCCAGGTCGAACGTCTCCTGCACGGTGTGCGGCGCGAGGACCAGGAGGCGATAATCGCCGTGCCCTCCGCCGCGAGTCGCCTGGAAGTAGTCGGCCTGGCCGCAGCGGACGTCGCCCAGGCCCGGCCCGCCGCGCTGCACGTTCACGATGAGCGCCGGCAGTTCGCTCCCGGCAAGATAACTCAGGCCCTCCTGCTTCAGGCTGATGCCGGGCGACGAAGAGGACGTCATGGCCCTTCCGCCTGCGGCCGCCGCCCCGTGCACCAGGCTGATGGCCGCCAGTTCGCTCTCGGCCTGGATGAACGTGCCGCCGACCTCCGGCATACGTGAAGACATGTATTCAGGCAAATCATTCTGCGGCGTAATCGGGTAGCCGAAGTAGAAGCGGCACCCGGCGCGCACGGCCCCCTCGGCCGCAGCCACGTTGCCCGTAACCAGGACCTTCTCTTCCGCCGATGCCGGCGCCGCCATGCGTCCTCCTTGTCCGCGCAAAAGGGTCACGTATCTTAAGGCCGCCCGCCGGGCGGGGTCAATCAGAGAATTGCGGAGCGAGCAGCGCATGAGTTTCGGTCGGCCGACTGCGCCCGCTTCCTCGTTCAGCCGCGGCCGGTACGGCCGCGAGCGCCGCCGTACCGGCGACGGCTGAACGACGGCACCGGCGGGCCGCCACGAGGCGCTTGGCAACACGGCCCCGGCGGTATATACTCCGGCCGCGGCGTTGCCGCCGTCGCAGGCAACGCGGCGCCGCGCATCTTCCGATGCCGGGGCCTGGGCGAGAAAGCGAGGCCGAACCATGCCACTCCTGCGCCGACGGCACTTCCTGAAATGGTCGGCGGCCGGCGCGGCCGCGACGGCCCTCGCGCGGCTGCCATGCGCCGCCGAGACGGCCCCGGGGCCCGCTTCCGGCAAGCCGAACATCCTTTTCATCCTTTGCGACGACCTCGGCTACGGCGACATCCGCTGCCTGAACCCGGACCGCGGCAGGATACCGACGCCGCACGTCGACCGCATGGCCGCATCGGGCGTCATCTTCACGGATGCCCACTCCGGCTCGTCGGTGTGTTCGCCCACGCGGTACGGCATTCTCACCGGGCGCTACGCGTGGCGGACGCGGCTCCAGGCCGGCGTGCTGGGGCCTTACGATAAGCCGCTCATCGCCCCCGGCCGGCTGACCGTGCCCGCGCTTCTCGCGCAGCACGGCTACCGGACGGCGTGCA
>VGYT01000170.1 GCA_016872895.1 Planctomycetota bacterium
CATCAGCCAGCGAATTGCCGTGGACATGCTCCGCGATGCCCGAGCCCACGGCCGGCTCCTGACGACCCAGATGCTTCACTATGCCAGGACTGGATAACATGTTCTCAGGTAATGGTGCTACAGTGTCACTACGGATGGGACTTCCTCTGAGGTTCCGTCACGGCCAATCGGCCGGTTGGCGGTATGACGCCGACTGCATGTCGCCAGCGAACGAAGCCGCCAATGAAGTCCATGAAATTCTTCGCCCATTGGTTGCGGCGCGCGCCAAGTGCATCAACTGGTCTGGTGATATGGCAGTTGTTCTCTCGAATTGGGATGTTCTTCACGGTAGGGGGCCAGAACCGCCCGATGAGGGCGTCCGTGTCATTGAGCGACTGTACGTGAGGTGAGAGCATGAGTTGGGAACGCGATCCCCTGTGGGCTAAGGCGAGATTGTTCTTTGGGCGCGCATTCTCTGAGTCTCGGGATGAACCGGCGTTTGGTCTCTGGTGCTCGCTCGGACTGGAGCTTCTGGCGCGTGCAGCGCTAGCGTCCATCAGCCCGACACTACTTGCCGAACCTGACAACGAGCACAAGTACCTGCTTCACGCCCTGAATCGTGGCTCTGAACGGACGCCCCGGAAATCGATATCGGCGTCGCAGGTGTTTGCTCTGTGTCGCACGCTGTTCCCTGGTTTTACAGATGATGATCTTAAAGCAGCCCTTGCCTTGTTGAATCGGCGCAACGAAGAACTGCACTCAGGGGGCGCTGCATTCGACGAATACCGGCCGAACCAGTGGCTGGTAGGGTTCTACCGGGCTTGTCACTCACTCGCCAGTGCGATGGGTGAATCCCTCTCCAGTTTGTTTGGCCAAGAGGAGGCAGAAGTCGCCAATGGAATCCTGACGGGCAACCAGAACGATGTAACGCAGCGAGTAAATAGTTCAATTGCAGCACATCGCAAAGTCTTTGGGGACAGGCCGCAAGAGGAACGCGAATCTGCGCAGAAGAAGGCAAAGGAACTGGGAGAGCAACTCGCTGTGCAAAGGCACCACCGGGTCAC
The DNA here is from genome assembly GCA_016872895.1 of Planctomycetota bacterium. GTDB lineage: Bacteria > Planctomycetota > Phycisphaerae > FEN-1346 > FEN-1346 > VGYT01. The sequence continues at coordinate 1,044 of VGYT01000170.1, forward strand.
CTGTCCTGCATGCCAAAGCGTTGCCACAGTCCAAGGGACGCCGTTTGGGAAGGAGCACGTAACTCCCGGCGATGACAATATTGTCGTCAGGCAGTCAATCTCACCCACCAGTTTCTGTTGTTCAGCTTGCGGGTTGAGGTTGGAGGGTTATGCGGAGCTGCAGGCGGCAAACCTTGGTGGCCACTACACCAGAAGAACAACCTATTCCCCAGAGGAATACTACGGACTTGTCGATCCAGAGAACCTGGAACCGTACATCGAGGAATACCTTCAGAACCTGGAAGAATACGACAACGAATGATCCCATGTGATGATCGGGGACCACTCGTGCCAAGTACTTGCCAAGGCGTCTTATGTTCCAGTGGCCCTGACGGTTACGGGGACCCGCGTCGTGAGGCGAATCGCGGGCAAGGCGTCCAAGGCCCGCGTCTGGTCCACCAGTTGGACGTGGGCGTAGCGGCCGAGGGTCAGCGTCGGCGTCGAGTGACGGGCGAGTTCCTGGGCCACCTTGATGTTCGCCCCGCTGGCCACCAGGCGGCTGATGTACGTGTGCCGCAGGGCGTGGAAGTCCACAACTCGCCGAGCGCCATCGCGGTACGCGAGGAAGTAAGACTGCCGACGTTCGTTCCGCTCCTCGTCGGACCGGGCCTCCTTGATCCACGCCTCGCGGGCTGCATCCAGGTCCGTGCGGATGAGTTTGATAGGCTTGTCGGGCATGGCGAACACCGGGCGGTCGGCCTCCTTGCGCGCGAGCCACGGCCGCAGGAGGTCCGCTAGGTCGCGTCGGATGGGCTGCACGTCCTTGCGGCGGTGCTTCGAGTAGGCCGCCTGCACGGTCACCGTGGGCGGGTCGGCGTCCAGGTCGAACGACTCCGGCGTCAGGTTTCTGAGTTCGTTCGCCCTGAACCCCGTGCCCACCGCCAGGTGGTACAGCATCGCACGTTCCGGCCCCGTCATGGCCCGCACCTTCGGGCCTTTCTCGGCGGCGCGAATGAGCCTCGCGAGTTCCTCGCCCGTCAGCGCCCGCCGGTCGTGCCGCCGCCGTAGGTGTTTTCGCCGCTGAGGGTGACGATGGCGCCGCAGCCCGTCACGGTCACGGAACCGTAGGCGAGTATCTCCAGCGGACCGCTCAGACGTAGGCGTTGATCAGGTCCTTGAGCAGGGCGGCCGCCGCGCCAACCGGAGAACTCTTGCCGCCGCTGACCGTGATGCGGTCCATGGTATCGGTCATGTAACTGATGGCCTTCTCCGAGCCGTTCACGGAGGCCAGCGGATGAGTCGCTTTCAGCCGCTGGGGCGCCACGCGCAGCCGCACCTCGCCGCCGACCCGCTCGGCGGAGCCGACCAGTTTGATGACCTCGCCGTCCTTGCCGGCCCGGGCGATGTCCTCCGGCGTCACCCCGGTAATGCCCTGCGTGGGCACATCCTCCAGCCGGAAAGACGGGCCGAACAGGACGTTGGCGATGATGACCAGTTTGGCGGCGGTGTCGAACCCGCCAACGTCCTTGCGGGGGTCGGTCTCGGCGATGCCGAGTTGCTGGGCCTCCTTCAGGGCCGTCTCGTAGGCGGCGCCGCCGGCGCGCATGCGCGAGAGGATATAGTTGGTCGTGCCGTTGAGAATGCCCTCGACGGAAAGGATGCGGCTGCCGGCCAGGCACACCCGCGCCACGTCGAGCGTAGGCAGGGCCGCCGCCGTGGCGGCGCTGATGTGCAGGCCGCACCGGTTCTGCCGGGCCAGTTCAAGGAGCTCCTTGTAGAACAGGACGATCGGCCCCTTGTTGGCGCTGACCACCTCCCTGCCGCGCCGCAGGGCCGCCACGATGTGCGTCCGCCCGGGTTCGCCGTCGGTCAGGTTCGTCGGCGTGGCCTCGACCAAGACGGCAGCGGCGTCCAACGCCTCCGGGCCGCTCAAGCCCGGCCGGCCGAACTTGCCGAAGCCTTCCACCCGGCCGCCGGCGTGAAGGTGCGCCAGGAGTTCCCGGGCCGGCAGCCCGCCGGGCGCGTCGCACACCGCGGCCCCGCCGATGTCGACGGCGGCGGCGAGCACCAGGCGCAGGGCGTACCTGGCCTCGACGTCCGGCGCCCGCTCGGCCAGCAGTTCGACGAACGCCTTGCCGACGTTGCCCAGGCCGCAGACCACGATCCGGACGTCTTTCACTGGCGGTTTCCTTTCAGGAGGAGGTCGTCGTATTCACGCCCGTCCACGAAGGCCTCGACGATCACCGGGCCGTCCATGGCGAAGGCTTCCTTCAGCGCCTGTCGGTACGCCGGCTCGTCGCGGGCGGGCAGGACCGGCACGCCGAAGAACGAGCGGGCCGATTCGTACCTGGCCCCGTACAGCGGCGTGCCGTATTCCGCGTACCCCTTGCGCTCTTGCTTGATGCGAATCAGCGACAGGCTGCCGTCGGTCACCAGCACGAACACCACGTGCAGGCCCAGGCGCATGGCCGTGGCCATTTCGCCGACCATCATAAGAAAGCCCCCGTCGCCGACGACGCAGCAGACGGGCGTCGCGGGCCGACAGAGTTTCGCCGCGATCGCCGCCGGGATGCCGAATCCCATCGACGACCATCCGTTGGTCATCAGCAGGCAGTCCGGCTCGGGCGTGCGCCACTGCTGGCCCACGAGGTGCAGGTGCGCTCCGACATCGCAGGCCAGGATGCCGTCGTGCGGCAGGGCCTTCCGGAGTCCCGCCAGCACGGCCCGCGGACCGAAAGAGCCCGCCGGCGGTTCGAGCCGCGCCAGCATCTTCGTGCGGCGTGAGGCGAGTTCGTCCAGGTCCCAGGCGGTCTTCGGCAGGTCGGCCTCCGCCAGCCGCCGCAGCGTTGTGCCGAGGTCCCCTACGATGTCGCAGGCCAGGGTATAGCGGTCCCGGTCGAGGTCGGCCGGGGCGGTGTCGATGTGGAGAACCGGGACTTCAGGGATCCAGTCCTCGTAGTTGAGTTCGACGGCGTCGAAGCCGACGCCGGCCACCAGGTCGGCCTGCTGGTGGGTCAGGCCGACTTGGTCGCTAAGGGCGTGGTTCAGCACGCCGGCGTAGCAGGCGTGGTCCTCGGGGCACAAGCCCTTGGCCATCGGCGTCAGCACGATCGGAGCGCCGGTCCGCTCGGCGATCCGGAGCAGAAGCGGTCCGGCGCCCGCGCGCACGGCCGTCCACCCCGCGGCCAGGACGGGCTTCCGGGCGTCGCTGAAAAGCCGGACCATCTGGTCCAAGGCGGCCGGCTTGGGCGCGGGCGGACCAGCCGGGGGCTCGGGCCGGACGTCCTCGTCTGCGGCGGGGCTGCCGCTCACCCCGGCGGGAAGGCCGACGTGCACGGGCCCGGGCGCCTCCGAGAGGGCCACGTGCATCGCGCGGTACAGGGTCTCCTTCACGCGGGCGGGGGGCAGGCGGGTGGTCCACTTGGTAATCGGCGCGAAGAGGGCCTGGTGATCTATGTTCATCTGCATCGTGCGGTTCATCATCGCGTCGGAGGCCACGTCCGAGAAGGCGAGGCACGGCAGGCGGTCGAGCAGGGCGCAGCCGACGCCCGTGGTCAGGTTGGTCGCGCCCGGCCCGAACGTGCCGAAGCACGCGCCGGGGATGCCCGTCAGCCGGCCGCAGACCGTGGCCATGAACCCGCCGGCCGCCTCGTTGCTCACGAGCACGAATTCCACGTCGCTTTGGCGAAGGGCCTCCATGTAGTCGGTGAGGTTCCCGCCCGGGATGCCGAAGAAATAGCGGACCCCCATCTCCTGAAGCGTATCAACGACCCGTTTGGCCACGGTGGCCATGTTCGTCTCCTGGTGCGACGTTAATCCGCTTGCCCTTCGGCCCGGTCCTGCTGCGGGTGAGGCTCCTGGCGGGCCGGGCCTTCGCCGGGTGTTCCCGCCCCGCCTTCCGCCGGCCTGGTCTTGAGGCATGCCGCCTTGCCGTTGAAGACGTCATGATCGAGCAGGCCGAGGCGGGAGGACAGCACCGTGGTGGCCGCCAGGTCGCCGGTGACGTTGCAGCAGGTGTCTCCGATGTCTATGACAGGGTAGATTGAGGCTATGATCGGGACGATGACCCCCGTTGGCACGTTGACGGCCTGAAGCAGGATGGCCGACGTGACGATGCCGGCGCCCTTCACGCCGGCGGTGCCGACGGAAAGGGCCAGGCCCAGGAACAGAAACCGGAGCATCAGGCCCGGCGTCACCGGCAGGCCGTAGGTGTTGCAGGAGAACACCGCGATGACGCCGAGGCAAGCGGCCATGCCGTCCATGTTGACCGTCGCGCCGAGAGGAAGTGTGAAGCCCCACACCTTCTCGGGGGCGCCGAGGTTCTTTTCCGCCACGTCCATGGATACGGGAAGCGTGGCGATGCTGGACGTCGTGCTCGCCGCGACCAGCATGGCCGGAGACGCCTTGCGGTAGAATTGCCACGGACTCACTCGACCGATAAACCGTAAGGCCAGCGGGTAAACGACGACCAGCAGAATCAGGAGGGAGATATGCTGGGTCAGAATGAACTTCCCCACTTCGCCCAGCATGTCGACCTTGAGAGACGCCGTCATGTCGGCGACCAACGCGAGGATGCCGTACGGGGCGACCTTCATGACACCCTCGGTAATGCGGATCATCAGGTCGGCGCCGTCATTGGCCAAGGCCACCAGCCTTTCGGCCCTCTTCCCCGCGGCCAGCAGCGCGATGCCCACGATGATGGCAAAGAAAATGACCTGAAGCAGGTTGCCGGTGGCGAAGGCCTCGACCGGGTTCGCGGGAACCCACTGGACGAGGCTGTCCACGACGTTGAACTCGGCGGTCTTTGCCGCCGCCCCTTTGACCGTTTCGGGGGTCATGCCCTTGCCGGGCTGTAGAATCAACGCCAGGGTTACGCCGATTCCGGTGGCGACGAGGGAGGTGGCGCCGTAGTAGAGGAGCGTCAGGCCGCCGAGCGAACACAACGACTTGATGCCGTCCAGTTTCGTCAGCCCGGCGACCAGCGTCAGGAACGTCAGCGGGACCACCAGCATCTTCAGCAGGCGGATGAAGACGTCCCCCCCGGGCTTGATGACGCTGGCGCGCTCCCCGAAGACGACGCCGAGAAGCACGCCGAAGCCAATGCAGATGAATATCTGAGTGTAAAGTTTCTGTCGGAACCACCATTTCACCGGCACGCGCTCCTTGTTTTCGACGCGCGGAAAGACGACGGACGCCCGACCTTTCCACCGCCGCGCCCTCCCCAGGCACTCAGGCGTGATTGTACCCCGGCTCCGGGCTTCAACAAGACCTTTCCCGCGCCGTGCCTTCTTGTTGACTGGGAGAAGGGGGCGTGTTAGAAAGTCCGGGGCGGTGCAGGCCCGGATGAACCGGAGGCGTCCTGGGGGGCTCCGCGGAGGAAAGGGAAAGTGCGATGGGGCGTCTGAGGGGTAAGGAATCCACTCACAAGACCCTGGACCGGCGCGGCTTTCTGTGGGCCGCGGCCATCGGCGCCGCCGTGGCGATGGGGGCCGGCGGAGGCGCCCCAGACCTCGCCCTGCGGGCCGACGTTCGCGTCAACCAGACGTCCGGGCTCCTGGCCGGGGGCACCGAGTGGGAGACCCCGTACTACATCATCACGTCCGACGTCCCCGGGCCGACGCTGCTCGTCACGGGCGGCGTGCACGGCGACGAGCCGGCCGGCTTTCGTGCGGCCGACGAGATCCGCCACTGGCCCCTCAAGCGGGGCCGGCTGATCGTCGTGCCGGCCATCAACGTCCCCGGCCTCAAAGCCGGTACGCGGGCACTTCCCGGCGAACCGGAGTCCACGAACAACGCTAACCGCAATTTCCCGAAGACCGGGGAGCCGAACCAGGCTTCCACGCGCATCGTCCAGGCCGTCTGGAAGTTCATCCAGGAGCAGGCGCCCGACTGGGTGGTCGACCTGCACGAGGGGTCCGACTTCTACATCGCCAACCCGAAGTCCGTCGGGTCCAGCATCGTCTTCTTCGACACGCCGGAAATGAACGCCCTGGCGCAGAAGATCCAGAAAGACGTCAATGCAACGATTACCGATCCCAAGCGGCAGATCGCCATCCGGACCGTGGGCCCGATCAACGGCGGGCTGGTCCGGGCCACGATCGAGCGGACCGGGGCCAAGGGGTTCTGTTTCGAGACGACGTATAACCAGCAGCCGCTGTCGCTCCGCACGCGGCAGCATCGTATCATGGTGCATCGCCTCATGCGGGAACTGGACATGGCCGCCGGCGACGCCGAGGTCATGACGCCGCGGCCCAGGGGAAGCCAGGTCCAGGTGGCCGTCTACGACGGCGGAGGCACCGGCGGAAAAGGCGCCGACAACCTCACGGCCATTCTCGACGCCGACCCGCGCGCCGCCGTGCATCGGGTCGGGCCGCCCGACATCGCCGCCGGCGCCCTCGCACAGTTCGACGTCGTGATCTTCCCCGGCGGCAGTGGCAAGGCGGAGGCCGGAGCCCTCGACAAGGAGGGCATCGAGGCCGTGCGGACGTTCGTCCGCAACGGCGGCGGCTACATCGGCATCTGCGCGGGCGCCTTCCTTTCCTCGACCAACTACGACTGGTCCCTGGGCATCATCAACAACAAGACCATCCCCGGCAAACTCCACGAACGCGGAGGCGGAACGGTCTCCATCGAGTTGACCGACGAAGGGCGACGCATTCTCGGCGACACGCCTGGCCTGCTCGACGTCTTCTACCGCAACGGGCCCATGCTCCTGCCCGCCGGCGTGGCCGGGCTGCCGACTTTCACGCCCCTGGCCTTCTTCCGCAGCGAGATTTCGCAGTACGAGGAGCAGAAGGGCACCATGATCAACCTGCCCGCGATCATTGCCGCACCCTACGGCAAGGGACGCGTCCTCGCCATCAGCCCGCATCCCGAAGCGGTCCCGGCCCTGCACTTCATCATCCGGCGCGGCGTCCAATGGGCGGCGGGCAGGTGAGGGGCGGCGGGCAGAGCAGGCGCTCGCCTCGCTGGACAGGTGGTTGCCAAAGCAGGAAGGATGGCGTTCACCACAGGCAAGACGCGCTGGCCGTCGCGGCGATGCGAGTCTTGATGGCTTCGGGCAGGTGCTGTCAGGCGGCGGCAACCGGGGCCAAGCCGGGCGGCATTCTGGCATCGTTTCCGGCCTTTTCGTCGGCGCGCCGAAAGGCGGATGGGCGGGCTCTGAGGAACGGAGTCCTGCGTTCCGGTGGCCGCCCGCAGGCCCTTCCTTATCATCCGCGATGTTCTCTCGGGCACAGCAAGGCTCTTCCATGAAGTGAAGGCCGGGTGAACAGCGCGGTGCCACAGAAGACGCCGCCCCGGCCTCCCCGCGGATTTCCCGGCGCGCAACGCCGATCCCGCCGGGGGAACGGCAGTCGCTGAGCGGCAACGGCCGATGACAAGGACAAACGAATAAGCGGCCCGCGCAAGGCCGCAGCGGAGCAACAAAGGGAAATCTTTTGTTAACTACATATTAGCGTTCTTTGCGCCTTGGCGGCCTTGTCGCCGTTCGCGGTTTGCGGTTCGATTAGTCACTGCCCTTTGCCGTTTGCCTTCTGATTCGGCGGCGGCGGCGCGGCGGCGGCCAGGTAGTCGCTCAGCACGCCCAGGTTCGCCACAAACGTCTTGCTGCGAATCCGGCCGCCGCTTGCCCACCGGCCCTTCTCGTCGAGGGCGCCAATGACGGCCTTGACCTTCGGTTCCATCCCTGCCGCACGCTTCGCCAGGTCCGCCGGCGACGGCCGGACGTCGGCCCGCCGTGCGCGTTCCGCCGCGTACGCCGCCGGCCCGGCCTTCCTGACTTCGTTGTAATACGCGACGGCCGCCGGCAGGCCGTAATCCCCCTGCCAGGAGTACCCCGTCCGCCGCTCCTCGCTGATCTCTTCGAGCGTGTAGTGGACCTTCTTGTCGCGGTCGCCGTAGATGGGCTTGTTCGTGCCCGGTTCGTACATGCGGGCCCACACGTTGTCGCGCAGTTTCGACTTCTCCAGCCACGCGACGGCGGCCGGGATGGGCGCAAGGAACCCCGCGTCGCCCGTGTAAACGGCCAGGTCCGCGAGCGTCCTGATATTGCGGCAGGTGGATGCGCTGGAAAAGCACGGCGGCTCGAACGCGCGGGCCCACGCCGGTTTCATGTCGTGCGAGTACTGCTGCGCCCAGCCCGACTGCGGGGCGGCCCCCTGCGAGAGAATGATGAACTCGCCGCCCCGCCGCGCCGCCGCCAGGTGCTCGCCCTTCCTGTACCGCCTGTGCGCATCCACCAGCACGCGGATGCAGTCGTTGATCGCCCCGTCGTTGAACGTGTAGTAATCGTGGTATCCGCCGGTCAGCGGATACCCCTGCGGCCAGGCGCCGTTCGGGAACTGGCTGCGAAGCAGCATCGCCAGGCCCAGGGCGACGGCGTCGTCCAGCCACGGCTCGTCAAGTTCATCGTCCAGGTCCATCAGGAAATCAATTGCGCCCTGCGTTATGTTGTCGTCGAACGTGCACCGGCCTTCCTTGCGCTGCGGCGCCGCGGAGTCCGGACGCAGGTCGGCCACGTCCGCCAGGTGGTTCCATCCGCCGGCGGCGCTCTGCCCCCAGGCAAGCGCGCGGCCGGCGCCCCGGGCTGCGGCCAGGCACTTCGCGTCGCCCGTCGCCCGGTAGGCCCGCAGGAGGACCTGCCCCACCGTGGGCGTGCCGGGCGGCTGGACCCAAATCTGGGTCGGCCTCGCCTTCTCCGACAGCGATTCGCCGTAGCGCTCCTTCAGGTCCAGGCTGTATATGCCGCACCAGCCGCCGTTGGTCGAGATCGAAGTGAAATACGCCGTCGCGGCATCCATGGCCCGGCGGGCCTGCGCCGCGAGCGATTCATCTCCTGCCGCGGCTCCGGCGGGGGCCGCTCCTGCCGCGGCTGCTGGTCCTGCTGCGACTGCCGGTCCCGGTGCGGCCGCTGGTCCTGCCGCCGCCGACGCGGGAAAGCAAGTTGCAGCGCAACATGCCGCGGCGCACGCCAGCAGCAGTGCCGCAGCCCGCGCCCCGTCGCCTTCGCGCCCGTGGCGCGTCGGCGACACGCCTCTCCGCCTCGCCATGTTCACCCCCGTGTGCGCCTGGTCAGCCGCGCGGCCGCAACGGCCCTCCGCGCGTCCGCAAGCGGCGCATCGCGCCTGCCGCCCGATGTTGAACCTCCGCCGGCCCGTCATGCGTGTGATGAACGACGTTGTCGCCTTCCTCCGTGCCGCCGTCGTAATCGCCCTCGGTGTTGCCGCCGTGGAACCGCACGACGGGGGCGTCAACGTACCGGACGTCGCACAGCCACTGAACCGACGGCGTGCCGCCCTGGCGCTCTTCAAGCACCTGCCACGATTCGTTGAAGTGAAAACCTGGAAAACCTGGGGACGCTACCCAGGTTTTGCCCGTTTCCTCGGCCGGCCGCCTTTGCGCGGCGACAGGAATCGCC
>VGYT01000171.1 GCA_016872895.1 Planctomycetota bacterium
GAACCGGCGAAAGGTGACATGCCGCAGCCAGGCATTTTTCGCAGCACGGATTTCGGGCAGACGTGGGCCAAGGTCGGGGACCATACCCTGCATGGCACATGTCCAGTGCATTACGGACCCAATATTTACTGGGCGGCGAAGGAGGGAGTCGTGGTCTCGCGTGACAGCGGGAAGACATGGAGCGTGTGCGGATCGCCGGTCGCGAACATCGTGCATGGCCCGTACTTCGGAAAGAGCGAACAGGAGATGATGGTGGTTTCGTTCAAAGACGGATACTCCATCACCCGGAACGGAGGCCAATCGTGGACCCAAGTGGCGCCGTTCTTCGCTGACGCTCCGGATGCGTGGGGCGCACCGAAGAACGAAAGGACCTCCCCGTCCACTTCCGGCCGCCACTGGCGTGGGGCCCTCTGGTATTTCGGCTGGGACTCGGAGAGGAACATCCTGTACGAGAGCCTTTTTGGCGGAGACGTCTGGAAGTTGCAGTTGGGCCCCACGCCTGCGGCGAAATAGCACACAACCCATCAAGAGAAAGGAACAATAGAACGATGAAAACGATCAACACCATCAGCCTCGGCCTCATCAGCCTGTTGTTTTCGGTCACGAGCCTGCCTGCGGCGGACTCGCCGGTCACGCCTCAAGAACGCAAGAACCTCTGCGAGCGGGCCATCAAGGCCGGCTGGCTGAAGGGCGTCCGCGCCGTCGAATTGATTCGCGCCGACATCATCTCCGTGACCATTGATGCCGGCATCACCGCGGCGATCGCGCCAACGATGTACAGATTGGACGCGGCAGTCGGCAGACACACCGACGTGCTGGCGCCGTACGCCAAGCCGGATGCGTTCACCATCGCCAGCCCCACCGACCCGGACTACAAGACGCCGGTCCCCCGGCCGACGTCGGCCAGTGCACCTATGAGGGCCGCAACGCCATCAATCCTGGCAAGACGTTGCCCAGTTGCACGATCTTCCACACCGACTGCTTCCTGTTCCTGCCCAAGCCGATGAAGTCGGGGCACCGCTACACCATCGAGGTGCAGCCGCGCGGCGAGCGGCAGGCAGCCCTGGCCTACTCCGGCACGCTCGATTGCGACGACGCGAAGACCCCGACCAAGGCGATCAAGATCAACCAGGTTGCCTACAGTTCGCTCGCGAAGCAGCGCTACGCCTATCTCGGCTGGTGGGCGGGCAACAAGGGGAAGGTGGATTATGCCGCCTTGAAACGGTTCGAGGTTATCGACGAGAAGACGGGGAAGACCGCGCTCACGGGCGAGGTCAAACTGCGCGCCGGAGACGAGATGACGGCCAAGGTCGCCGGCGAGGAGATCTACGAGATGGACATCGCGGCGCTGCCGGTGGGCCGCTACCACATCCGCATACCCGGATTGGGCTGCTCGGATCCGCTGGAAGTCGGCGGGAAGGGATTCCATGCGCTGTACTACCACACCATGCGCGTCTTCCTCCATCAGCGTTGCGGCCAGGAGTTGAAGGAACCCTGGACCTGGGTCAAGCGACCGGCCTGCCACAGCTTGATCTACGAGAATGGCTCGTTCGCTCCCGAAATCCTCATACCCGGTCAAAAGAACCCCGATCCTAGAAGGCTGGCGCCCCTGGCGCCCGACGCAAAACCCCGGCACTTCCGCGGAACCTACCACGATGCCGCCGATTGCGACACCTTCACCTTCCACCTGACGGCGACTGACAAGTTGCTCAAGTTGTACGACCTTTACCCCGATGCCTTCGCCGACGGCGATCTCGACCTGCCGGAAAGCGGCAACCGCATCCCGGACATCCTCGACGAAGCCGAGTGGTGCCTGTTGGGCTTCATCGCGCTGCAATACCCCAATGGCGCGGTGCCGTTGGGGATGGCCAATATGGAAGATAGTCTGTGGCATCGTTACGAGAAGGGAATGAACCCGTGGAAGAAGGACTGCAACGTGACCCCGCCCTACGGGATTCATCTTCCAAGTCCGGATTCCACGCCGACGTTCGCCGCGGTGGCCGCTGCGTATTCCCGCGTCATTCGGAAGTTCGATGCCGCCAAGGCGGATCGCTACCTTGCCGCCGCCCAGAAAGCCTTCGTCTATGCCACAACGCATACGGCGGAACAGGTTCGCAAGGAGTACGAAACCGATACGATCAATATGAAAGCGCCGAACTACGGCGGGGGCACGGGTGAAGGGGCTTTGGAAGGGTGCTGTCTCTGGGCGGCCGGCGAGTTGTTGCGCGCCACGGGCAAGAAGGAATACCTGGACTACATCAAGGCCAACGAGAAGCACATGAACAAGATGAACTGGCACTACGCGGAGCAGCGCATCTGGGCGTTCATTAATGCGGACGCGGCCGATCCCGCCCTGCGGGAGAAGTATCGCAAAGACATGCTGTCCTCGATGAACGGCGTTGTGAAAGACACACTCGCGACGCCGTATCGGATGCCTTATTGGCCCACCACAAAAGGGTGCGGCTGGTGGGGCTCCATGCAGGGCATCAACTCTTCTCTGGCGTTTGCATACGGCCTGACGAAGGACCAGAAGTATCTCGACGCCATGAGCCTGCAGGCCGACTGGCATCTGGGCTGCAATCCGCGGTCGCAGGCGTTCATAACCAACATGGGGTACCGCTACCCGCGGCGGCCGGAGATCAACCCGGTCCTGTACGAGAAACCGTTGGAGGACGCCGGCGGCAAGACCCTGCGCGGGATCGCCCTTTACGGTATCGGCCCGGCGCTCAATGACTGGTTCGGGCCATGGCCCATGCACCGCTCCTGGCGCGACGTCTTTGGCGATGGCGCCGAGGTGTACAGCGAGTTCACCATCCACCAGATCACGGGGCCGGCCGCGGCGTTCTATTCCACGCTCTACGTGACGGAGAAGAAGGCCGGCACGATTCCGCCCAACAGCAAGCCCAATCCGCTGGAGCGACCGTCGGAAGGGCATGTGCCGGTATGGTAGCCTATCGTTCCCACGCCACCCGACCTCAGAGGAACACAGGAGTCACGTCATGAGAGCATCCACGACGCGACAACACGGAAAGCAGAGCCTGCCGACGCTGGCGGCGCTGCTGTACATATCGCTTGCGGTGAGACTCGCCGCTGGGGCCGAATCGGCGCCGGCCGCGCAGGCCGAGATGGTCCTCGACCTCGGCGCCGGGGTCAGCATGAAGCTGGTGCGGATTCCGGCGGGGAAATTCCTCATGGGAAGCCCGGCGGACGAGCCGGGGCGCTGGCGTGCGCCGCGGGCAAGTTCCTCCAGGCTCATCCATTTCCCCTCGTTGTAATTCTGGATTGCGTCGGCGACCTTCCTGCGGTAGGCATCGTCCCAGCCGTCGTAGCAGAGGTCGTAACCCAGGGCGGTCCACCCGAGCGAAGGCCCGGCCCGCAGCGCGCCGTACGGCGCCTTGAACGAGTACCGCTGGTCGCGGTCGCGGTAACCCTCCAGCGACTTCTCCATGCATTCCCGCCCTGGGTCGGCGTACTTCTTGTCGCCCGTCAGGACGTAGAGCATTCCGTAGCCGGCGACGTGAGAGAAGATGAAGATGCCCGGCGGGGCGCCTTCGAGCGGCCCGGCGCCGTCCTTATCGACCGGCCCCTTGACGCCGAACTTCTCTGGCATCGACTCGCCGTCGCTCCCGTTCAGGCAGACCCGCAGGCGCTTGATGATGGCCTGGCCTTCGGGTGTCTTGGCGCGGGCCTTCAGTGACGCGATGTCGGTCTTGCGGAAGAGGAGGCGCGGGTGCTCGCCCGGCAGGGGCGCCTTAAAGCCCGGAACCGGCGCGGGCCAGCCATCGGATTGCGGAGAGCCATCTGCCGGGGTCGTGGGGGCGCTGGTGCGGCCCGCTGCGGGCGCAGCCGCGGCCGCTGCGCAAAGCAAGACCGCTCCAATTAGGACCAGCAAGAACATCCTTCCCGCACGCATGATAGCATCCTTCGAAGAACCCCATTATGGCCTGGACGCGGGTTATCTGCCCCCGGTTGCAGCAGCCTGCCTGAGGTCGTAACAGCGAACTCCGCCCATCACCCGCGCGAACATCAGTCCGTCGGCGAACGCCTCATAGACCGGCACCTCGTACCCGCCCGTGGCAACGTGCACGGGATTTGTCGGGTTGTTGACGTGCCATGCGCCCCCCAGGGGCCTTGAGTCGGCCGGGTCTGCCGCATACATCTGCCATATCTCCGCGTTGGCGGCGCGCGGCCGGTGCTGGAGGTCGGTCACGGTGATGAGCCTGTCGCCCCAGAGGTAAATCTGTCCGGCGGCCACGTCCTGCTCCTTCAGGATACTGCCGTCCTCTTCGCGGAGAACAAGCAGCCTGTAGGATTTCTCGTCGGAGCGTTTACTCCGGGCGAGGTAATAGACGAGGCCATTGCGGCAGATCACGCGGCGGGCCGGGCCGGCATCGAGTTTCAACTCGTGGGCAAGTTCCGGCCGGTCGGCCGGCAGCGACCAGGCGCGCGATGCGCCCTTCTCGTCAAACCGGTACCCGGCCAGCAGGCCCACCTGGTTGACCCCTTCCTGCCGCCCCTCGCTGTATTTCGGGTGCGACTCAAAGGCCATGATGCGGCTGCTGCCGGGGACGGCGAACGTAAGGTGCTCGCACTTAAGAAGGACCGTCCAGAGAATCTTGCCGGCCCGATGATCGATCAGGCGCAGGTCGCCGCGGGAGTTCACGCAGACCATATATGTCTTGTCGCCGATTTTTACGGGGCAGGGGGTGTTGAAGCCCGAAAGGATCTGTTCCCGCTGAGCCCGGCCGAGCGTCCAGAGCGTTTTGCTGGATTCCACGTCGATGCCCACCAGGCCCCCTTCCCAATCGGGGGCCAGAATCACGCCGTCGGCCGCCACGAGCATCGCGTAAGGGTGCGAGACTTTGGCGAGGTCCGACGCCAGGCGCCTCTCGGCCAGGCCCCGGGTCCGCGCCTCCTCAAGCCTCTTATGGACCGGGCCGATGTCGGATTCCCATAGCGGCCGGCCCGCGGCCAGGTCCAGGCAGTATATGCGGCCCGTGGTGCCGAGTGCGAAGACCCTGCCGCCGAATGCGCACGGCGTGGCCGCCCATCCGCCGCGCTTGCCCGCCCCCGTGTTGATGCCGCGGCCCGCGTAGACCTGCTTCCAGCGGGTCTTGCCGGTTGCCGCGTCGATGCCGATGACCACGTCGTCGGCCCCTACAAGCCAGACGTGCCGCTCGAATGCGGCGCCCATGCGCCGCTCGACCTCGGCGTCCCAGACGTTGCCTGTGGGGACGAAGTAGGACATTATGACGAGGCCGCCGGCGACGATGGGGCTTGCCTCGCCGCCGGGCGGAAGGCCCTGGAACTGGGGGCCGACGCCGGTCTTTCCCGCCCCCGTGTGGGCTTTGCCGAACCCGATGCCTTTCTCTTCGCTCTCCCACAGCAGTCGGGCCTGGGTCATGTCGGCCAGGAGTTTTGCACCGGAGTTCTCGCTGAAGTTGCCGTTGGGACCCATGTAGGTGGGCCACTCCGAGCGGACCGTGACGGGCGCTGTCGGCTGCGATGGCGCGGCGACCGCGATTAGCGCCAGTGCGCCGCAAATACCGACCGCCGCGGCCGCCGACAATCCGAACGTTCTGGACACGCACACGGGCGTTCCTCCTGCGATAATGGCGTCACTTCGCCCAATCTGGCCGCTTGGCCCGCTGGCGGATGAGCCAGTCGGGGATCTCGCCGAAGGGGTAGCCGGCGTCGGGAACAAAGAGGCCGATTTCTCCCTGCGAGCGGTCCAGGTTGATCTCGGCGCCCGCCAGCGAGAGTGCCTCGCGGCCGTTGTGGCGGACCGTGACGACCTTCGCGGCGTCGCCGGCGGCAGGCCGGTCGCCCGCAAAGACGATCTCGTCCGCGCCGACCTTAACGCCGCCGGGCACGGCGCTCACGGCCGGGGCCGCGCCGGGATAGAGCACCGTGATGAACCGCCCCTCATCGCCGCGAACGGTCAGACGCGCGCCCTGCGTGGATTCCAGGCCCCCGTTCTCGTGACTCCACGGGAACGGTTCGAAGTCGAACTTCTCGGGCTCGATGCAGACGACCGTGAGGCGGCCGAAGTCAACCCGCGGGCCTTCCCGGCGAACCGCGTCGGCCAGGACGTGCAGGCAGTAGGTTGCGGCAAGCGGCTCCGAGGCCCAGAACTGGTCGCGGACGACGAAGTAGTCCTGCTGCCCGCCCTTCACGAAGACAACGGTGCGGCGGTAGATGAGCGGCTTGGCGAAGGCGTGCTGCGGATACTCCTGGTGCCAGATTTCGGGCGGGAGTTTCTCGACCTGCCGCAGCCGCTCGGATTCCACCTGGCCGACAGCGATATCCGCCTGCGGCGAGGTCTTGAATGCGATCAGCCGCTCGTAGCCGTCCATGTTCGCGTACGGGAACTCATCGGTGTGGAACGCCAGACGATTGTGCATGTGTTCCTGTCCGGCCCGCGGGTGGTACGAGCAGTGGTGGTCCACGGCCAGCGGCTTGGCGGCGGCACAGTAGTGGAACGCAAGTTGGTCTCCGTGGTAGTGGCCGCGGTTCGGGCCGCTCTTAAAGGCCAGGTACGTCTCCTCCGGCGTGCCGGGGCGGCTGCTGAAGATCACGCCGAAGCCGGGAAGTTCCTCGGTTGCGAACTTGCGGACCTCGTCGGCGGGGACGTCGACAATCGCCGGGCCGCCTTCCTTTGCCGGATGCGTGTCGCCCATGGGCAGCGTGCGGCGCAGTGCGCCGTCGGGCTGCGTGATGCGCTTCTGGAAGTACTGCGCGGCCTTGAATCGGTCCCAGGCGGTCGGGTCGAAGCCCAGGTGCTGGCGGCAGACGGCGGCAAGTTCCGTCCAGTTCCGCAGGGCGTAGCCGACATAACCGGGGCACTCCTGTCCCGCGCCGCCGGGCATGGTTATAGAATGGTACACATCTTCGCGCAACTTCGCCTCTGCCGCGCGGCGGAATTGCTCGAACCTCGGGTGCGCCTTCAGGCCGGCCGTCAGGGCGATGGGGACGCGCGTAAAGTCGGTGAAGAAGTTCGGGTTCTCTGGGCTCCAGAAGTTCCAGTACGTGCCGTACGCGTCGGGGTGCATCATCACCTGGACACGGGCGAGCGTGGAGATGTCGCCGCTCTTGCCGGCATCGGCGATGGCGCGCCTGCCTGCACCGCGTATGCCGCCGGTGGGGTTCATCTGGCCGCCATCGTAGAAGTTCATGCCGGCGAACGAGCCTTTCTTGCCCGGCCAGTCGAGCAGAAAATCGTGGTTGAGTTTGTCGAGGCCCTCCCAGGCGTAGCGCGTCACATAGTCAATGCTGCATGGGTTGAGCGTCGGGGCGACGAGCCACCAGAGCCGCCGGCCCTTCCAGGTTGGCGCCCGCAGGCCGGCGTAGTCGCCGCTCGACCGGACGACAGCCTCGATGGCGTTTGAGTGCGGCCAGACCCACTGGCCGGCCCGCACGACGACCGCACCGACGTAGTTCGTGCCGTCGGCGGCGGCAAAGTACCACCCGTCCTTATAGTGCTGGTTCCATCGCGGAAAGAGGTTGATGAAGAGGTCCTCCCGCTGGTACGGCAGGCCGCCGGGCTTGAGGGGCCGGTTGGGTTCGACCTTGCCGGCGACGAGGCCGGAGCCTGCCCCGCCGCTGAAGGGTTTGGATAGCCCTTGAGTCGGCGACCAGCCGTTTGAGATCTCGAACTCCCAGAAGTCGCCGCGGGCCATCTCGTGGCGCTCGAAGATTTCCGCGTGGCTCCAGCCGGGGCCGACGGCAACATCGACCTCGGCGAAGGCCGGCAAATTGCCGTCGAGGCCGGCCTTGCCGTCGAACTCGTACAACAGCCGCACCCTGGCCAGGACCGTCCCGTCGCCGACCACCGCCGCTGTGAACTTCTTGAGGGGCAAGGACGTCTTCCACGCGCTTGCGCCGACCCACCTGTCGCCGAGTTTGACGGCGGAGATCGGGCCGGGGACGCCGCCGGCGGCCTCGGCGGGGACCTTCACCGCCACCAGGCCGTTGTCGAGAACGTAGATTCCGCCCTCCCTGCGGACTGCGATCCTGGGCGTCGCTCGGACGGGCCGGCCGGGGGCAACCTGGTACTTGTGCGAGGCCCCAGGGTCAAACGAGGAGCAGACCCATATCCAGTTACTGCCGCCGATCTCCTCGACCTGATAGGGCGCCTCTGCGCCGTCCTCCTTGACGACGAACGAGCCGGCCGGTCCGGGTGCAGGGGTGAGGAGTCGGACGGCTTCATCGGCGTACTGCCGCTTCGTCGGGTTGACCAGCAACGATTCCTGCCCTGCGACCCAGGATGCTCCGATGAGGAGACAGATAGCAGCAACAATTCGTGGTATCTTCATTTTTCCCGCTCAATTTTTCTCGCCGGTACCCGCTTTCCAGTCGAGGACCATGAAGTACCCGTCCGTCTGGCCCGGCGACTTTGCTTGGATGGCGTCCTTGGCGGGCGCGGCCCCTTTCTCGGCCCGGCCCACGAGGATGACGCGGGTCGGGCTGAGGCGCGTAATCTCAAACGGCACCAGGCCCGGTATCTCGGTGCTGAACATCAGATCAAATTCCGGCGAGAAGACACGCAGGAATGCGTTGGGGTTGTCGATGGGGCTCTCTTTGGCCCACGCATCGTCGGTAAAGTCGAACTTGCCGTTGAAGCGGCCCACGGCCAGTACGTTCCTGCCGGGCAGTGCGGCCATGTCGACGACCCAGCCCCAGGGACCGATGCGCGCCCCGCCGAGGCCCGTGCGGGCCTTGGAGTCCACGCGGTGCACCTGGCCCCACCAGTGGACCAGTTTGACGCCGAAGCCCTTGCCCTTGATGGGGACCTCGAACCTGGTGGACATGTCGGCCTTGGGGCTCCAGCCCATGACCGTGTTTCCGCCATCGGCCATGAGGCTCGTCAGGAGGTTGCCATCGTCATCCGGCACTACAGTGAGGAGTGCTGTGTCGCTTACCGTGCCGCCCATGCGGTTGCCGCCGCCCGACATCGGGTCGTACTGGTAGGCGGTCCATACGGCGTCGCCCGTCCTGGAATCCAACTTCCACAGGTACGGCGACCACCACGGCTCGTTTGCGGTGGCCGACGCCGACCAGCCGCATAGGTAGATATTCTCATCTTTATCCACACGCATGCGATGGGTTCGCGGGCTGCTGTAGTGCGGCAGGGGCCAGCCGTCCTTCACGCGCCTGGCGACTTCGGGATCGACCGGCGGCGTGTACACCGGCTTATTCCAGGTCCGCCGGGCGAGGTCCGGCGACAGGCGGCTGACCCAGTCGCAGCAGTCGTAGAAGGAAAGGCGGTCGAGCAACTTCTCGTTGCCGGCGGCAAGTTGCCTGTCCTTGTCCGTAAGGAGGCGGAAGTATCCGCCGTCGTGGCAGACGAGGACGTCGTCGCCCTTAAGGAGGGCGATGCTCGTCGGCTGCCAGTAGTATTCCTGGTATCCGCCGAGCAGTTCCCTGCCGGGCTTTGCCACGCGCTTCTTGTCCCACACCTGCTGCCATCCTTCGAGATATGTGCCGCTTTCGATTTTCTGGAGATCGGCCGAGAGGCGGAGGATGCACGGCGCGCCGTAGCGTCCGAGGCCCGGTCGGCCGGCGATCTTATCCTCCTTGCCGGCGGCTTTGTCGGCCGCGATCTGCTGCATCTCCCTGGCGAGCGGGTACTGCCGCATGAGGCCGGGGCGGTCTTTCAACAGTTCTTCCAGCCCCTCGGATGCATACCCGCCGACGTACACGCCCTGGTCGTTTGCCTGCACGGTGGTCAATATGACGATGCCTCGCGCGAACTCCGCGTAACGCAGCAGACGCCTGCCGTCGGCGGAGAGTTGCGCCACAAATCCGCAGCCGCATTTAGGCTCTTTAACGGGCGCCCCCAAGGTCGTGGGCCGGACGCCGCCGGGCAGGTCCTTTGCGGGCGCGCCGGCGTTGCCCGCGATGTAGACCGTTCCATCCGGCGCGGCGGCGGCGCCCTGGAGGTCCCCGTCATCGGCCGGGGCGAAGTACGATGCCGTCACGATGTCCAGCGGCGGCTTCGCCGCGGCCACGCCGGCGAGGAAGGCTATTGCGGCAACAAGGGCGGCAACGTGCGGTGCATGCCTATTCATATAGTTACCTCGCTAAGTACTGCCCCCTCTTCGAGGGCGGCGGGTGGCATGGTCACGGCGAAGGAAAGACCATGCTTCCGCCGGGCAATGAGCACAGTCACCCTTCGGGATGACCATGCCACTCCGGAGCGCCGGACTAAGAGCGCCTAACATAAAGAGTTTTCAAGGAACCGCCAGCAAATGAGACACGCGGCGATGACCATGAAGGATTCGTGGATGTCGTCGCGGCGGTCGTAGCGGGTGCGGAGGCGACGCTGT
>VGYT01000172.1 GCA_016872895.1 Planctomycetota bacterium
GACGAACGCTCGCCGCATCGCTCATGCCTTCTCGTAAATCGGCCGTGCGCCCAGTTCGGCCAGCGCCCGCTGGAGTTCTTCGCGCGAGGGCTTGCGGTAGTGCCACAGCACGTCGCCTTCCATGAATGAGACGCCCATGCGCGTCCGCGCCACGATGGCCGACGGCCTGCCCGGCTCGAACGGCGCCCGCTCCATCGCGGCCAGAAGGGCGCCGGGGTCGCTGCCGTCCACCGTCGCGGCCGCCCAGCCGAAGGCCCGGAACTTCTCTTCGAGCGACGTGTGGCCCATGATGTCGTCGCTCCGGCCGACGGCCTGGATGCCGTTGTAGTCCACCACGGCCAGGAGGCGGTCGAGCCGGTGGGCCGCGGCAAACATGGCGGCCTCCCACACGCTGCCCTCGTTGCACTCGCCGTCGCCCAGGACGACGGCCGCCCGCGATGCCGACCCCTTCAGCCGCAGCCCGTACAGCATCCCCGCGGCGATGCCCAGCCCGTGGCCCAGGCTCCCCGCCGAGAACTCCAGCAGCGGCAGCGCGTGGATGCACGGATGGTTCGGCAGCGCCGAACGCTCGCGGTTGTATTCCCGAAGCAGGCCCCGCGGGAAGAACCCCCGGTCCGCCAGCACGGCGTACAGGGCCGTGCACCCGTGGCCCTTCGAGAGGATGAAACGGTCGCGCTGGGGGTGTCGCGGCTGGTCGGGAAACACGCGGAGCCAGCCGTAATACAGCGCCACCAGCACGTCGACGGCGGTGAGGGCGGAACTCAGGTGGCCTTCCTGGCCGTCGTACGACATCTGGAGGCACGTGGCCCGGATTTCGCGCGCCTTCTGCTTCAAGAGCGCCGCATCCATGCGTAAGGTTCCCGTGCGCAGCGGCCTCCATGTGCCCGGTTATTATAGCGCCCGGCGCGCACAACATCTATCCTGCGAGGGCCGTCGCCGCCGCATGGCAATTATCGTCCCTCCCTCTCGGCGGGCAACAGCAAATGTGGGGCTGCGCCGATCGGTCGATTATAGGGGGTAAAAAGAGCCGGTCTCCGTAAGGGAGCGGTGTTGTTGGCCTGGGCCCGCCGCGAGGAGCGGCGTTGTAGCGCTAACCGCTGCCCCACAGACGCCGCGCTGCCTCGTACGCCGCATCTAGCGTCGCGGCGGGAGGTGCCACGGCCATCACGTTGTACCCGTACGCCACACCGTGGTACATACCGCGGTAGTAATAGACATGCTGCTTCGTTCCGATCTTGACCAGGTCCGGGAACAAAGGCGCCGGCGCCCCCGGGTGCGTGTGGCGATAAAGGTCCGCTGCCACGATGTTCACGAAGTCCGGCTCGAACTGGACCACGTAGTCCGGAGAGTAGTTGTCCTCAAAGGGGTGGAAGAACACGCTGGTCACCGGCACGCCCCGTAAGCACGGCATCGGTCCCCTGAACGTCGTCTCGAACGCCAGGCGCACCCGCGACGGGTTCGGCTGGCGCCGCAGGAATGCGGCCACGGGGTCCAGGCGGCTGCGCAAGGGGGCCACGAAGTTCGAGAAGTCCCGCGTGCCGCCGTGCACCACCCACAGGCCGCGGCCGCTTAGCACCAGCGTGCCCGCCAGCAGCACCGCCCACGCCGCGCGCCAGGCCGCGCGGCGGCGAGGCGAAGCCGGCCCGGGGTCCAGCGACCAGGCGCGCACCGCCGCCAGCGTCCAGAAGAGCAGGGGCGTGTAGGCGTAGTAGGAGTTGGCGCTCAGGATTTCCTCGCGAAAGCGGACGTTCAGGCGGCCCACCGCGAGGATCGCCTCGAACCCCAGCAGGAAGACCATGAGAAACAGCCACCAAGCCGCCGCCGCGCGGTTCTCCCGCTTCAGCATTCGCGGCAGGGCGCGAAGCAGCAGCGCCAGCCAGGTCGCCAGCACGACCAGCGACAGGATGGTCCAGCCGTCCCACCGCCATTTCTCCCACGACAACTCGTTGATGAACACCCGCGTGAACATCACCAGGTGGTCCGGCGACGGGAAGTACGGCTGGACGACCGTGTAGAGGCCCGCGCGGCCGATGTTGCGGATGGTGTCGAGGCTGAAGGCCCGCGGCAGCATCGTGGCCGCCTCGCTATCGACGGGGAACTGCCCCTGGTGGATGTGGCGGTCCCAGGCGTTGACGACCTGGTAGCCCGCGGCGATGAGGACGAACAGGGCGAGCAGCGCGGCCCCGCGGCCCCAACGCCGTCGTCCGGCCTCCAGGCCGGCCAGCACAAGGCCGACCAGCACGGCGATGACCTGGCCCACCTCGTACATCATCGCTGCGGCTGCCAGAAGCACCCACGCCCCCGCCACGAGGGCGCCCCGCGCCGTGCGGCCGACCGGCGGCTCGGCCGTATAAAGATGCAGCAGGTTCAAGGCCGACGCCACCAGCATGACGAACACCATGTAGGAGATGATGTTAATGTAGGAGACCGACAGAATGTTCATGAAACTGGCCGCCCAGAAGGCCGTCATGGCGGGAGGGAGCCACAGCCGCAGGTCGCCCGCGCTCAGGCGGCCGCCGGCCCCGCCGCCCCGCGGCGGGGCGCAGAACCGCCTCATCAGTCGCATCACGCACAGGACCGCCAGGCCGTGCAGCACTATACCCGTGGCCTGCTGGGCCGACAGGTTTGTCCGGAACGTCGTGATGTTCAGCACCAGCGCAAGGTAAAAGAGCGGCCGGAAGATCGTCGTGTCGCCCGGCTCGATCCGCGTCGTGTGGTTGTAACTGCACGTGTGACTAAACATGGCCCAGGCCGAGCCGTCGTTGCCGAAGCACTCAATCAGGTAGTCCACCTGGTCCGTCAGCGACAGGCTGTCGAGCGACGGCCAGTACGCCGCGGCCAGCGCGAGCCAGAGCACGCCCAGCGCGGCCGCATCGACGGCCCATGGCCGGAGGAGGCCTCGCCGGCCCGGCGCGGCTGTTGCCTGCGGCCCCGCGTCTTGAGCGCCCCGCATCATGGACCTCGCGTCCAGTGGTCCGCCATACTTGATCACTTGGATGCCATGTTTTCGCGCCGTTGCGCATCAGAGCCGCGATCGTAAGGGAGCGGTGCCGTCGGGCTGCGTGCGCAACTACACCGCTCCCTCACGGTCGCGGCTCTGATTCGCCGTTGTTGCGAAAGCGGGGCACCCGCGCTCACGGTTTCCTACCACAGGTTGCGGATGTACCGCATCGCCATCCGCAGTCTCAGCCGCAGCGGTGTTTTTGCGATATAGAGCCGTATCATTCCCATCGTAAACACCAATTCCCGCACCGGCCGCAGCAGGAAGATGGGAAGGGCCCACAGAAAACGCCGCACGCCCCGGCGGGCGTACAGCCCCGGAAAACGCACGAACACCGGAAACAGGCACATCAGTTTCTGCACCCACCGGTTGTCGGCCCGCGAAATGTTCAGCACCGACCGCCGGTAGCAGTTGTGCGGCAGGTCGCCTGCCGGGCGCGGCGTGTAATACCCCTTGTCAATGGCGTACTGCGTCAGGCGCAGGCCCGGATACGGCGTGAAGATGCTGCCGATGGCCAGCGTTGGGCGGCAGCGGATGTTCATCTCCACGGTTTTGAGCATCTGGCCGCGGTTCTCGCCGGGGATGGCGATGAGGTTCCCGATGCGGTTCGGGATGCGGTACTTGGCCAGAAGCTCGCCCGTCCGCAGGATGTGTTCGTCGGTCATGTTGCGCCGGAGGACCTCGTTCCGCAACTGCGCGTCGCCGCATTCAATGCTCCAGTTGGTTCCCCTGCACCCGCTGTCCTTCAGGGCCCGCACCACGTCTTCGTCCACGAGGTTGGCCCGGATGTTGCAAGTGTAGGGCAGCCCGATTTCCCGGGGATACCGTTCGGCGAACTCCCACAGCCACTTCTTGTCCATGATGAACAGGTCGTCATTGAACACGACGTTTCCGAGGGGGTACTTCGCGCGGACGCTGCGGATCTCCTCCAGCACATACCCGACGCTCTTCTTGCGCATGACCGGCCCGAGGCCCTTGAAGAGTTCGCGGAAACTGTGGTTCACGCAGTACGTGCAGTCGTACGGGCATCCCCGGCCCGAGAAGAACTGCTTGGAGGGCGCGTCGCGAAGCAGCGAGTCGGCCCCGTACACCACGTCGCGGTCGGGCAGCGGCAGCGCGTCCAGGTCCGCGAGCGGCAAGAGGGCGCGCTGCGAGAAGCCCTCGTCCCTCCTGCGGATGTTTCCGTAACTCGTAAAGCCGCCCCTCAGGAACCCCACCAGCGACTGCTCGCCTTCTCCGACGCAGTATGCGTCTATCGTCGAGTCCTTCAACTCGTGCGGGCTCAGCGTCGGGCCGGGACCCCCGATTACCGACACCACTCGCGGCAGGGCCTGCTTCGCGATCCGGTCAAAGGCCGCGTAATGGTCCAGCGTGTGAGAGAAGGAGGAATAGAGCAGCGCGTCCGCCCCCAGCGCCTGCAACTTCCGAATCATCCTGCCGGCCGAGGCCCTGCCGACGTAGTGGACCTGGACGCCGTTCTTCTTCAGAACGGCTATCAGCGAATATACGCCATGCTGGTCATAAATGTCCTTGCCGAGATCCACAAAAGCGGCAACAGGCATGCCGGCCTCCAACTGGGCGGCGACGCAGCACTAGCGCTGCGCACGCTCCAGGAACCCCCGCAGCGAGTCCAGCACGTACTCCATGTGCTCCAGTTCCAGGTCCTGGTGAACGCCCACGTGCAGCCCGTGCGTGCCCAGGTACTCCGCGTTCGGGAACTGCCCCGGCCGGTAGCCCAGGAACGCGAATCCGGGGCACTGCGTGGGCATCGACGCAAAGAGCGTGCGGCTGTCGATGCGGCGTCGCTGGAGAAACTCAATCAGGTCCCGCCGCCGTAGCGACGCATCCTTCCCGATGATTACCGGCAGAGCGTGCGGACCCAGGCGCTCGTGCGGTTCCTCGCCGATGGTGTACAGGTGCGGCCCAAGCGCCCCGAACCGCTCAAGCGCGTATTTCAAGTTCCTGTAGCGCTTCGCCAGGATCGTCTCGTACAGGTCCAGGTGGCCCAGGCCGACGGCGGCCTCCAGTTCGTTCATCTTCGACGAGTATCCGATGCGGTCGAACACGAAGCGGGTGTCCTCCACGCCCGGCCGCCCGAACCGCCGCTCGCAGTACCCCCCGCCCGTGCTCATTACGCACCGCTTGCACGTGCAGGAGCGTCCGTGGGCCCGCAGCGACCGGAGCACCTCGGCGTACTCTTCGCGGTCGGTTATGACCACGCCGCCTTCTATCGTCGTGATGATGTGCGCCACGTAGGTGCTGAATGCGCCCATGTCTCCGATTGTGCCGACCCGCCGGCCGCGCCACAGCGCCCCGTGCGCCTCGGCCGCGTCTTCGATTACCGCCAGTTTATGGCGGCGGGCGACCGCGAGCACCGCGTCCATGTCCGCCGGCTTCCCCATCAGGTGCACGGGCATGATGGCCCGCGTCCGCTCCGTGACCGCCGCCTCGATTGCGCCGGCGTCTATGTTCAGCGTGCGCAGGTCCACGTCCACGAACACGGGCGTAAAGCCCGCGTGGAGGACCGCGCTGCCCGTGGCCACGAACGACAGGGCCGGCACGATGACCTCGTCGCCCCGCCGCGCGCCGAAGTCGTGCAGCACCGCCAGGGCCAGCGTGTCGGCGTCCGTGCCGCTGGAGACGGCCACGGCCTCCCGCACGCCGTGCAGGGCGGCAAAGCGGGCCTCGAACTCGGCCACGAGGCGCCCGCCGGAGACCTGGCCGCGGGCGAGCGCATCCTGGATGAGCGACCGGGCGCGCTCGGTAATCGTAACCGTGCCGAAGGGAACGCTCAGGCCGCCCGGTGAGGTCATCAAGCGCCTCCCCGGCGCCGGCGGCGCGACGCCGCCCCCGGCTTACGCCGGGGGCTGGTCGGGCCGGGTGCCTCGCGCGAAGCGCGATGACTAGCCCCCGCCGTAAGGCGGGGGTCAATGCGCGCGCCGGAGCCGGGTGCGCCGCCGCCCCCCTCCGCCTGCCCGTCGGCCGCCGCCCGGCAGTACCAGGCGTACGTGACCTCCAGTGCCCGGCGAAGCGGCGTCCGCGGACGCCACCCCATCCGGCGCAGGCGCGATGAGTCCAGCACCTTCGCCGGAGCGCCGTCCGGCCGCCGCGGGTCGAAGCGTATCCGGCCGCGGAAGCCGACCACGGCGCGGACCATCTCGGCCAGGTCGGCGACGGCCAGGTCCGTCCCGCCGCCCAGGTTGATCGGCTCGGCGCCGTCGTAGTGCTTCATGACGAATATGCATGCGTCGGCCAGGTCGTCGGCGAAGAGGAACTCGCGGCGCGGCCGCCCCGTGCCCCACACGGTGACGCTCGCCCGACCCGCAAGGCGCGCCTCGTGGAACCGCCGCACGAGCGCCGCCGCGACGTGCGAGTTTTCGGGCGAAAAATCGTCGCCCGGCCCGAACGTGTTCGGGGCGATGCCCGCGATGAAGGGCGCCCCGTGCTGCCGCCGCATCGCCTGCGCCAGGCGCAGCCCTGCAATCTTGGCAGTCGCGTAGGCCTCGCTCGTCGGCTCCAGGGGACCCGTCATAAGGTATTCTTCGCGCATCGGCTGCGGGCAGTCGCGCGGGTAGGCGCACGAGCCGGCGAGGTACAGGAGTTTCCTGACGCCGCTGCGCTGTGCCGCCGCCAGCACGTTCGCGGCAGCAAGGAGGTTCTCCAGCGCGAGGTCGGCGGGGAACCTGACGTTTCCGCCCACGCCGGCCGTCCGGCCGCCCGTGTGAAAAACGTACTCCGGCCGCGCGCGGGCGAAGAACTTCTCCACGGCCGCGCCCTCCGCCAGGTCCGGCCCGCCGCCCGCAGCGCACAACACGCGTGTGTACCCCCGTCGCACCAGCGTGCGGGCGAGCGCAGCCCCGATGACGCCTTCCGCCCCGGCTACATAGATGCATGCGGACTTCTTCATGCGGACGGACCCTGGGCGGGCTTCCCGCCTCCCTCGGCCTCGATGGTGCGCGGGGCCGCGCGGCCCGTGCGGGCCGGGCGCGGGCCGTCCAGCGCCGCGTAGTCTTCGTCCAGGTCGAACAGGACCACCTGGCTCCCCTCGAACTCGAAGCGGATGGGCACCAGCAGGAGGTCGGTCAGCGCCTGGCGCACGGACGCCTGGCGGTCCGGCGGAACGAAGAGCAGCAGGAACCCCCCGCCGCCCGCCCCGGTGAGTTTCCCGCCGCTGGCCCCCGCCTGCCTCGCGGCCGTGTATATCTGGTCCACCTGCGACGATGAGACCTTGATTGAGAGCTCGCGCTTCACCTGCCAGGCCTCGTGCAGCAGTTCGCCGAAAGCCGTGAGCGGGGCGTCCCGGGCCAGCACCGCCATGGCCTCGTCCACCAGGTCGCGCAGGACCCTCAGTTGCGTGCGCTTCTTCTCGATGTCCGACACGTAACTGCCCGCGATCTCCGAAGCCGTCCGCTTGATGCCCGTGTAAAAGAGCATCAGGTGGTCGCCCAGGTCGCCGATGCGCCGCGGGCTCAGCGTGATCGGCCGCACCGAGATTTCGCCCCCCTGCCCGAAGACGATGAGGTTCAGCCCCCCGTAGGCCACGGCCACCTGGTCCTGCGACCCCACGGTCTCGTGCAGCACGTCCTGCTCTATGTAGATGCTTTCGCGGGCCAGTTCCTGCTTGCTTATCATCCGCCCCCCCAGGGCGTACAGGGCGTGCATCAGGCCCACGGTGAACGAGGAACTCGTGCCCATGCCGCTGCGGGCCGGCAGATCGCCGTCGTGATGGATTTCCAGCCCCCGCTTTGTGCCCAGGTGCTCCAGGCACGCCCGCACCGCCGGGTGCTCGATCTCGCCAACATCGTTGCACATCTCAATCTTGCGATAGATGATGCGGTACCGGTGCTCGAAGAACGGCGGCAGGTACCGCACCGTCAGGTAGCAGTACTTGTTTATCGTGGCCGACAGCACCGCCCCGCCGTGCTTCTGGTACCACGCGGGGTAGTCCGTCCCGCCGCCGAAGAACGAGACGCGGTAAGGCGTGCGCGTGATAATCATGGCCTGTCGTCCCTCGTGCCCGCCGCGGGGATCATACGGAGATTCCTTTCACCGCAGAGAGCGCAGAGAACGCAGAGGAAGGAATTGAATAACAACAGGAATTGACGCCGCGGCGTTTCCTTCGCGTGTCATTTTCCTCTGCGTTCTCTGCGTCGTCTGCGGTTAAGCCGCCCGGCGCGCAGCCGGCCCGCCTCATTTCGTATCGGCCGCCGGGCCGCGCCGCCGCCAGCAAAAGCCGCTCTCCGTTACCCGCCGCGGGGATCATGCGGAGATTCCTTTCATCGCAGAGAGCGCAGAGAACGCAGAGGAAGGAATTGAACAACAACAGG
This sequence comes from Planctomycetota bacterium, assembly GCA_016872895.1. Lineage (GTDB taxonomy): Bacteria > Planctomycetota > Phycisphaerae > FEN-1346 > FEN-1346 > VGYT01. The sequence goes on from VGYT01000172.1 coordinate 8,329, forward strand.
AATTGACGCCGCGGCGTTTCCTTCGCGTGTCATTTTCCTCTGCGTTCTCTGCGTCCTCTGCGGTCAAGAGCCCGGCGCGCAGCCGGGCCCGCCTGCCCGCCCGGGCCGCCAGGCGCAAAAAACGCCTGCGCATCCTTGTACGATTCCGGGCATCCGATGTCGATGAACGGCGCACCGGCCGCGGGCCACGCATACAGGCCCCGCCCCGCCCGCCCCGCCCACTGCGGAAACAGTTCCTTCTCAAGCGATATCGCCCGGCCCGCCGGAACCTCGGCGATGGCGTCCCGCGCCAGGGCGTAGACCCCGGCGTTTATCCACCCCGCCCCCGCGGCGCGGTCTTTTTCCTCAAAGGCCGTCACCCGGCCGTCCGGGCCGAACCGCACGCACCCGTACCGCCGCGCATCCGCCGCGCGCACCACCGTCAGCGACCCCGCGCGCGGCCGGGTGCCTGATCCCGCCGCGTGGAACGCCAGGAGTGCCCCCAGGTCGGCCCCGCAGTACGAGTCGCCGTTCATCACCAGTACGTCGGGCGAGTCGAGCATCGCGAGCGCCAGGCGCAGCGCCCCCCCGGTCCCCAGCGGCGCCGGCTCCTGCGAATAAGCGATGGCGAGGCGTCCGAACTTCGGGCCGACGGCCTCCCGCACGCGCTCGCCCATGTGGCCAGTGCATAACACCACCCGCGCGAAGCCGTGGCGCTCCAGTTGCGCCAGGAGGTATGCCAGCAGCGGCCTGCCGGCGACCTCGGCCAGCGCCTTCGGCCGGTCGGGCACGGCCTCCCGCAGGCGCGTGCCCTTGCCGCCCGCCAGGATGGCCGCCGTCGTATCCGGCGGTCCCCGCCGAGGCGGGCCGCCGTCTTGCGCAGGAGGTGGGCTTTGCATGGCGCGCTTGAGTATACGGACCGCGGCGGGAGGTTGTCCAGTCCGCAGCCGGCCCGCCTCCCCGCCCCGCCCGCGGGCGGGCAGGCCGCGGGGACCATACGGAGATTCCTTTCACCGCGGAGAGCGCAGAGAACGCAGAGGAAGGAGTTGAGTAACAGCAGAAATTGGCGCTGTGCCGTTTCCTTCGCGTGTCATTTTCCTCTGCGTTCTCTGCGTCCTCTGCGGTCAAGCCGCCCGGCGCGCAGCCGGCACACCGCTTACCCCCTACGGGTTGGGTGTGCGGCCCCGTTGCGCCCTACCCGCGGGAGAGTTTATTAGCCAGCGATTTCTGCTTGGCTTTGCTTGTTGGTCCGCGAATACTGGTACGGGTTTAGTTAGGAGCGAATCGTGTTCGAGACGCCCCTGACGCAGGGGTGCGCGGCGACGGCGGACGTGGTGTAAACATGGTCTTTTCTCTATATGGAGGCGCGCACATGGTCATGGAAATGAACAGGGCCTGGCGGGAGTGCGGCAGGGCCGAGAGGGCCCGGCGCAGGGCGGCCGTCCTGACGGCCATCGGGGCGGCAAGGGCCCTGGGCGAGGACGCCAGGGCCGAGCGCTTGTGGGCCGACGCCTGCGCGGCGGGCATATGGGGCCGCAGCCGCAGGACCCTTGAGCGCGCCGCGGGCGACCTGAAGGCCGAGAAGGGCAAGACGGCGCACCAGGGGCAGTCCTTCTGGCGGCTTCCCGGGCCCCAGATTCCCCCCGCCCCGGTGTTCGTGATGCCCGTGCCGCCGCAGGAAAGGCGGTGACTAGGTAACTAGGTGACCACTAGTTGCTTAGTCACGTAGTCACTTAGTCACCTAGTTACCTAGTTACCTAGTTACCTCGTCACCTCGCCACCTCGTCACCTCGTCACCTCGTCACTTAGTCACCCTTTTTTTTGGCTTGCATCGGCCCTTTGCGCCGGGTATAGTCAGCGGCCAACGGTTGGTCGGTGGGCCCGGAAGGGTGGTCCCGACGACCCTTTCAAGGCAGATGCGGGCGTAGCTCAGTGGTAGAGC
>VGYT01000173.1 GCA_016872895.1 Planctomycetota bacterium
GCCGGCCGGCCGGTCATGGATTCCAGATCGGCGGGACGGCCCGCCGTCACCTGGACCCGCGTGCGACAAAAAACTCATTCGTCAGGGCTGTCGTAGATGAAGAGCGCCGTCGCGGCGCAGTCCTTGTCGGCCGTCACGCGGACCCAGTGCGCGGCAAAGCCGGCCGGGAACTCGTGCGCAACGGTCGTGCCGGGCGGGACCTTGACGGCCTGATACTCGTGCCAGCCGCCGTCGTGGGCGAACTGGACCTCGATAATGAACCCGATTTCGCCCGCGGCGTCGTGCGAGAGTTCAACCTTCTTCTTATCATAATTCGTCATGAGGTACGGGTCCGACGGCTTGCCTGCGGCCACGGCCGTCTTCCGCCACGGCCCGCCGCGACCCGCGGGCTTCCCGAGTTTCCACAGGTCATCGATGGCGCCGAACCACAGGCTGGCCTTCCCGTCGGCCGAGGCGAAGACGTGCCCGTCCGGCCTGGCGTCGGCCCGCGTGCCGGCCAGCACCAGCAGGCCGCGCCACGTGCAGTAATCCATTATCTGCCGCCCGTGGCTGCACACGGGCTTGAGGAGGGGCACGCCCTTGTCTCGCGGCACCTCGTAGAACGTGCCGTGGACGTTCAGCAGGTACCGCTCGGACTCGCACTCGCGGAGGCCGCGCGGCCAACCGAAGGCGAAGGGCCTGTCGTACCTGGCGTCGCCCCTGGGCAGGCGGTACGTCTTGCCGTCGGCCCGGAGGATGACCGAGGCGTCATCGACCTCGAAGTCGGCCGTCAGGGCGGCGACCTTGCGGACCTCGTCGGTGCGGTCTTCGGCCGGCCGCGCAAACGTTACCTTCTCATCGGCCTCGTAGTATCCCAAGTCGGCCGCCGGGCCGTCGGCGCCAGCCGCCTGGGCCACGAACTGGAGGTTGCGGTTGTGCCCGGCGGGGCGCACGGGGCCCGCCACCACAGGGCCGGCGTCGGTCACGCGCGCCAGGCCCGCGAACATGGCCTCTTCGTCCGCCGGCGCGGTGCGGGCCGACGTGTAATGGAAGAACGCCGTGGCCACGCAGTCGCGGTCGGCCTTCACGCGGACCCACGCCGCGTCGAACCCCGCCGGGAACACGCGGAACCGGTACCCGCGCGGGGGCACGCGGACCGTCTCGCTGGGCTTCCACGAGCCGTCGCCCGCGGTGTCCGCTTCCAGGGTGAAGGCGACCTCGGCGTCGGCCTCGTGCGCCAGGTGCACGACGCGCCGGTCGAAGCCGCCTGCGAGGAACGGAACGGAGGGCTCCCCCGCCTTGACGGCGTCGCGGACCCACGGGCCGCCCCACCCCGAGCGCGGGCCGAACGCCGCCAGGTCGCCCACCGACCCGAACCACAGGTTCGACTGCGACTGGCCGAGCATCGGGTTCTTCATGATAGAGGCCTCGTCGGTGGCAAGCACGACGCGGCCGTTCCAGTGGCAGAAATCGGGGATGTACCGCAGGTGGCTGGCGATGGGGGCGAGGCCGCCCGTCTTCACCGCCCGGAAGCCCGCCGGGAAATCATAGAACATTCCATGCATGTCCATCATCAACTTGCCCGGGGCGATTTCGCGGATGCGCGGCCACTCGGTGTACCAGCCGTGCCGCGGGTCGTAACAGTGGCTTGCCTTGGGCAGGCGGAACGTGTGCCACCGGCCGCCGTCGAGGAGTTTCAGGAGGACCGAGCGGCGGTCCCATCCGATGGCCCACAGCGGCGCGGCGTCGTCGGGCGACCCGTAGATGCCCCCGGGGCCGGTCACGTCGCAGAACTGGCGTCGCTCGACGATGCGCCAGGTCTTGCCGTCCCACTCGGCCAGGACGCCGGCGTTTTCAGGGTCCGCCGGCAGGTCGGCGACCAGGAGTTTGCCCGTCGCGCCGCCGCCGCCGGCCGACTCGCCGTTGTTGGCCACCACCACGCGGCCCTGGGCAGTGTAAGCGCCCTTGCCGTGCCAGCCGGGCACCGGCCGCTCGAAGAGGCGCTTCACGTCGAGCGTGTGCACGTTGACCTCGTACAGGGCGCCTTCCATGTCGTAGAAGTACACCAGGTTGGCGGGGTCCGTCAGGTGTCGCATGACGGCGGTCATGCGTCCGACGAGTTTCTTAAGGTCGCAGGCCCGCGCGCGGCCCCGGGCGTCGATGAAGTAGGGTCCGATGATGAGTTGGTTGGACTCGCGGTGGATCATGCGGCAGGCGTGCGTGCCGCCCACGCTCTCGGGACGGATGCGCTGGGCAAGGTCCGGCGTAATCTCGTAGAGTTTGTCCGTGCCGCCCGTGCGTTCGTGCGGCGGGTAGGTGATGAACCAGAGACGGTCGGCCCAGGGCACGACGGCCCCGATGCCGCACTCCGGGTTCTTGCTGAACGCCGCCAGGTGCGGATAAACGCCGCTTATCCTCAGGGGTTCGGCGGCCGCGGCGGCGGGACAGAATGCGGCCAAGAGGAACGTCAGGGCGAGTGCGCAACGCATGATGATCCCTCCATGAAGCGCAGGCCGGGATGCAATCCGCCGGCCGTTCGATTCGGGCGCAGAGGGCGCGGAGAACGCAGAGCAAAACAGAAAGATATACAGTCCTTAATAACAGCAGATTTTCTCTGCGCCCTCTGCGTTCAAGCGGAAGGGCGCAAGCGCCCCTTCGGCCCTGAAAGTCGACATGGCAGGCGGCCGCCTCACGCCGGCTGCCAGAACCCCTTGCGGTACTCGCGCTTAATCAGCGCGTCGGCCTCGGGCGTGCCGGGGCACTTCATGCCCACGGGGTCCCAGGCGATTTTCTTGCCCAGGCGCGCGGCTATGTTGGCCAGGTTCATGGCCTCGACCAGCGGGCCGCCGTACGTGAAGTTCGAGGCCGGGTAGTCCCACGGTTTCTCGCCGCGGCAGGCCATGATGAACTCCTGGTGGTGGCCGGGCGAGCGGGGGATGGTTTTCTCAGGCATGTGCTGCTTGAACTCATCCATCTTCGATTCGGGAATAATGCGCACCGACTCGCTGTAATCGCCGGAGGAGAGGAGTTTGCCCTTGGTGCCCACGAAGAGGCACCCCGACTTGGGCAGTTCCTTCTTCTGGCGCGTCGGGTCGCTGATAATCTCCTCCGGCACCGGGGGCATAAGGCCGCCCTCGTACCAGTAGGCCACGAAGCCCGGCCGCTTGTAAGGCGAGTCCGCGGCGCTGGGGCCGAACTCCCACTTGACGATCATCTGGCGCGGGAACATCTCGCGGCTCTTCCCGACGACCTTGACCGGCTCGCACGACAGCGGCGCCCGCGGGTCCATCGCCCACCACACGTTGTCCCAGGTGTGGCAGCCCATGTCGCCCACCGCGCCGCAACCGAAGTCGTACCAGCCGCGCCACGAGAACGGATGATACACGTCCTTGCGCTCCTTCGCGTACTCGGCCTCGCGCCACGCGGCCACGTACGGACGCTGCGGCGCGACGCCCAGCCAGGAGTCCCAGTTAAGCGTGGCGGGCACGGGGTCGGTGTAACTCGGCCGCTCGCGGCCCTGCGGCCAGATGGGCCGGTTCGTCCAACTGTGGATCTCGGTGACGGTGCCGAGTGCCCCCGCCCGGACCCACTCCACGACGAGGCGGTTGCCCTCGTTGGCGTGGTGCTGGTTGCCCATCTGCGTGGCCACCTTCTTCTGCCTGACGAGTTCCGCCAGGGCCCGCGCCTCCCAGATGCCGTGCGTGAGGGGCTTTTCGCAGTAGCAGTGCTTGCCCAGTTTGACGGCGGTATATGCCGCCGGGAAGTGCGTGTGGTCGGGCGTGGCTACGAAGACGCCGTCGATTTTGGCGGCCATCTCGTCGAGAAGTTTTCGCCAGTCGTCGAACCTCTTTGCGCCGGGGTGCTTGGCGCCGACCTTCTCGATCGTGCCGCGGTCGGCGTCGCAGATGGCCACCAGTTCCTCGCCGGAAGCGGGGGCCAGGTGGCCGTTGCCGCGACCCCCCACGCCCACGTTGGCGAAGCGGACCTTGGCGTTCTGCGCGTAAGCCCGGGCCGACTGCGGATGGGCGAGCACGACCAGGCCGGCCCCCGCGGCCGCGCCCTTCAGGAGTCCACGGCGGGTGATGCGGTTCATCATGGTCAGGCACCTCCGAGAGTTAGGGTTGCCCTTCGTTTAACCCCCGGCAGCGGAGCGAGTTTCGGCCGCAGGCCGGCGAAACGAAAGCCGCGCACCTTGTTCAGCCCCCCGTGAGCACACCCGGGGCCGAATCAGAGCCGCGACCGTAAGGGAGCGGTGCCGTGGCGTGCGCACACCAACAACACCGCTCCGTTACGGTCGCGGCTCTGATACTTACGGTGGCGGCTCGGATGCCCAGCCGCCCCGCGTGCACTGGCGCGGGGCTGAACAAGAACAGCCCCCCATGTGTTCACGGGGGGCTGTTGACGCAGCGCGGCTCGAACGCCAGGTTATACGTTCCACCAGCCCTTGCGGTACTCGCGCTTAACCAGCGGGTCGGCCTCGGGCGTGCCGGGACACTTCAGGGTCTTCGGGTCCCATGAGACCTTCTTGCCGAGACGGACGGCAACATTCGCCAGGTTCATGGCCTCGACCAGCGGGCCGGCGTACATGAAGTTCGACTTCGGGAAGTCCCACGGCTGCTCTCCGTGAGCCGCCATGACGAGTTCCTCGCGGTGGCCGGGCGACTTAGGAATCTGGGGGATGTCCTTCATGCGGCCGGACTTGAACTCCTGCATCTTGGCGTTCGGGATCAGGTGCGGCGAGTCGCCGTAGTCGCCCTCGACCAGGATTTTGCCCTTGTCGCCGATGAAGAGGCTGCCGGAGCCGGGCAGTTCCTTCTTCGAGGCGTCAGGGTCTTCCTTGATTTCTTCGGGCACGTCGGGCTTCAGGCCGCCCTCGTACCAGAAGGCGATGAAGCCGGGCCGCTTGTACGGCGAGTCGGCGGCGCTCGGGCCGAACTCCCACTTGACGATCATCTGGCGCGGGAACATCTCGGGGCCCAGGTCCACCACCCTGACCGGCTCAGCCGACAGCGGCGCACGCGGGTCCATCGACCACCACACGGAGTCCCAGGTGTGGCAGCCCATGTCGCCCACCGCGCCGCAGCCGTAATCGAACCAGCCGCGCCAGGTGAACGGATGATACACTTCCTTGCGGCCGGAGGCGTACTCCGGCTCGCGCCACGTGGCCGCGTATTCCCGCTTGGGCGCCACGCCGAGCCACGCGTCCCAGTTCAGGGTGGGAGGAACGGGATCGGTGTAGGTGGGGGTCTTTCGTCCCTGCGGCCAGATGGGGCGGTTCGTCCATGTATGCACTTCCTTGACGGTGCCGATGACGCCGGCACGGACCCACTCGACCACGCGGCGGTTGCCCTCCTTGGCGTGGCCCTGGTTCCCCATCTGGGTGGGAACCCTGTGCTTCTTGACGGCCTCGGCCAGGGTGCGGGCCTCCCAGATGCCGTGCGTGAGGGGCTTCTCGCAGTAGCACGCGCAGCCGCGGATGACGGCCGAGTACGCCGCCGGAAAGTGCGTGTGGTCCGGCGTGGCCACAAGGACCAGGTTCAGGTTCTTGTGGCTGTCGTACAGTCTGCGCCAGTCGGTGTAGGTCTTGGCCTGGGGCTGCTTCTGGGCGAAGCCCGACGTGCGGCCCTCGTCGGCGTCGCAGAGTGCGACGATGTTCTCGGCCGAGGCCATGCCGTGCCCCGCCCCGCCCTGCCCGCCCACGCCGATAAGGGCGACGTTGAGTTTCCTGTTGGCGGCGAAGCCCAGGGCCGACCGCGGGTCGGCCAAGATGACCAGGCCGGCCCCTGCGGCCGCGCCTTTCATAAGTCCACGACGCGTTACGCGATGCAACATGGCTGTTTACCTCCGAGTGCACGTCCGGGGCCGCGGCTTTGCCGCACGCTGCGGCGGAAGATCGCCTCTACCGTTCCGGCCCGCCGACAGGCAGCAATATGGCGTTTGGCGGGGCGAAAGTCAAAGGCAATCTGGCGGGGCCGCGGCTCGTGCTTTCCCAAGCGAAAGCATGGCACCCGGCGGCGCATCACGTGTCCAGCAACTCCCAGATCTCGATGGCCGCGTCCGGGCAGACCTGGTAACAGAGCGTGCAGCCGATGCACTCCGCACCCGGCTTCGGGCGGGCCGGCCGCACGCCAACATCCGTCAACTCTTCCGACATCTCCAGCACGCCCTTCGGGCATGCCGCGACGCACAGTTGGCAGCCCTTGCAGTACTGCGTCAGGACACGGACCTCGTGTTTCATGAATGAAGGCCCCTTATGCGTACTTGGGCATCTGGCCCCACGAGAGTTTCTCGCGCAGCGTCTGGAAGGGGCGGCGCGAGGGGTTCTGAACGAGCAGGAACGCGGCGTCGGCCCGGCGGACGCGCACGCGGTCGCCGCGAGCCAGGCGCGCCATCTCCTGGCCGTCGACAACGCATACGGCCTCGCGCTGGAGGCCGCAGGATTCCAGCGTGATCTCGCGGTCCGAGCGCACCACGATCGGCCGATGCGTCAGCGAGTGCGGGCACACGGGCACCAGGGCCATGGCGTCCAGGCCGGGCGTCAGGAGCGGTCCGCCCGCTGCAAGGCAGTACGCGGTGGACCCCGTGGGCGTGGCCACCAGCACGCCGTCGCCGTGGTAGGTGGTGATGGGTTCGCCGTCCACGGCGGCGGCGACGGCGACCATGCGGTGGCGGTCGCCGCCGGCCACGACGACGTCGTTCAGGGCGAGATACTCGCGCGGCCTGCGGCCGTGCTCCACCCGCACCGCCAGCATCATGCGCCGCGCGACCGGCGCGCTCGTGCTCGCGAAGCGGTCGAACTCGCGGCGAAACTCGCGGGCGGTGAACTCGGCCAGGTATCCGAGTTTCCCCAGGTTGATGCCCAGGACGGGGACCTCGCGCCCGGCGAGGAGGCGAGCGGCCTTCAGGATGGACCCGTCGCCGCCGAGGACCACGACCAGGTCCGCCCCGCCGCGGATGCGGCCGGCCGAGAGGTTCTGCGTGCGGACGCTTGCCCGACGCCGGAGCCACGGGCCGAGCGCCCGCGCCGCGCGGCGTGCGGCCGCCTTCTCGTCGTTCACCAGGATCAGGACGCGCTTCACCGTCGCACCTCCCTGCGGCTGCAAAACGGCCGCCTCACGCAAAGCCGCAAAGAGCGCAAAGACATACTTAATTAAATGCTTTACTTTGCGCCTTTGCGGGTTTGCGTGAGCGCTGTTACGTCTTTGCGGCCAGCGCCCGGGCAAGGTCGGCGATGCGCTCCGCCGTCAGGCCCGCCGCCGCCAACTGGGCGCCACGCGTGTCGTGCTCCACGAAGTCCCCCGGCACGGCCACGCACGCGACCTTCCGCAGGTCGTAGCCGTGCGCTGCCGCAGCCTCCAGCACGGCCGATCCGAAGCCGCCGGGGCCGGTATGGTCCTCCAGCGTCATGACCCACGGGTGGCTCAGGAGCATGTTCCCCAGGCACGCCGCATCGACGGGCTTGGCGAACCGCGCGCTCGCGACCGTCAGGGCCGGACCGTCGGGCCGCAGGCGGTCGGCCGCCTCCACTGCGGCCGCCACGGTCGACCCCAGCGCCAGGATGGCGCCGTCCCGGCCGCGGCGGAGCGTCTCCGCGCACCCTTCCCGGACGGGGGCATCGGAGAAGTCGGCCTGCGGCACGCGGTCGCGCGGGTAGCGGATGAGCCACGGCCCGCCCGCCTCCAGCGCCAGCCGCAGCATCCCCGCAAGTTCGCCGCGGTCGGCCGGGGCCGCAATCCGGAACCCCGGCAGGTGCCGCGTATATGCGATGTCGTACAGGCCGTGGTGCGTCGGGCCGTCGGCCCCCACGAGGCCGGCCCGGTCGGCCAGCAGCACCACGGGCAGGCCCTGGAGGGCCACCTCCTGGAATAGTTGGTCGTACGCCCGTTGGAGAAACGTGGAGTATATGCCCACCACCGGCCGCAGGCCCCCCTTCGCCAGTCCCGCCGCCAGCGCCACGGCGTGCTGCTCGCAGATGCCCACATCGAAGAAACGGTCCGGAAAACGGTGGGCGAAACGCAGGAGGCCCGTGCCCTCCGGCATTGCGGCGGTGACGGCCACGATGCGGCCGTCGGCCTGCGCGAATTCAATGAGTTCCGTTACGGCCGCGCGGGTCCACGTGGCGGGTTCGTCGCGGTCCTCGTCCGGGACGACCTGCCCGTTCTGCTCGGTGAACGGGCCGGCGCTGTGCCAGGCCTCGGGCTTCGCGACCGCCGGGGCGAAACCGCGGCCCTTCTGCGTGCTCACATGGAGCAGCCGCGGCCCGGCCAGGTGCCGCATCTCCTCCAGCGCCTCCAGCAAGGCCGGGATGTCGTGCCCGTCCACCGGGCCGAAGCAGCGGAACCCGAACCGCTCCAGCACATGGTCCGGTACGACCGCCTCCTTCACGGACTCCTTGAACGTGTGGATGGCGCGGGTAAGCGAGCCGCCCAGGGGCAGGCGGCCCAGGGCCTGGCGCACATCCTGCTTGAGGCCGTCGTAGCCGGGGGCAGTGCGCACGCGCGTCAGGCACCGCGAGAGGGCGCCGACCGTGGGGCTGATGGACATCTGATTATCATTGAGCACCACCAGCAGGTCGGCCCCGACGCCCCCGGCGTGATTCAGGGCCTCAAGCGCAAGGCCGCTCCCCAGGGCCCCGTCGCCGATGACGGCCACCGTGCGCAGGCCCGAGCCGGCGGCCTTCTCGGCCAGCGCCAGGCCCAGCGCCGTCGAGATGCTGGCCCCCGCGTGGCCGGTGCGGAACAGGTCGTACGGGCTCTCGGCCGGGTGCGGGAACCCCGAGGCGCCGCCGGCCGTCCGCAGGTTCTCGAAGGCCCCGCGCCGCCCGGTGACGATCTTGTGCGCGTAGCACTGGTGGCCCACGTCCCACACCAGGTGGTCGCGCGAGAAATCGAAGACGCGGTGCAGCGCAAGCGTCAGGTCCACTACGCCCAGATTCGACGCCAGGTGCCCACCGTGCGCCGCCACGGCCTGCGTGATGAGCGCGCGGACCTCGCGCGCCAGGCCGGCCAGGTCCGCCGCGCTCAGCCCCCGCAGGTCGGCGGGGGACTTTATCTTGTCCAGAACCAGGTGAGCCACCGGGAGATTCTCGCCTCAAAACGTCCGTTGAACAACAAACCGCGCCAGGTCCCTCAGCCAGTCGCCCTCGTGGCCGAAGGCGCTGAGGGCCGCCACCGCCCGGTCGGCCTCGACCAGGGCACGCTGCCGCGCGGCCGCGACGCCATAACACCTGACGAAGGTGAGTTTTCCGGCAGCGGCGTCTTTGCCGGCGGTCTTGCCGAGCGCCTCGGTCGTAGCCTCGGCGTCCAGGACGTCATCGGCAATCTGGAACGCCAGGCCCAGGTGCGTCCCGTAGGCCCGCAGGCTGCGCTCGTAGTGCTCGCTGGCACCGGCGGCGATTGCGCCCATGACGGCGGCGGCCTCGATCATGCGGGCGGTCTTGCGGCGGTGGATGACCTCCAGCAGCCGCTCGTCGGCAAGGCCCTGGCGCTCGGCCCGCAGGTCGGCGGCCTGGCCGCCCACCATGCCGACGGCGCCCGCGGCCGACGCCAGTTCCGCCGTCAGCCGGCGGCAGCGGGCCGCATCCGCCACCTGCGACCCGAGGACCGCGAACGCCTCCGTCAGCAGGCCGTCGCCCGCCAGGATGGCCAGGGCCTCGCCGAAGGCCTTGTGGCACGAGGGACGCCCGTGCCGCAGGTCGTCGTTGTCCATCGCCGGCAGGTCGTCGTGGATGAGCGAGTACGTGTGGACCATCTCGACCGCGCAGGCGGCCGGCATGGCGGCCTCGGCCGACCCGCCGCATGCCTCCGCCGCCAACAGCACCAGCACCGGCCGCAACTTCTTCCCCCCGCCGAGGGCCATGTAGCGCATGGCTTCGTAGAGGTCGCGGCTGGGCTCATCCGGCGGCGCCAGGGCGCGGTCGAGCGCCCCGCGAACGGTCTCGGCCTTCTCGCGCAGCACGTCGGCCAGCGTCCTGGATTGCGGCACGGGAGTCATCGCGCCGGCCCCTCGCCTTTCGCCGAACGAAGCAGCGCGGAATCGTATCACTCGCGGCTAAGGGCAACAAGGGGGAAAAGACAGACGCCAGACACGAGCAGCGGCCAACGACAGACGCCGGGAATCGAAACTCGGGACTCGGCAGCGACGAACAGCCCACGCCAAAACGCGGCGATGGCCCGCACGTTTAGCCGCGAGC
>VGYT01000174.1 GCA_016872895.1 Planctomycetota bacterium
AAGAGGGTTACTTTCCACTACACGGCCGTTGAGGCGTTTTCGGCACCCGCACCGCCCCTGGCGCCCCCGCCAGAAGGGGTCCGGCCCGGAAAATATTTTTGGAATTGGCACAACTGCGTAAGTTGGGCTAGACGCCTCGATTCAGAATGGACTCCGCCGCCCGGCGGATGGCCTCGGGCGTATCGAGTTGGCCCGATTCCAGCAGACGCCGGGCGTCGGCTACGGCGCCGGAGTTGACTTCATCGGCTGCGGCCGCCTGGCGGACAAGCGCGGCCAAGGCGGATTCGCTCAGGGCCACACCGTTAGGATCCGCCTTCCTGGCGCCGCCCTCCGGGCCGGCCTTCGCAAGGCCGGGGGTCCCGTCGGGAACGCCGGGCGTGTTGTAACCTTCGGTCCTGTTAACGTGCATCAGGCTCCCTCCAACAGAGACTCCTCGCCGCTATTATTGTCGCAGCCGGGCGGCCGGACTTAAGAAAATTTTTTCGGCCGCGGGGATTTTTTCTAAAGTTCGCCGGGTCCCCCGCCGGGACCGCCGCCCTGCCTGCCGGCAGGCAGGTTTTCGGGCTGAGTCTTGGGCGGCAGGGTGGCGGCGGCCTCGTGCGCAACGAACTGCGCCAGGGCCGCCGGGCTGAACGTCGCCAGTTGCCACCCGAGCGGCTCGTAGTTGCCGCCTCTTTCCTTGTAGAAGTACCGCGCGATGCGTTCCTGCGTTTCCTGGTCGGTTGCGTCCCAGGTGTGGTCGACAGCCCAGAGGACGCGGCTGTCGCGGAGGTCCAGCAGGCGCAGGTACAGGCCGATGCGCATCCGGGGATACGGTTGAAACTGGTTGACCGTTCCCAGGAGGACGGCGTCGCAGCGGAGCGTCTGGCGCAGGTGGGCCAGTTCCTTCAGGGTGAGTTCACGGCGGCCGTCGAGGACGGCGCCTTCCGTGGCCGGGTCGAGCACCCGCACGACTTCCACGTGGAACAACTGGCGGGCTTGGACGGCCTCCAGCAGGGCCGAGGTCATCGTGTCGGCAAGCGGCAGGTAGTTCGTCTCGTTCTTCAGCGGCACAAGCGCCGCCTGCCGGACGCCCGACGCCAGGGCAGGGGCGTCGAGGTAGAAGCCGACCTTGCTTCGTTCGGCCAGCGGTCTGCATCCCTCTGCGGCGAGGAGGATCGCGGCCGCCGCGAGCACCGTGAGGAGGCCGGTGCGATGCTTGGCGCCAGTGCTCCGTTGCACCTGAGATGAAGTGCGCCATGCTTTCGCAACGGCGCGAAAGTATGGCACCCATCTGAGGCGGCGGCTCGGCGGGCATGCTTTCCGAGCGGCGCGAAAGCATGGCGCCCATCTGACGACTTGAGACTGAGCACTAAGGTTCATGTGTCAGGTCCTTGGCCGGGGGCGTGGGGGCGGCCGCCGTGGCTGTCGCCGCCGCGGGCGCCCTTGTGCCGGCCGCCGAGGAGACGGCCTTGCCTGGCGCGGCCTTCGGCGGGCTTGCGGGGGCCGACGGCCCTGCACCCGGAGCGGGGGCGGGCCCAGGCGGCGCCTTTGCTTCTGACGGCCGGCCCGTCCCGGGGGTGGCGGCGGGGGGCCTTTCGGCGGCGGCTTTTTCGGGCGTGCCGGCGCCAGGGTCGCCCGGCGCCTGGGCGACTTTGGGCGGCTCGCCGCCCAGGAGGGTCATGATCTTGCCGAGGGCCTCCAGTTCGGCCTCGTGGACCTTGCGGCTTTCGTCGCGGAAGCCCAGGACGTCGGCCTTCCACTTGTCCAGTTCCTGCCGCATCTGGATCAGGAGGTTGTTGGCCTCGGTGAGTTCCTGCTGGGCGCGGGCGAGGTCGGCCTGGAGCCTGGCGGCCTGGTCGGCCAGTTTCTGGTTTTGCTCGGCGACATCGCGGGAGCGCTGCTGCTCGCGGCTGAGGTCTTCCAGGACCCGCGCGTACTTGTTCTGGAGCAGAAGGGTGCTCTCGACGGCCGTGGGCAGGGGCGGCTCGGTCTCCCGGGCGACGCCCGCCTTCTGGAGGTACGGCGCGGGCGTGGCGGCGGGAGCGGGGGCGGCCGGGGCGGGCGCGGCATCGCGCAGCGACATCGGCCAGCAGCCTCCGAGCGCGAGCACCATTGCGGCGGCGGCCGGAATCGTCAGAACGGTTCGCATACGAGCCTCCTTGGGCCTCGCGGGCCCGGTTGGGGTCATGGCTGGGGGGCGCCCGCGGGTTTCGCCGGCCAGCGGCACTGGATGTAGGTGCACCGGCCGCAGGCGCAGCGGACCTCGATGACGGCGCTGGAGTCGTTCTTCTCGACGAGGCGTGCCTGGGGGGCCGCGGGGGCCGAGCGTGCGGCCTGTGCATCGCCGATTGGCCGCGAGCCTGCGGCCCGCACCTGGTTTTTCTTGAGGATGGCGCCGGTCTTCTCCATTTGGATTTTCCTTTGTCAGCGCTCAAGCGCCGCCGCCGGGCGCCCGGTCCGCGGCGGGTCGGGGGCCCGCCGCGCGGCCGTTTGGTTCTATATGTAGTAATCTACGTGATGATCATCCGCTACGGGTTCCGGCGTCTGTGGCGCGGCCGGCGCGACATCCGCCGGGGCGTTGCCCCGGCCTATGGCGCCCGCTGCGCGGCCGGGGCGCGGGGCGCGCGGGCGTGCTTTTCGCCCGTTTCGTCGCGGCGGTTGGCGCAGGTATCCGTTGTCGTGCTTGGCCACGGGCGTCGGGCCGGCGACTTCGCCGCCCCGGTCGGTGCTGCGCACGGAGTAATCCTCGGGGTGGGTCATCGCCGGCGCTCCTTTAGTTTCATGGAGAGGCGGAACAGTGCGGCGGCGTGCATCTGGCTGACGCGCGACTCCGTGACGCCGAGGACCTCGGCCACTTCCTTCATCGTGAGGTCGCGTTCGTAGTACAGCAGGAGCATCTGGCGGTCGCGGGGCGCCAGGTCCTGTATGGCGCCGGCCAGGCGCTGGAGGAGTTCGCGCCGCTCGACTTCGGGTTCGGGCGCGGCCGAGTCGTCGGCGGGAAGGAGGGCCTCCAGGGCGGGCTCCTCGTCCGTCAGGCCGTGGATGGAGAGGAAGTGCTGGCGCCGGGCGTCCTGGAGGGTCTGGTAGAGTTTCTCAAGGGGCAGGCCGGCCCGTGCAGCCAGCGCCTCGTCCTCCGGCGCGCTGCCGGTCTCGGCCAGGAGGGCCTGGTAAGCCTGGCGTATGCGCCGGATGTCGCGGTGGACGGCGGGCGGGGCGAACGAGCGGCCCCGGAGTTCGTCCAGGATGGCGCCGCGAATACGGATATAGGCATATGTTTGGAACTCGGCGTGCTTGCCGGGGTCGAAGGCGCGTGCGGCCCGCACGAGGCCGAGCGTGCCTGCGGCGATGAGTTCCTCGGCGTCAACCGGCCGGGAGAGGTTAGCCGTGATCCTCTGGACCACGTGGCGGACCAGCGGCAGGTGTGCGAGTATCCACTCCTGCTCGCGCGGCTCGCGCGACTGGGCCTCGTAGGCCTTGCTGGCCTTGGCCCGGAGGGCCTTGGCCGGCATCGGCCCGGCCACGCCGCTAGTTCCCGCGTTCACGCGAGGCGCCCTTCACGTTGGGGGCCCGGGGGGCCCGGCCCGTCAGGCTCGACGCCAAGGCGGCCACCAGCACCCGGCCCGCGACCTGGACGACGGCGAACAGCACCAGCGCGCCGGCCAGGGCGCGCCAGGCGCAGTCGAACGGCGCCGCGCCTGCCGCCGCGCCCGCGGCGGCCAGGACGAAGAAGCCCAGAACCGCGATCATGCCTGCCAGGCGATTCATGGCGTTGCTCAATGTGCAAAGTGAAAAGTCAAAAGTGAAAGTTCAATAAGCGTTTACGTTCCCGCGGCGGGGGCGAGTTCCGCGCGCGGCCGCGCGGGCCGCTCCGCCGCCGGCCGCCCTGGCACGGGTACGGCCCGTGCCGCGGCCGGCTGCGGCTGGGCCTGGAGCGACACCGTGGCCACCGGCTGAATCGGCGTCCCCGGGGCCACCTCGTCATACGCCAGAACGGGCAGTTGCGGCAACTGGCGCGACAGGAGTGCCGCCAGGTGCGGCCGCAGCCGGAAGTCGCAGACCAGGACCGTCTTATCGTGGCCGTCGTTCATTGCGGCGGTCCAGGCTGCGGCGATGCGGCGTGCGAGTTCCAGCGCCCTGTCCGGGGGGAGGGCCAGCGCCTCGGCCTCGCCTTCCTTGTGCATCGTGGTGCGCAGTTCGTACTCCAGCGCCGGCTCCAGGACGACGGCCATGATGCGTCCGGCGGCGTCGGCGTGCTGCTCGGTGATCGTCCGCGCGAGGACCTTGCGCAGGAGTTCCGTCAGCAGGGCCGCGTCCTTGGTGCGCGTGGCGTGGTCTCCGAGGGCCTCCAGGATTAGCGGCAGGTTGCGGATCGGGATGCCGTCGCGAAGGAGGTTCTGAAGGCACCTGGCGAGCAGGCCCACGGAGACGATCTCCGGCACGAGGCCGGCCACCAGGGCGGGCTGCTTTTCGCGCAGGCGGTCGATGAGTTTCTGGACGTCGTCGCGGGAGAGTATCTCGTGCGCGTGGCGCTTCAGCGTCTCCGCCAGGTGCGTCACCAGGACCGACTCCGGGTCAACCACGGTGTAGCCGCCCAGTTCGGCCTCTTCTTTCTGGTCGGCCGAAATCCAGAGGGCGGGCAGGCCGAAGACCGGCTCCTTCGTCGGCTGGCCCCTCAAGGGGCGGCTGACCGTGCCGGGGTCCATGGCGAGGAACTTTTCGGGTTCGACGCGGCCGCCCGACACCGTGTGGCCGTGCAGGCGGATCTCGTAAGCGGTAGGCTCAAGCGCCACGTTGTCCCTGAGGCGGACCAGGGGCAGCACCACGCCGCATTCCTGGGCGAAGCGCTTGCGCAGGGGGCCGATGCGGTGAAAGAGGCTGTCCTGGCGCCGCGGGTCAACCGTGCGGATGAGGCGCGGGCCGACGAAGATGGCGATGCGGTCAACGTCGAGGAGTTCCTCGACGGGGGCGGACTCCGCATCGGCCGGCGCCTTGGGCTTCTCGATCTTTACCGCCGCCTCGCGCTCGTACTTCGCCAGGAGCCGCGCGAGGATGCCCGTCCCGAGGGCCAGCAGGGCGAACGGCACCTTCGGGAATCCCGGCACGAAGACCATGGCGGCAAAGAGGAGCGCCGCGATGCCGATGGGGCGGCTGCGGGCCAGCAGTTGGCGCACGAGGTCCTGGCTCAGGTTGGTCTGCGTGGCGGTCTTGGAGATGAGGAAGCCCGAGGCGGTGGAGATGATGACCGCCGGTATCTGCGTCACGAGGCCGTCGCCGACGGCCAGGGTGCAGTACGTCTGAAGCGACTGGGTGAGAGACTGCCCGCGCGAGAGGCCCACGACGATGCCGCCCACCAGGTTCACCAGGACGATGATGAGGCTGGCGATGGCGTCGCCGCGGATGAACTTCGACGCGCCGTCCATGGCGCCGTAGAATTCGCTCTCGCGTGCGACCTTAGCGCGGCGTGCGCGTGCCTCATCCTCGGCGATGAGGCCGGCGTTCAGGTCCGCGTCGATGCTCATCTGCTTGCCGGGCATGGCGTCGAGGTTGAAGCGGGCCGCGACTTCGCTGATGCGCTCGGCGCCCTTCGTGATGACCACGAACTGGATGATCACCAGGATGAGGAAGACGACCAGGCCGATGACCAGGCTCCCTCCGACGACGAAGTGGCCGAACGTCTGGATGATCTGGCCGGCGTCGCCCTGGAGCAGGATGAGGCGCGTCGAGGCCACGTTCAGCGAGAGCCGGAAGAGCGTGACGAAGAGCAGGAGCGACGGGAACGTCGAGAGTTCAATCGCCTCGCGGGCCGACAGGACGATGACCATCGTGGCCACGGAGACGGCGATGCTCACGGCGAGCAGGATGTCCAGGAGGAACGTCGGCAGCGGAATAAGGAGCGTGGCCAGCACCATGGCGATGGCGCAGGCGAAGAGGACGTCGTTCTGCGAGAGCAGTTGCTCCAGCGAACGGGTGCCGGGGGCGCTTTTTCCGGTTTCTGTCATAGTTCGCCGTTTCGCCGGTTCACGCGCGCTGCTTCCGCATGCGGTAAATCATGGCCAGGATCTCGGCCACCGCCACGTACAGCGCCTCGGGGATCGTCTGGCCGACCTCGGCGGAGTCGTAAAGTGCCCGCGCCAGTTCGGGCCGCTCGACCACCGGCACGCCGTGCCTGCGGGCGATGTCCTTGATCTTCTCGCACAGGAGTTCCGCGCCCTTGGCGACGATCTGCGGGGCGTCCATCGCGGCGGCGTCGTACTTCAGGGCCACGGCCACGTGCGTCGGGTTGGCGATTACCACGTCGGCCTCGGGCACCTTGCGGAGCATGCGCTTTCGCACCAGCGCCAGGTGGAGCGACCGCACGCGCGAGCGCACCATCGGCGCCGGCTCGTGCGAGCGGCGCTCTTCCTTGACCTCGTCGCGGGTCATGCGCAGGTCCCGGCGGTACTGCCAGCGCTGGTAGATGGCGTCGGCCAGGCCGATGGCCAGCAGGGCCGCCGTTATGCGCCACAGCAGGCCGAACACCAGTTCGAGCGATACCGCCAGCGCCGCCACCGGCTGGGCCGACTCCAGCGCGAGGCACACCGGCAGTTTGTCGCGCAGGTAGGTCCACATGATGGTGGCGATGACGGCCAGTTTCACGAGCGACGCCGCGAGGTTGACGGCCGATCGCGGCGCAAAAAGCGTCTGGAGGCCGTAGGATGGGCTCATGCGCCCGAACTCCGGGGCGAGCGCCGCCGGGGCGAACGTCCAGCCGCCCACCAGGACGCTGCCCAGGAGGCCCCCGACCGCGGCGGCCCCCAGGAAGGGCGCCATGGCCAGGAAGGCCGAAATGGCCTTTTCCTTCAGAAGATGCGCGACGGCGGGGATGTCCAGGGGGCCGGCAAGGCGCAGTGAAAGCCCTTCCTGGACCTCGCGCAGGAGGTGCTGCCAGAGCGCGCCGGAAGCGATGGCCGCGGCTGCGAGCACGGCTGCCAGGAGCAGGGCCGACGCGAGTTCCTGGCTCTGCGGGATGCGGCCCTGCTCGCGGGCCTTCCGCAGGCGTTCGGGCGTCGGCTGCTCGGTGCGTTCGGCTGCGCTGTCGGCCATTTTCGGCCTTCCGTCTCTTCGCGAGTCGTGCGACGCTTCGTCTTAACGCAGAGACCGCGGAGGACGCAGAGAAAGGTGTCTTAAGTGTACTGCTAACATAATTTTTTCTCTGCGTTCTCTGCGTCCTCTGAGTTTGGACCGCACGTTCGGAGCCCTCCTACCTGGCCAGTAAGTCCCTGAGCCACTCGCCGAAGTCGCTGGTGAAGGTCCCCAGGGTCGGCATGAAGGCGGCGGCCACGAAGAACCCCAGCCCGATGCGCAGGGGCAGGCTGGCCAGGAGGATGTTCATCTCGGGCAGCACCCGCGCAAGGACCCCCAGGGCGACCATCAGCAGCAGGAACGCTGCCAGCAGCGGGGCGGCCAGTTTCAGCGCAAAGACCAGCATCAGCGACCCGGACTCGATGAGCGCCTGCGCCAGCACGGCCGGCTCTGGCGGCCTGCCCATCGGGAAGACGTCGTAACTGCGCATCACCAGGTCCAGGAAGAGCAGGTGTCCGCCCCCCACCAGGAAGAGGACCGTGAAGGTCATCTCCAGCAGGAGACCCAGGGGCTGCGTCTCCTCGCCGGAGAAGGGGTCGATGGTCTCGGCCTCCGCCAGGCCCATCAGGATGCGGATGACCTCGCTCGCCTGCTGGACGGCCGTGAACACGACCGCCACCGCTAGGCCCAGGGCCAGCCCGGTGAGCGTCTCGCGCACGAGGAGCAGCGACCCGTCCAGCCACCCTGCCGCCCGGACCGGCGTCGGCGGCAGGACGGACGCAAAGAAAACCGTCGCCACCAGCGCCAGGCCCGCCCGCACCCGCGCGGGCAGCCCGCGCACCCCGAAGATCGGCAGCGCGGCCAGGAAGGCCGAGACGCGGGCCAGCACGAGCAGAAACCAGAAAATGCGGTCGTTCAGCAGTTCCATGAGAGATACTCACATGGCCGGTCAATGCCCCAGCGCCTGAAGGTGGTTGAAAATCTCCTGGGTGAACCCCACGGCCACCTGAAGCGCCCATCCGGCGGTCACAAGCATGGTCACGCCCACGCCGGCCATCTTCAGGACCAGCCCCATCGTCATGTCCCGGAGGCTGGTGACGGCCTGGATCATGGCCACCAGGATGCCCAGGACGAGCGTCACGGCCAGCACGGGCGCCGCCAGCAGGAGCGCCGTCTCCAGCGTCCGCCGCGCCAGGTAGATAACCATGTCTCCGTCCATCGCGTCACCTTACTAATTGAAACTGGTTACGAGGCTTTGCGCCAGCAGCCGCCAGCCGTCCACCAGGACGAACAGGATGATCTTGAAGGGCAGGCTGATGATCGAGGGGGGCAGCATCATCATGCCCGCCGACAGCAGGATGCCGGATGTCACCAGGTCGATGAGCAGAAAGGGGATGAACAGCAGGCACCCCATCTCGAACGAGGTGCGGAACTCGCTGACGGCGAACGCCGGAATGGCCACGTGCGCGGGGATGTCGGCCGCCGCCTTCGGGGCCGGCACCTTCGCCAGCCCGACGAAGAACGCCAGGTCGCTCTGCCGCGTCTGCCGGACCATGAACTCCTTCAGGCAGTCGATGCCGCGGTCGCACGCGGCCTGGAACCCCACCTGGTCCCCCAGGTACGGCTGGACGGCCTCGTCGCCTATCTTCGAGAACGTCGGCGCCATCGTAAAGAGCGTCAGGAAAAGCGCCAGGCCGATGATGGCAATCGTGGGCGGGATGTTCTGCGTCGTAAGCGCACGCCGCACGAACGACAGGACGATCACGATCCGCGTGAACGAGGTCATCATCACCAGTGCGGCCGGCAGCAGGGCCAGGCCCGTGAAGACGATGGCCAGTTTGACGGGTGCGGAGTAATCGCTCGCCGGTTCGCCCGCCTTCGGGGCCGTGGCCTTGTCCACCACGGCCAGGAGGTCGCCGATCTGGGGTATCGCCCCCGGCCGCGAGGCGGGAGCGGGCGACGGCCCCGCTGTCGGCGGCACAATCGGCGCGGGCGCCGCCGCGGGCGCCGGCAGCGATTCCGCGCCGGAACAATTCCCCGCCGCCATGACCACAAGGCCGCACGCGAGGGCGGCCACAAACGGCCACCCGACCGACAGTAACCCCCCGGCCGGCGGGCTTGCCCGCCGCACACTGCGCAACCTGCCTGCCGGGAGGCAGGCTCGGCCGTGCCGCCTTGCGGCTGTCATGGCTTGGCCCTCCCCGGCGGGACGTTTTGCGCCTGCTCGTCCGGATGGGCTGGGTCGGCTGGGATGACGAATCTGGCCTTGGGCGGCTGTGCCGGTTCCAGGGGCAGGGCTCCCGTCACATCGGCCAGAAGGCAGAGGCTGTCGCGCCCGGCCCCCACCAGCAGGCTGCGGCTGCCCACCTGCACCAGGTGCACCGACCTCTGCGGCGCCAGGTGCACCGTCTCGATGACGGCGATGCGTTTTGCCCGTCCGGCGGTGATGCGCGGCACAAGGCGCCTCATGACGAAGAGCGCGAGGCCCCCCAGCGCGAGGATCACCAGGACGGCAGCCAGCGATTCCCACAAGAGGTGGCCGCGATCGTACTCGCTCGTGCCGAGGTTAAAAGGGGCCTCGGCCCTCGGGGCGACGCCGAGTTCCTCGTTGCCCTCGCCTGTCTCGGCCGGGCTTGCCACGGCGTCGCCCTGGCGAGCCGGTGGGGGAGCGGCCGGCTCGGCCGGCGCGGCTGCCCATGCCGCCGAGGCAGCGGCCGCGAGGCAGGCCGCCAGGATCGCCGCCGACAACCGTTTTCTTCTCACGTGTTTGCCCTCGGCGCTGCGGGGACAGTGTTCGCGCACAGCACCGACGGGTGGAGATGCATATTCCATGCCAAACGGAAAAGGCCGATTCCGGCATCCCAGAAGGGTCCTGCGGCCGGGGGGCAACCTACCTGCCGGCAGGCAGGGGCGAAAATCAGACGGCGGCGGAAGTTTTTTTGTCACTTGCCACTTGCCACTTGTCCGTTGTAACGGGGACAACACGCGGCCAGTGGCAAGTGGCAGTCGTTGGAACTACGCCTGCGGCGCGGGAGGGGCCTGCGCCGGCGGCGCCTCGCCGGTCGGGCCGGTCAGCACTTCCTTGATGCGGATGCCCAACTGCTCGCCGACGA
>VGYT01000175.1 GCA_016872895.1 Planctomycetota bacterium
GGGTTCCCGGCCGTCACGGGCTACGAGCAAGGCCGGCCGTATGACATCCCCCTGGCAACGTAGGCCGCGATGAAACCCCGGCGCCGTTGCCTCACTTTGCGCGGCGGCGAAGGCCCGCCGTGTTTAGCCGCGGCCGGTACGGCCGCGGCCGTCGCCGTATGCGGCGACGGCTCAACAACGGCCGGCCGTGTTTAGCCGCGGCCGTCGCCGTATGCGGCGACGGCTCAACAACGGTCCGCCCCCCGTGTATTCACGGGCGGGCTGAATTATCGCGCGGGGGCTTGACGGGCCGCGCCCCCTCAGCCAAGAATGTCCTTGAGCGTCCGTACCGGACCACGAGCAAGGAGAGCATCATGGCGAAGACCGACGAGAATCTTCAGGCGGCGTTCGCGGGGGAAAGCCAGGCTAACCGCAAGTACCTGGCGTTCGCGAAGGCGGCCGACCAGGAGGGCCTGGCGCAGGTCGCCCGGCTGTTCCGCGCGGCCGCCGAGGCCGAGACCGTTCACGCGCACAACCACCTGCGCGTCATGGGCGGCGTCGGAAAGACCGCGGACAACCTCCAGGCTGCCATCGCCGGCGAAACCTACGAGTTCCAGAAAACGTACCCCGCCTTCATCAAGCAGGCCGAGAAAGACTCGAACGGCAAGGCCGGCCTCTCGTTCCAGTACGCCAACCGCGTCGAGCAGGTTCACGCCGCCCTCTACAAGAAGGCGGCCGATGCCGTCGCCGGCGGAAAGGACCTGCCCGCCGCCGCCCTGTACGTGTGCCTTACGTGCGGCAACACGGTGGAGGGCGACCCGCCCGCCTCCTGCCCCGTCTGCGGCTCGGGCAGGGACCGATTCAAGAAGATCGATTAGTCCACGTGCACGGCCGTTACGTCGAGTTCCGTGCACTCGGCCGCAACGCCCAGCGCCTCGGCCACGCTGGGGCGCGTGCGGCCGGAGTCGCCGCTGACGAGTTCCTTGACGTACAGCCCCGCCTGCGTGCGGACCGCCAGTTCCAGCGTCCGCCCGTCCACCCGCCGCCACGTGATGGCGACCACGCGGCGGATGCGATCCAGGTCCGGCCGCCGCCTGAGCACCCGCGCGGGCGTCCGCTGGCGCACGGGCCCCGCGAGGCCGGCCAGGCGGGCAAGGCGGGCCTCGTCCGCCTCCTCCGCCAGGCGCACAAGCGCCCGGTACGATTTCTCCGGCCGCAACGTCTTCAGGCGCGCAACCTCCGCCCGGCGGCATGGCGCCAGGCCCAGGACCTCGATGCGTCCGTCGCGGTTGATCTCTGCCGCGAGCGCCGCCCAGTCCAGCCGCCGGCGCCGCGGACGCACCACCTCCGCCACGAACGGCCGCTCGCCCAGGCACCGCACGTCCACGTCTTCCCGGCCGCAGCCGTGGAAGAAATGCTCCTCTCCGCCTGCCGCGCGCAAAATGGGCTCGACCACGAGTTGCTGCACGCTCGTCGGCCACTGAGGCCACCGGCACTGCGGCAGGCCGCGCACAAGTTTCCGGTACCGCCCCGAGGCGAAAATCGGCTCCACTCGCAAGGTAACGCGCCCGGCGGCGTGGTCCGCAAGCGCCGTGATGTCCGGGTCCTTCAGGTCGGCCTCGCAGCCCGCCAGTTCGCACACGCGGCAGCCCAGGAGGCGGTTGAACTCCTGCTTGTATGGCTCCGCCAGGTCGCCGGCGGCCCAGGGACTCGTGGAACCGGCCTGCCCCGCGCCGAGTCTAAGCCACAGGGCCTGTTCGCGCGCCGCAGGCAGCGGGTCCGGGTGCGATGCGACGGCAATCGTGCCGAACTCCCACCCGGCGAGCGCTTCCCGGGCGCGCGCGGCCCAGGCGTCGATGGCCGCGAAGATGCCGCCGCAGAGAGAGCACCCGGCAGGGGCGGGCGACGGGGCCGCCGCCAGCGCCTCGCGGACCGCGCGGCCGCGATGCTCGTTCGTCAGGCCCGTGTCGGCCCCGGCCACGAGGCGGCCCAGGCAGTGGTCGCACAGCGGCCCTAAGGAGAGGGCCTCCGCCAGGCCGGCCCGGACGTCGGGCCGGGCCGCGACCTCCGCCAGCCGCATCTTTCGCCACGCGCGTTCGGCCATGATGTCCGTATCAGACGTTATAGGGCAGGGGCGGGCGTAAGATTGTCAACCTCCCCCGGCCGCGGTATGATAACAGGTGGGCGGCGTTTTTTGCCGAAGAAACGACTATGCTCGATGCTCCGTTCAGCCCGGCGAGCAAGATGGAACTCTCGCGCGAGGAAATCTACCGCGAGTGGCTCGGCCTGAAGTGCGCCAGCCCCTCCTACTACGGCCTCCTCGGACTGCCCGAACTGGAGACCGACTCGCAGGTCATCCTCCACGCGGGCCGCCGCGTCAAACGCAAACTCCGCGCGTACCAGATCGGCCCTTACCGCAAGCAGGCGCTTGACCTGCTGGCCGAGGTCGGCCAGGCCGTGGCCGTCCTGACCAGCCCCGAGAAGAAGCCCGCCTACGACCGCGAACTCATGGGCCGATGGCAGGCCGCCGTCACGGAACTCCATCACGCACACTGCGACGGGGCGCCCCGACAGCCCGCCGTCCTGGAGACCTGGCTGGGTGCGTGCGTGTCTCGCGGCGTGCCGGTGACGCGCGTCCTGCCGGCCATCGTCCGGCGCCTCAGGGCCCAACTTCAGGACTGGCCCCCCGAAGGCGGGCACAAGGTGGGCCTGCCCGTCGGCCTGTGGATTTACCGCGACGCGGTCATCCTGGGCCAGTGCCTCCATATCGGCACGCTCGACCGCCGCGTCGAGGCCGTCAAGCACGTCCAGAAAACCATGGGCGTAACCGAGGGCCTGGCTCGCGTCGTGGCCGAGGAAGTCAGCCGCAGCCTCCACCTGTTCGCCCACGCGCGCTTCGTCGGCCAGGCCAAGCGCGACCCGGAAGGATACCTCGTGCGCCTCGGCCGGCGCATCCGCCGCTACGGGGGGCACCTGGGACGCCGCGCAGAGGTCCTGACCACCGTTGCGGCCCTCCTGGGCCTGCACCGCAAGGTCCTGGAGCGGGTCTTCGAGCGTCTGGCCGAGCCGGCGCCGGGAATGTCAGCCGGACGCAAGGCCGCACGCGAAGCCAGACTGGCCGTCCGGTGGTTCCAGTTCCGGCCGCAGGTCGTCGTCATCGGCCTGGCCGTGGTGGTCGGCATGGCCGCGCTCGTGGCGGCGGTGCTGGTGGCCGGCGGCGTGTGGGACCCGTGGCCGGCGGATGCCTCGCGGCCGATGCCGACGGAGCCGCCGGTCGGGCCGCCCGCGGCGGCGGCGGACGTGCGCCCCACCGCCGAACCGCACGTCCGCCCGCCCCTCGGCCCAGCCACAGAGGCCGACCTGGAGGCCCTCCGCCAATTCATCGAAAAATATCCATCCGGCAAGCCCCCGCCGGCGACCGAACCGGAGCCGGCCACGCCCGTCCGGCCGCCCGCAAAGCCCCCCAAGGAACGCCCCCCCGGCGTCAAGCCGCCGACCACCTTCTTCAGCGTCCCGGCCCTGCCGGGCAAGCGGAACCCGCCGAAAGACCCGTCGGAGGAAGAGGATAAGGAGAAGGATAAGGCGAGCACGCCGAAGCATCCGGCCGCCCCCGCCCCGGGGCCGCCGCAGGACTAGCCACTTGTAACTGGTCACTGGCCACTGGCCACTTGTAACGGCAACAACAACCGCAAGTCGTTGGTAACAAGTGGCAAGTGGCAAGTGACAAGTGGCAGCCGTTAAGTGGCAAGTGGCAAGTGACAAGTGGTAGCCGTTGCTAAGGCCCCGGCCCGCGTGCTTACGGCAGGTCGGGGTAGCGGCGCTTCAGGTCCTCCAGGCGCTGCGCCACGTTGCCGAAAATGGGGTTCTCGCGCTCCGGGAAAATACTCAGGACGTGCTTATATGTCTCGGATGCCTTCTTGTACGTGCCCGCCTGTTCGTGGATGACCGCGCTGCGGTAGTGGCGGTCCACGGTCTCGATGAGTTCCTTCAGGGCCTCGCGGTACACCTTGTCAACGGCCGGGTCCTCGAAGTACCCCCGGCCGCCGTTGTACGCCAGCGCCTTCTGAAACAGCCGCACCGCCCCGTACAGCGACGCCTCCTTGCCCGGAAGATACCGCAGTCGGTACAGGTCAAGCGCCTGCTTCTCGCACTGCTTGCCGACCACCGGGTTGGCCTCTTCGATGGTGAACAAGTACCCGCGCTGGGCGTTCTTGGCCTCCAGGTACTTCACGTCGACGGCCTTTCGGATGCCCGTTATGCGGCGGGCCTTGCCCGATTCCAGGTCCGCCGCCGGCACCAGCACCGGCTGGCCGCGCTCGTCCTCCGCCCGGATGCCCTGCTGGTCTTCGCCGACGATGCGCAGCGGCCTCTCGCCGGGAGCGGGACGCACGGCGTCGTCCAGCCCCATGACGGCCACCTCGTGTGCGGCAGTCTTCCCGGGTCCTATCCACTTGTAGTACGCCGCGATCCCGCCCGCGATGACCATCAGCGCCAGGTACGCCGCAAGGCCGATGAAGAGGCCCCTGCGGCGTTTGAAGAGCGACGGCTTTCCCTCTTCGGCCGCGGCCGCCTGGGCCTCCTCGCCCGCCGCCTCGGCCTCTTCCGGTGCGCCCGTGCGGCGTCGGAACTGCGGCCGGCCCGTGCTCGAAAGCGCCACCGACTCGACCACGAACCTGAACCGCGTCTTTGAGCCGATGCGTATGTCGTCGCCGTCGCCCAGCGCCGCCTCGTCCACGGGCTTCTTGTTCAGAAGCGTCCCGTTGCTCGAAAGGTTTCGCAGCACCCACTGGTCGGCCCGCCGGTCGATGCGGAAGTGCTGCCGCGAGACGACCGTCTCGGTAAGGATGACGTCGCAGGAAGGGTCGCGGCCGACCGTCGTCATGCCCGGCGCAACGCGGAACGTCTGCCCCTTCTCCGGCCCCGCCGTGCACTCCAGGCGGGCCCGCGCCAGCGTCGTGGCGAGCACCGGGTTCGTCGGCCGCGGGGCCGCAGGGATCTTTCCGTTGTCTTTCTCAGGGGGCATCTCTCTCGCCTCGCGCACCCTTATACACCACGCTCCACTGCCGCAAATCATACCATGCTGCCGCAACGCCGTCAACTTTGCGCCGCCCTTGACACGGCCGCGGCGCAGCCTAGAATGGGCGGCGCTTGAATTGCCCCAAGGCGGTGCGGGCGGGCGCCGTGCTTTCGCTTGCGAAAGCATGCCTGCGGCCCTCCTGCGGCCATGCCTTCGCGACGGCGCGAAAGCATGGCACCCGCATGGCACCCAGAGGATGACGCGGATGGCGCCTATGGCGGACAGGCCCAGGCCCGGCAGCGGCCGCGCGGTCGGCATCGACCTGGGCACCACCCTGTCGAAACTGGCCTGCGTCGATGATTCCGGCCGCCCCGTTCTCGTGCCGAACGCCGAGGGCGAACTCCTCACCCCCTCCATCGTGGCGTTCACCAAGACCGCCGTACTCGTCGGCCGCGACGCAAAGCGCGAGAGCCTCGCCAACCCCGCCCGCGCGGTCCTTCACATAAAGCGCCAGATGGGCAACCCGAAGTGGCGGTTCAAGGTCGATAACGAGACGTACACGCCGGAGACCATCTCGGCCCTTATCCTCAAGAAGGTTAAGCAGGATTCCGAGATGCACATCGGCCCCATCCGGCAGGCGGTCATCACCGTGCCGGCGTACTTCGACGATGCCCGCCGCAAGGCCACCGAGGACGCCGGCGCCATCGCCGGCCTGGAAGTCCTGGACATCATCAACGAGCCGACCGCCAGCGCACTGGCGTACGGCCTCGCGCGGCCGGCCGAAGACGGCATCTACCTGGTTTACGACCTCGGCGGCGGGACGTTCGACGTTACGGTCATCGAGAAGCGCGGCAACGAGTTCATCACCCTGGCGACCGACGGCGACGTGGAACTCGGCGGCAAAGACTGGGACGAACGCCTCGTTAACCACCTTGCGGCCAAGTTCCAGCAGGAATTCAAGTTGAACATCCGCGAGGACCCCCAGGCGATGGCCTACCTGTACGTTAGCGCAGAGGAGGCCAAGAAGACCCTCTCGCGCCGCGACAAGACCACCGTCCCCGTAAGTTACAAGGGACACTGGGGCAACTACGAAGTGGCCGTCCAGGAGTTCGAGTCGCTCACCGAGGACCTCCTGGCCGTCACGCAACTTACCACCGAAATGGTGCTGGAAGAGGCCGGCATCACCTGGGAAGGCGTCGCGCGGATTATTCCCACGGGCGGCTCGGCGCGCATGCCGATGGTCCAGCGGCTGCTTGAGCGCATGGCCGGCAAGCCCGTCCAGGGCGACGTGCCGGTCGATGAAACGGTGGCCGCCGGGGCCGCCATCCACGCCGCGATCTGCGCCATGAAAAGCCCCGAACGCATCCGCGAGTTCGGCGCCGCCGCCGCGGAACGCCTCGGCAAGGTCCGCACCGTCGACGTGGCCGCTCACGCCCTCGGCCTCATCATCAAGGACGTCCGCACCCTACAGTACCGCAACGACGTCCTTATCCCCAAGAACAGCCGCCTGCCCGCCAGCGTCACCAAGACCTACCAGACCTCGTACGACGGGCAGGAGAAAATCCTGCTCCAGGTGGTCCAGGGCGATGCGCCGAACCCTGCGGCCAACATCACCATCGGCATGCTGGAGGTGAGCGGCCTGCCGCCCGAACGCCCCGCCGGGGCGCTGGTGGACGTAACGTATTCCTACGACCGCAAGGGCCGCATACACGTCACCGCCAAGGACCAGCAGACGGGGGCGAGCGTGGGCGCCGAGATCGCCCGCCAGGCCGGCCTCCGCGCCGACCAGGTGGCCGAAGAGGCCAAACGCCTCAGCCTCAAGACCGTGGAGTAACCGCCCCGCCGATAGCGGCGGCGGTTTCGAGTTCCAGGTCCCAGGTGCAAGCCGCGCGGCCGCCACGGCGGCCGGCTGAACGTGCCGTTGGCCGTTTCCCGATTCCCGCCGTTGCCGTTACCTGTGGATAACTTTTTGGCCGCGCCGGCGCGCCCCGAAAACGGCCTTTTTGACGCCTTCCGGAGGGGCAAAACGGCCCTGGCGCTAGCGCCAGAGGGGGCGCGCGGGCAAAATGTTAAGATAGGCAAGGCAAAATCGCGCGCTTTTTGAACGTTTTTGAACGATTTTGACCGGAACATGGTCCGATTTTGCGGTTTTTGATCGTTTTTGGCGGCCTGTCATATTGGCACATAGCCATACTTCTTTGTGGATAACTTTTTCACGAGGCCCGCAGGCCCGTCTTCGAGCGCCGGAAGATGGACAGCATAGGCAAGCCGCCTTGCCGCCGCGAAGCGGCGTTCAGACCGGGGCTCGCAGTACTACGGCGCAACTTGGCAGGTTGCGCGGCGGCTCTCCTGGGCCGCCGCGCGACGATCGGGCCCGGCGCCCTGGAAACCGCCGCCGGCGCGGCGGGTTGGCGCTGGAAGGCAGCCTTGCGCGGCGGGTACGGAGACCCACCGCGCAAAGAGCACAAGTTGCGTTGTGGCGTCAGGGCAGGAGTTTCTTCATCACGGCGACGCTCTTGGGGACGCCGGTGGTTTCGTCCTCGGTTCCCTCGTACTCCAGGCCGACGAAGCCCGCGTAGCCGGCCTTCCTGAGCGCCGCCACACACGCGGCCAGGTCCACGGCGCCTTCGCCCAGGACGCAGGGAACCAACTTGGCGGCCTCCGGCCTGGCCGGGTCGCCGGCGCGCTTGCTGTCCTTCAGGTGGACGTAGGCGGCATAGGGTGCGGCGAGTGCGGTACCGACGTGGCCTTCCTGTCCGCCCTGCATGTAGTTGCCCACGTCGACGGTTGCGCGGAGGGCCTTTGAGTTGACGGCCTTGATGGTCGCGATCTGCTCCTCGGCGGTGCATGGGAGGCCGCCGTGGTTCTCGACGCCGAGGACTACGCCGCACTTCTCGGCCTCGCGGGCGATCTCGGCGAGGCCGTCGATCATGCGCTGCCAGGCGGCCTTGCGGGCGGCATCGTCCTTGCGCTCGGCTGCGCCCAGGCTGCCGCCGAAGACGCGCGAGACGGGGGCCTTGACCCTGGCGGCAAACTGGATCCACTTCCTGGCGGCCTCGACTTCGGCCTTGAACTCTTCGGCCTTGGGCTTGTTGAAGTTGTTGCCCAGGGAGAGGCTCGAAAGTATGAGGCCGTGCTTTGCGACGGCGGCGGTTATCTGGGCGGCCATGGCGTCGTCCGAGGCGCCCAGCATCCGCGCGTGGTAGTCGATGCCCTCGATGCCGAGGGCCTTGACCTCCTGAGCCAGGCGGTCGGGCGTCCACTTTTCGGCGACATGGCGGCGGTGGAAACTGTAGTGGCAGACGGCTTTCCTCATGGCCTTCCCTTCCGCGCCGGCGGACCCTGTTGCCGACGCCGCGGCCGCCGGCATGCCGCCAGCCGAGGCCGCCGCCACGGCGCCGGCGCAGCCCTGGAGAAAGCGGCGGCGGCTCAAGAGTGCGGTCAGGCCACCCTGGCACGGCCAGGCGCCGTGCCGTGGCCCGCGGCAGGCTTGCCCTGCCAGGGAAGTCCGGCAATCGCTGTCACTCACGCTTGTCCTCCTTCGTGCCCTTGTAGTACTCCGCAAGGCCCTTCATCAGGATGGCGCCCGACCGAAGGTTCTCTTCCTTGGTGTATATGCTGCCGCCGCCCTCGCACAGAAAGGCCGTGACGCCGAACTGCTTGTGCGGGCCGCCGGACCAGGTGTTGCTTCCGCCGCCGGTGGCCAACTTGAGGGGCTTGATGAGCGGCGAGGCCGCGCGGTCGTTGCGGACGATGGCGTCGCGCAGGTCGGTCCACGGGCCGACCTTCGCGTCCATCTCCGGTCCGGGCTGGCAGATGGGCTCGACTATGCCGCCCCAGGTGTGCATGGCCCAGACGGTGGTGACGGGCGCTTCGGACTTCATGAGCGCCTCCAGGTCTTTCTGAAGCAGGTACGCCTCGTGGGCCTGGGCGGGGTCGGACCCCTCCGCGCGGTACGAGCGGTTCATGTCCACGCCCTGGGCGCCCACGCGGTACCAGCCGTTGGACGGCCCGTCGGGGCTGACAAAGGGAACGAAGTGGCAGATGGTCCGCCTGCGGCAGTCGGCCCCCTGCTCGCCCAGGAGCCACTGGATCATGCCCACCATGCGCCAGCGCGAGTTGTGCTCGCCCGGATGCTGGTTCGACACGTAATGCACCCAGCGGCTTCGCGGCGGGTGAGGGCTTGCGGGGTCGGCGACCTCGATGCGCAGAAGGTCGCGCTTGCCCAGCGACTGCCCCACGGCGTGCACCTTGACGTACGGCGTTTTCTTCCACTCGGCGGCCATGGCGGCGACGTCCTCGTACGAGAGCGGCACCTGCTGCCCCACGTAAACCGTGTCCTGGGCGAACGTGGGGAAGACGAGCGTGTCTTCGACCTTCGCGTCCTTCGACGCCTTGTTCCAGCGGATGGTCTTCCAGTCTTTGCCATCGTATGACCATGATTGAAAATAATCGTTAAAGTAATACTGCTTGCCGCCTTCAAAGGCGACCTGTAGCCGCAGGCTGTTGCCCGCGGCGTGGCGCTTGATCTGGAAGCCGACCTTGTTGCACCATGTGGGCTGGTTGGGCGCGTGGCCGAGGGTGAGCAGGAACTGGTTCGGGCCGGTTTTTTCTATCCTGGCGCCCTGCGAGCCGATGGGGCCGTCGAAGACGAAGTCCTCGGGGGCAAGTTCCCGGGCCGGGGCGGGGGCCGGCGCCGCGGCGGGTGCGGCGGGCGCGGCGCGTTCGGCCGCCGGCGCGCGCGGCCGCGCGGCCAGAAAGGCCGCGCCCGCCGCCGCCAGAAGGACCGCCGCAGCGCATGCCGACCCCGCCGTCAACCGTGCGATCATGGCGCCGCCTCCCCGTTTGTTCTCGACGGGCCGGTAGCATACCATCCGCCCCGTGCCGCCGGAAGCGCAAAGCCGCGCGCGGGCGGTACTGAGTCAGACGGGGGCGGATCAGGGCCGCGACCGTCAGGGAGCGGTGTTGTTGACGTGGCCCGTCGCTGCGGCTCCGGCACCGCTCCCTCACGGTCGCGGCTCGGATAAGAAGTGCCGCCGGAAGCGCAAAGCGGCGCGCGGGCGGAAGCGCAAGGCGGCACCGCCGGCTTGCAGGGCGGGGCGGGCCTGGCTACAATCGCACGCGATGCGTCGGTCGC
>VGYT01000176.1 GCA_016872895.1 Planctomycetota bacterium
CGCGCGTGTTTAGCCGCGGCCGTCACGGCCGCGGGCGTCGCGCGTGTTTAGCCGCGGGCGGCACGGCCGCGGCCGTCGCCGTGCCGGCGACGGCTAAACAACGGCCGCGGGCGTCGCCGTGCCGGCGACGGCTGAACGTCCTGCAAGGGCCCCTTACCACCACTGACGCCCCGAGGCCGCGCCGCGAAAACCCCGTGAACCCCGCCGCCCCCTGCGGTACTATATAGCCGCGCGGGCCTCCACGAAAAGCAAAGGGCGCCGGGCCGACGAGGTGCCGCATGCCGAGCCAGTACCCGCAGTTCGACCGGAGCGAACTTCGCCTGCGTCCGCTGTCCGAGCGGCAGCACGACATGGACCTGTCGCGGGTCCTGCGGGTGGGCGAGCGGCCGGAACCGTTCGAGCACCCCGCGCTGCCCCGCATCGCCGACGCCGTGGCCGAGGCCGCGCGGCAGGGGGCCGCCGTCGTCCTGCTCATGGGGGCACACGTCATCAAGCAGGGCCTCAGCCGGTACGTAATCGACCTGGTGCGCCGCCGGTGGGTCACGGCCGTCGCGACGAACGGCGCCTGCGCCATCCACGACTACGAACTGGCCCGCATCGGCGCGACCACCGAGCCGGTCGCCCGGTACATCTCCGAGGGGCAGTTCGGCCTGTGGACGGAGACCGGCGAACTGAACGACGTCGTGCGCGCGGGCGACCGCGAGGGCCTCGGCTTCGGCGAGGCGATCGGCCGCCACGCCGCCGCCGCCGACTGGCCGCACAAGGATATCTCCATCTATGCGGCAGCCTACGAAAGCCGCCTCCCCGCCACGGTGCACGTCGGCATCGGCTACGACATCGTGCACGAGCACCCGAACTTCGACGCGGCCGCGGCCGGGGCCGCCAGTTACCGCGATTTCCTCATCCTCGCCAGGGTCCTTCAGAACCTCGAAGGCGGCGCCGTGCTCTGCTGCGGCACGGCCGTCATGGGCCCCGAAGTGTTCCTGAAGGCGCTGGCGATGGCCCGCAGCGCCGCCCGGGGCCGCGGACGCCGGATTGCCCGGTTCACGTCGGCCGTCTTCGACCTGGTGCGTCTGCCCGGCCGCCCGGATGCCGAGGCCTCCAGGGACGCGCCGGAGTACTACTTTCGCCCGTACAAGACGATGCTGGTCCGCACCGTGCGCGACGGCGGCCGGGGCCACTACGTCCGCGGCGACCATCGGGCCACCATGCCCGCGCTGCATCGGCTGCTGATGGAACGGCTGGCGCAATGAGCGAGGAATCGCGAGGGGCGATCGAGGTGGTGCGGCCGCCGGGCGGCCGGCGGTTCCGCTTCGTCCTGTTCGATTTCGACGGCACGCTGTCGCTCCTGCGCGAGGGGTGGGCCGACGTCATGATTCCCATGATGGTCGAGCACCTGGAAGCACTCGGCGCGGGCCTCCCGGCCGGGCGCCTGCGGGCCATGATGGCCGAGGACGTCGCCCTGACGACCGGCATGCCGACCATGTACCAGATGATCCGCTTCGCCCAGCGCGTGGCCGAGTTCGGCGGCACGCCGCTCGACCCGAAGGCGTACAAGGCGGAGTATAACCGGCGGCTGATGGGGCACATCGCGCGGCGGCGCGAGGCCCTGGCCTCGGGCGCAGCGGCCCCCGACACGGTGCTCCTGGCGGGGGCACGGGCGATGCTGGAGGCCCTGGCCGCGCGCCCGCTGGTGCTCCTCTTGGCCTCGGGCACCGACGAGCCGTACGTCCGCCAGGAGGCCCGCCTGCTCGACGTCGCGCGCTACTTCGGCCCGCACGTCTACGGCGCACTGGACGACTACGAGGCGTCCGGCAAGAAGCAGGTCATCGAGCGGGTGCTGGCCGCCGCACGGGCCGACGGCCGCGAACTCCTCGTCTTCGGCGACGGGTTCGTTGAGATCACCAGCGCCAAGGGGGCGGGCGGCTATGCCGTGGGCGTCGCCAGCGACGAGGCCTCCGGCGGCGGGCGAGTCCATCCCTGGAAACGCGAGCGGCTCCTGCGGGCCGGCGCGGACGCCATCGTCGCCGACTTCGCCCAGCACGGCCCGCTCCTGGAACTTCTATTCCCGGCGTGAACGCATGGTTGGACGCCGCGCTCGCCGAGTCGGGCATTCCGCTCGCGCGGCGATGCAGAGCCGCGACCGTGAGGAAGCGGTGCCGTATCAGAGCCGCGACCGTGAGGAAGCGGCGCCGTCAAGGAGGGCATCATGCCCAACTATCAGGTCGCTCAACTGGACGACATTGCGTCGGTGCCGTGCCCATGCGGCACGTCGCGGCGGGCGTTCGCCGAGGCCGGCGGCACCGCCTCGGTCCACGTGGTCGAAATCTCGGCCGACGCCCGGGCCCACTATCACAAGCGCCTTACCGAAATCTACGTCATCCTGGAAGGCACGGGCCAGGTGGAACTCGACGGCCGCCTGGCGCCCGTGCGGCCGATGACGGCGGTTCTCATCCGGCCCGGCTGCCGCCACCGCGCCGTGGGCCGCCTGCGAGTGCTCAACACGTGCATCCCGGCGTTCGACCCCGCCGACGAGCACTTCGACTGAGGCGCCAGCCGGGGAGCCTGCGCGGCGGGTCTCCTGGCCCGCCGCGCAAAGCGGCGAACAACGTCGTCAAGAACATCGCTGGCCGCGCAGCAGCCGGCGCCGTATACTCCGACCCGGCGCACGTTTTTCACGGGAGGGCAATACCATGATG
Source organism: Planctomycetota bacterium (assembly GCA_016872895.1). Taxonomy (GTDB): domain Bacteria; phylum Planctomycetota; class Phycisphaerae; order FEN-1346; family FEN-1346; genus VGYT01. Next base: position 2,700 of record VGYT01000176.1, read on the forward strand.
AGCCGCCGAACGTTTCTCAGGGGCGCGGCCGCGGGCGCGGCCGGGGCGGGAATCCTCGCGGAATCGGCCGACCCCGCCGCCGCAGCAGCGGCCGAAGAGCCGCCCGCCCGGCCCAACATTCTCTGGATCACCTGCGAAGACATGAGCCCCTTCCTCGGCTGCTACGGCGACGCCTACGCCGTCACGCCGAACATCGACCGCCTGGCCCGCGAGGGCGTACGATACACGGCCGCGTTCGCCACGGCCCCGGTCTGTTCGCCGGCCCGCTCGTGCCTGATAACGGGTATGTACGCGACCTCGCTGGGCACGCAGCACCTGCGGTCGCAGTTCCCGATTCCGGGGTACATCCGCGGCTTTCCCTCCTACCTGCGGGCCGCCGGCTACTACTGCACCAACAACGTCAAGACCGACTACAACACCAGCCGCGAACCGGCCATCGTAAAGGACTCGTGGGACGACTGTAGCGCCACGGCGCACTGGCGGGGCCGGCGGCCGGGACAGCCCTTCTTCGCCGTCTTCAACAGCATGCAGACGCACCAGTCGCAAATCGGCTGCCTCCCGTATGAGACTTTCCTGAAGAACGTCCAGGCGAAGTTGGCCCCGGCCGAGCGGCACGACCCGGCCGGGGCGCCCCTGCCGCCGTACTACCCCGACACGCCCATCACCCGCCGCGCATGGGCACGCATGTACGACTGCATCACGCTGATGGACCGCGAGCACGTGGGGCGCCTCCTCAAGGAGTTGGAGGACGACGGCCTGGCGGAGGACACGATCGTCTTCTTCTACTCCGACGGCGGCGCAGGGCAGCCGCGGCACAAGCGCCTCATCCACGATTCGGGCCTGCGCGTGGCGATGCTCGTGCGATTCCCGGGGAAGCACCGCCGCCTGGCGCCCGCGGCGCCGGGCGAAACGGTCGACCGCCTGGTGAGTTTCCTGGACTTCGCGCCCACGGTCCTCAGCCTCGTGGGCCTGCCCGTGCCGGACTGCATGCAGGGCCGCGCGTTTCTCGGCCCGGCGGCCGGCGAGCCGAACGGGTACGTCTATGGCGCGCGCGACCGCGTGGACGAGGCGTACGACTGCGCCCGCTCGGTCCGCGATGCCCGCTATCTATACATACGTAATTACATGCCCCACCTGTCGCACAACCAGCCGGAGTGGTATTCCGACCAGGCCGAGGTGCGCCGCGAAATCACCCGCCTGGCGGCCGAAGGCAAACTCGCCGCCGACCAGTTGGCCTACGCCGGCCCCGCCCGCCCCCTCGAGGAACTCTACGACACGCAGGCCGACCCGCACCAGGTGCGGAACCTGGCCGCCTCCCCCGAGCATGCACAGGTGCTCCAGCGCATGCGCAGCGAGCACCGCCGCTGGGTCCTGGAGACCCGCGACACGGGGTTCCTTGCGGAGCAGGAGATGGTAGAGCGCTCCGCGGGCGCCACGCCGCTTGAGATGGCGCAGCGGGATGAGAAGTATCCGCTTGCGCGCATCCTTGCGGCCGCCGACCTCGTGGGCCGCCCCGAGGCCCTGTCGCGCCAGGTCGAGTTGCTCAAAGACGGCGACAGCGCGGTGCGGTACTGGGCGGCGGTGGGCCTTAAGGCGCTCGGCCGCGATGCCGCCCCGGCGCGCGAGGCGCTGCGTGCGGCGCTCGCCGACCCGTCGGCCACCGTCAGCGTCGAGGCGGCGGGGGCCCTGGCGGCCCAGGGCGGAGTGCAGCCGGCGCTGGACGTCCTTGTCAAGGAACTTCGCGGCCCGCGTCCGGATGCGGCCGCCCACGCGGCCCGCACGCTCGAACTTCTGGGCGAGGCCGCGCGCCCCGTCCTGCCCGCGATGAAGGAAGCGGCCGCCGCGCTCGAAGAGAACCTCAAGAAGTTCACCGGCCACTATCAGACGGCCTTCGCCCTCGATTCCTCCATCCGGCGGCTGGAGGGGCGGTAGGAACGCGGCTTCGCCCTCAGCGGCCGTTTTCGGTAAGCGCTCATCTGTCAGAGGTTGCCGTTTTCGGCCCCTGCGCAATTGACACGGCCCGCAGGCGCGGTAGAATGCATATCTTCCGGGGCCACTAGCTCAGTTGGTAGAGCAGCTGACTCTTAATCAGCGGGTCCAAGGTTCGAGTCCTTGGTGGCCCACCATACGATGCCGCCCGCGACCACGTCGTCGCGGCGTGTCAGGACGAAGCGGCCGAGTTCGCCGCCCGCCCCCAGCGGCTCGACGACCACGGGCGATTGCGTCGTGATGACGACCTCGCCCACCTCGTTCTCGCCCAGCGACCGGGCGTTTTCCTGGAGCACTTCGAGCGTAGCCGAGTGGATGCGCCGGTCGATGCGGACGGCCTTCACCGCGGCGCTCTGCGTGGCGCAACGCAGCATGAGCGGCTCGCCGGGGCGGAACGGCTCGCGGCTCATCCAGAAGATCCTGGCCCGGACTTCGCCGGCGGGGGCGTGCTCCTCGCCCGCGGCGAAGGCCACGTGCCCGCGCTCCACGAAGAGCGGCTTATCGAGCGTCAGGCCGACGGACCGGCCCTCCTCCGCCTTCTGCGGAGCGTCCTGGAGAAATATCTCGATGCTCTTCACTTTGGCGCGGCCCCGCCCCGGCATGAACACCAGGTCCTGCCCCACGTGCACCGTGCCGCGCTCCACCCGGCCCGCCAGGACGCGCTTCTCGCCCACCTTGTACACGTCCTGCACCGGGAATCGCAGGCCGGCGCCGCGATCGCGCTCGGCGGTGCGGAAGCGGGCGAGTTGCTCCAGCAGCGTGGGGCCGGCGTACCAGGGCATCCTGTCGCTCGGACGGGCCACGTTGTCGCCCTCGCGGGCCGAGATCGGGATGACTGCGTCGGCCTTCCGCCCGATCGACGCCAGGAACTCCTCCATGCCGGCGGCCAGTTCCCGGAACCGCGCCTCGCCGTAGCCCGCCTTGTCCATCTTGTTTATGACGACGGCTATCTGGCGGATGTCCAGCAGGCCCAGCACGTAACTGTGGCGCCGGGTCTGCTCCTCGATGCCTTCCTCGGCCGCCACGATCACCACGGCGGCCTCCGCCTGGCTTGCCCCGGTTATCATGTTCTTGATGAACTCCACGTGGCCGGGGGCGTCGATGATGACGTACTGGCGGCCGCCGCTCTTGAAGAACACCTGCGTCGTCTCGATGGTGATGTTCTGGCTGCGCTCCTCCTCAAGGCTGTCCAGGACGAAGGCCAGTTCCGTGTCGCGGCCCAGGTCGGCGCTCATCGCCTCCACCTCGGCCATCTTGTCTTTCGACAGAGACTTCGTGTCGTAAAGCAGCCGGCCGATGAGCGTGCTCTTGCCGTGGTCCACGTGGCCCACGATCACAAACGGAAGGGCAGATGCCATGTCCACACCTTTCTCCGTCCGCGCGCCGCGCCTGTCTGGCCTACATGTACCCCAGGGCCCGCAGTTTCTGCATGGTGTATGCGTTTTCCTTGTCCTGCGCGCGGCCGGCCCGCTCGCTGGTCGTGGTGGTCTCAAGTTCCCGTATGACGGCGTCGAGCGTGTCGGCGGCGGAGTCGATGGGCGCGCAGCAGCACTCGCACCCGATGGAACGGTACCGCTTGCCGTTCCTGGCGAAGTAGAGGGGCACCGTCGGGATGTTCTCTCGCCGGACGTATCGCCATATATCCAGTTCGCTCCAGTGCAGCAGCGGGTGGATGCGCATGTGCGAGCCTTCCTCGCTGCGGCTGCGGTACTGGTCCCACAGTTCGGGGGGCTGGTTCTTGTAGTTCCACTGGAAGTTCTCGTCGCGCGGCGAGAAGTAGCGTTCCTTGGCCCGGATTCCGTGCTCGTCGCGCCGGATGCCCAGCAGGAGCGCCTTCAGGCCGTGCCTGGCGATCGCCTGCTGGAGGGCCTGCGTCTTCAGGGCCGTGCAGCAGTCCAGTTTGCCCCCACCGGCCAGCGGCTTGCCCGGCTCGGCCCCCGCAAGGGCCTCGTCGTTGCGCGCCACGATCAGCCGCAGGCCGAACTCGCGCGCCCGCGCGTCGCGGAACTCGATCATCGCCCGGAACTTCCGGCCCGTGTCGATGTGCAGCACCGGGAACGGCAGTTGCCCCAAGAACGCCTTCCGCGCAAGCCACAGCAGCGTGGAGGAGTCCTTGCCGATGGACCACAACAGGGCCAGTTTGCGGCACTGCGCGTACGCCTCGCGGATGATGTAGATGCTTTTGCTTTCGAGTTCGTCCAACCGGTCCATTGCAATATCTCCGTATCTGTCCCGCGCCGGCCCCGGATGCCGCCGCAGTCGCTCATGCGGCGCCCTCCGCGCCGCCGTCCATGTCCGCCGCCGCGATGCCCAGCCGCCCCAGTATCATCGGCGCGCAGTCCAGTATCGACGCCCGCCCCGCCGGGGCCGCCATGCCGCGCACAAGCAGCATCGCGTCGTCCCTGGTGTGCATGCCCTCCAGTTCAGTTTTCTCGAACAGCGCCTGCTTCGCCAGGCCCATCTTCAGGTCGTACCCGGGGCATGGCTCGGCCACCAGGTCGGGGGCCAGGGCGTACACGGGATCGCCGAAGAGGCGGTCCCGCAGGGGCATGTCGGGGCACGGGCCCAGGCGCCCCGCGGGCCACAAAAACTCCTCGCGGCGGAGCACCCGGCGGATGACCGGGGCGCCGGCCGCCGCGTCGCGCAGGTCCAGCAGGTCGCGCGTCACGGCCTCGCGCACGGCCTCGTACTCCTCCGGCGCCACGATGCCCCCCGGCTCCCGCCCCCGCAGGTTCACGTAAATCCGCCCGGGGATGAGCGCGTACGCCCGCGTCCGCGACGGGTCGAAGTCCAGCGGACTTCGCACCGGGCCGCCCCCCAGGACGGTCCACCCGCGCTCCACCAGCCAGCGGCCCAGTTGCGCCTCCTGCCTGATCGGCTCGAAGCCGTGGTCCGACACGACCAGAAGCGGCGTATCTTCGGCCACGGCGTCCAGCAGGCGGGCCACCTGCCCGTCGATGTACCGGCAGCAGTCGAAGAAGTCCGCGGCGAACCCGCCGCCCGCCAGCGCCCGGCCAAGCAGAAAATGGTTCAGCCGGTCCGTCTCCATGATATGGACATGAAAATAGTCCCACGGCCGCGCGGCCAGGTAGTGCAGGGCGGCCGTCACGCGCCGCTCGGTTGTCCGGCGCACGTCCTCCAGCATGCCGGCGGTCGAGCGCCGGGCCAGCGCCGCATCTGTGTCGATGCGGTAGCCCACGCTCCTCAGGTACGCCGCCTCCTCGGCCGGCCAGGCCGCCTTCTCAAGGTCCGGACTCAGGAAGCACCCTATCATGATTCCGTTGACCGGCCGCGGCGGGCTGGTCACGGGCACGTTCATCGAGAAGGCCGTGCGGCCGGCATCCGACACCAGTTCCGGCAGCAACTTGCGCCGGATGACCCGCGTCGAGCAGACCTCGATGTCGTACCCCGCGGGATTGCGGAAAACGAAGCCGTACAGCCCGTGCTTGCCGGGCTGAACGCCCGTCAGGAAACTCGTCCACGCCACCGCGCTTACGGTCGGCACCACCGAGTCCATCTGCTGCAACCGCCCTTCCGCGGCCAGGCGCGCCAGGGCCGGCGCGTAGCCCCCGGCGATCAGTTGCCGGGCCAGGGTGAACGGCAGGCCGTCCAGCCCGATGACCAGCACGCCGGGTTTCTGGCGCACGGCCCCCAAGGCGACGCTCCAAAAAGAGTGCGAAACACTCCTATTATAGCCTGATCCCCCCGCAATGCAAGCGCCGTTTCCCTTCTTTCACGCCGATGCACATCCGGGCCGCTCTCCGTAAGGGAGCGGCGCCGTCGGGCTGCGAGCGCAACTACACCGCTCCCTTACGGTCGCGGCTCTGATACGCCGCCTCGCACCGTAACCCACCGGCCGCGCACGCGGTTCAAGAGTGTGTGGGCCGGGGTGAAATCCCGGCGCCGTTGCCGCGGCGGTGCGAGATGCCGGGACTGCATCCCGGCCTGCATGCCGCCGCGGGGGTGAACCGCAAAAGGAGACCTGACGATGGAACGCTGCGGCATCGTGATTGCGGCCCTCGCGGCCGCCGGCATCGGGGCGGCCCTGGCCGCAAGGAGCGAAGAGGCCAGGCCCGACATCACCAGCGAGGCCTTCCGCAACCAGTTCATCAAGGACTTCAAGCACATCTCCCTCGACACCACCGCCGGCGACGCCATGTTCCTGCGCATCATGGTCGAGGCCTCCGGGGCGAAGCGCGGCATAGAGGTCGGGGCGGCCCGCGCATTCGGCGCAATCAACATGGGCATCGCCTTCGAACGAAACGGCGGACGCCTCTGGACCGTCGAGATCGACCCCGACATGGTCAAGGCCGCACGCGAGAACCTCGCCGCCGTCGGCCTCGAAAAGACCGTCACCGTGGTCGAGGGCGACGCACTGAAGGTCCTCGGCGGCATGGAGGGCGAGTACGACTTTGTGTTCCTCGACGCCGTAAAGAGCGACTATCTGAAATATCTCAAACTCGTCGAAAAGAAACTCAAGCCCGGCTCCGTCGTCGTGGCCGACAACGTCATCCGCAGCGCCAAGGCCGTCCAGGACTTCCTCGACTACCTCCAGAACAGCCCCGATTACGACACCGTCATAATCCGGGCGTCGATGGAAAAAAACGACGGCATGTCCGTCTCGTACAAGAAACGCTGACCTGCCGCAGGCCGCCTGCCGGCTTCTCTATCCGTTCAGCCCCGAGGGCTGGGACGTAACAGCCCGGGGCATCGCTTTGGGATGACCTTCCCCCCAAAAACTGTGCCAGGATGAGGCATGGTTCAAAGCCCCCGGCACCGCCGGGGGATGATCGGCCCGCACCATCCATCCCCACGCGGTGCGTGGGGCTTGTTTGAACCATGCCCAGGATGAATGACAGTTCTTGACGACCTGTAAGCGCTTGAAGGGGTCGGAAAGGAGCTCTCGGATGAAAAAGCACAGCGGGCAGCAGATTGTGGCGAAGTTGCGTGAGGCGGACGTGGCTATCGGCCACGGGCTGGAGGCGTCGGCCGTTGGGCCGCTGTTCATCTAGCCGGACAGCCCGTGGCAGAACGCCTGCGTCGAGTCGTTCAATGGGAAGTTGCGTGACGAGATGCTGAATATGGAATTGTCCTTGAGCCTTGAGGAAGCGAAATATGTGTCCGATCGGTGGCGATTGGATTATAATCACCATCTGCCGCACAGCGTGCTAGACTGGATGGCGCCGGCGGCGATTTCGGCGTCGTGGCCGGCGGCGGTCGCCGGGCAGGGGTGTGCGGCTGGGGGCTCGGCTGCGCCTCGCCCCTTGCCGCACACCCCGAACGCCACAGAAACTCTCACTCCATCTGGTACATAGCCGACCTGACGGAGACAAAGAAACTATGAAAACACCCAACGAACAACTCACGCGTCGCGAGTTCCTGGAAAGGACTGCGGCTTTCGCGGGTATCGCCTCTGTAGCCGCGCCGCTCAACGTCCGC
>VGYT01000177.1 GCA_016872895.1 Planctomycetota bacterium
ACGCTCATCATCTTGCGCTGCTGTTCCATCTGCGGCGTCGTGGCCGCGGGCTGCGGCGTGATCTTCTGCTGAAGGTAGAACGAGATGCCCACCAGCACCGGCAGGAGGTTGAAAGCGGTCAGCCCCGTGTGGCTTGAACCCGCCAGCATCCCCTGGATGGCGCCCAGGACCCAGCCCAGCAGCGGAGCGTCCAGGCCCGGCAGATACACCGGCGTGTTCCAGTGCACCAGCGCATCCGGGGCCGAGAGGTCCTGGAGGAACATCGACCCCTGCGGCAGCCACGAGGCCGGCAGGAGCGGCGCGTGCCGCAGGTGGATCGCCGCCCCCAGCGCCCCGTAAAGCGCAATCCAGATGGGCATCTGGATGAACATCGGCAGGCATCCGCTGAGGGACTTAAGGCCCCCTATCTTCGCCATCTCCTGCTGCATGCGCTCCTTGTCGTTGGCGAACTCCTTGCGGATGCGCTCCATCTCCGGCTGCAACTTCTGCATCTCCATCATCGACCGCGTGCTCCACCGCGTCACCGGATGCAGCGCCACCCGCAGCACGAGCACCAGCAGGATGATGGCCACGCCGTAATTGCGGCTTACGGCGTAGAAGGCGTCCAGCAGTGCGGCCAGCAGGCGGCTGAGGTAGCCGAGGCCCGGCAGGTCGACGAAGCAGCACGGCGATGCCCAGACGATGAGTTTCTCCAGACCGACGTTGCCGTAATAGGTCTCAAGCAGGTCCGCGTCCTTCGGCCCGGCGTAGATGAGGAACTCGTGCTCCACGGGTTTGCCGGGCGCAAGCGCGGCCTCCTTTGAGACCAGGCGCACCGTGGCCAGCGCCATGTCGAACCGCTCGTGGGCCGCGCGGTACCACGATGTCTCGGTCGCGGCGGCAAAGGTGCCCTCGCGCGAAGGCTTCTGCGGGATGAGGACCACGGCGAAGTACTTGTCCATTCCGCCGGCCCAGACAACTTCGGCGCCGGCCAGGTTGGACGTTGCCGGAAGGGCCTCTCCCTTCGCCTTTTCCGCCCCAGGGGCATGAGCAACCTGCACGCCGCGCGGCCCCCACGTGCCGGCGATGGCCGCGGGCGGCTGGCGGCTGGCCGCCTCGGCCGGAAGCGCCGCCGGTCCCTGGAGGACGTAGGCGATCTTCTCGGCCCGCTCGTCGGCCGCCGCGAACTCCAACTTCATCCGCAACTCGTACTGCGGCGGCGCGGCGGCGCCGGCGTCGTCGGGCGCGCTTCGCGGCAGGACCTTGTACGTGCGGCGGACGGCCAGAACGGTCTTGCCCTCGCCGTCCTGCACGTCGAGGGCCAGCACGGCCTGCGTGGGGCTTGCCTCGACGACCCTCCAGACAGGCGCCCCGAGGTCCACCTTGGCCCACTCGTCGGCGTCCTTCAGGCGCACCCGCAGTTCCGGAATGAGAAACGCCGGGAATGGCGCGTCGGGCTCCACCAGTTCCATGGGGGCCCGCTCGTCGGCGGGCAAGTACTGGTCCTGGATGGTCTTGAAGTAATGGCGGCGAGCGAGGGCCAGCCGCCGCACCGCACCGCCCACGGCCGCCACTTCGGCCTCGACGTCGAAGTCCGATTCGGCGAGGCTCGAACCAAGGACCGCCGCCGGCGCCGCCTCCGCCGCCCCCGCCGCCACCAGCGCGGGCGCCTTGACGGCCGGCGGAGCGGGCGGCTTCTCGCCAGGCGGCTTCTCGCCCGGCTGCTTCTCGCCCGGCTGCGGCGATGGTTGGCCGGATGGCTTCTGGCGCGGGGGCTGCGGGGCAGGGCGCGGCAGAAACGGGATGTGCGGCTCCACGTAACGGAACACCAGCATCAGAGCGATGCAGATAGCCGCCGCAAGAACCCAGCGGATTATCGTTTCACGATTCACTATTCGTGATTTCGCCTCATCTGCCTTCCGCCAGGCGTGCGGCCAGGAACTCGTCCAACTCCCTGGTGGCCAGGATTTTCTCCATGGTCGTCTTGTAGTTGTACTCGACGCGATGCCAGCGGATGTCGCGGCCGTCGACCGTGACGTAGCAGGCCCGCGGGTCGAGGTCCCGCGGCTGGCCCACGCTGCCGACGTTTATGATGACCTTGCGGTCGGCCACCGCGTACTTGTGCCCCACCTGCGCGGGCGTGAAGAACTCCATCGTCTCTGTAAAGACCCCCGGCAGGTGCGTGTGCCCGACGAGACAGACGTGCTTCACCAGGTCGAACGATTCGGCCAGGCGCGTCAGGTTGGCCTCGCCCTCGTCGGGAAAGAGGTACTCGTGCATCGGCCGGCGCGGCGAGCCGTGGACGAACAGGATGCTGTCGCGGTCGCGGAACTCGTCCATCCCGGCGAGGAACTCCAGGCGCGACCGGCGCAACTTCTCCTCCGGCTCGCCGTCCAGCACCTTGCGCGTCCAGAAGACGGCCTGCTCGGCCGACGTGTTGAAGCCCGTCGGCTCCATGAACACAGCGTGGTCGTGGTTGCCCATGATCGTGAAGTCGAACTCGACCGCGCGGTCGAGGCACGCCTTCGGGTCCGGCCCGTAGCCGACGACGTCGCCCAGGCAGAAGACGGCCTCGACCTTCTTCTCGGCGATGTCGGCGCGGACCGCCTCCAGGGCCTCAAGGTTGCCGTGGATGTCGGAGATAATGGCGAACATATCTCTACCTTGCCTCGCCCCCCGCCCCGCGGCCCTCGGCCTTCCCCGGGGGCTTCTCCGCCTCCTGGATGAGCATGACCGGGATGTCGTCGCGGACGGGGTACCGCAGCCCGCACTCCGGGTTCTGGCAGATAAGCCGCTCGCCCTCCAGCCGGACGGGCGTCCGGCAGGCGGGGCACACCAGGATGTCCAGAAGCCTCTTGTCAATCACAGGTCCGCCCTCCCTCGCAACACGCGGGCCACCAGTTTACCCGTCGCGCCGCCGAAGTCAAACGTTTAGCCGCGGCCGGTACGGCCGCGTGCGTCGCTTGGCCGTTGAACGTGCCGCGCGACCCCTGTACAATCCGCCGCAAGGGGCAAGGGCGGCCCATGCGCATCCTGGCGATCGAGACGAGCGGCTTGCGCGGCGGCATCGCGCTTCTGGAACTGCCGCAGCCCGCCCCCGCGCCCGCGCCGCCGGCGGTGCTCCTGGAAGAGGTCCTCCTGGCCGAGGGCCTGCGGCACGGGCGCGACCTTGTCCCGGCCGTCAAGGAAGCCTGCGAGCGGGCCGGCTGGGACCGCCGCCGCATCGACCTCGTGGCCGTCAGCATCGGCCCCGGCTCGTTCACGGGCATCCGCATCGCCGTCACGTTTGCGAAGGTGACGGCGTTCGACACGGGTGCGAAGGTCGTGGCCGTGCCGAGTTTGCGGGCGCTGGCGCACAACGCTCCGGCCGACCGGCGGCGGGTGGTTGCCGTCATCGACGCCAAGCGCGGCGGCCTGTTTGCGAGCGTCTTCGAACGCCGCGACGAAGGCGATGTTCGAGCCCCGGACGTAAGGCCGCAGGCAGCGCCGCTACGCGCCTTGCTCGACGAGTTCGACGAGACGTTCGGCCGGGCGCTCATCGAGCCGGAGGACCTTGCCCGCCGCCTTCAGGCGCCCGCCTTCATCCTCGGCCGCGGAATCGTCAAGGGCCGGGCCGCACTCGGCCGATTTCAAGCGGCGAGCGAGGACATCTGGGACGTCCGGCCGCGCATCGTCGGCCTGCTTGGGGCCGAACTCTTCGCCCGCGGCCGGGCGGCCGACCCGATGCGCCTGGATCCCATTTACATCCGCGCCCCGGAAGCCGAGGAAATCTGGCAGCGAAGGCATCGAGCCGCGCCGCCCGGGCCGGAGCAAGGAACCGATGCGCCCAAGACCTGAAGTTTTCTGCCCGGTCGTTCCGTTCGACCGCGACGTGTCGCGGATGAGCGACGAGGACCTGCGCGCCTACGCCGCCGCGATCCCGAGCGGCGACTTCCCGCCCGTCCGCTGGCCCGGCGACGGGATGGACGACCTCCGCTACCCCGACGGCACGCGCTTCGGCCCGCCGCCGGGCGACGACCTGGCCCTCCTGTTCGGCCCCGGCGCCGCCGCCTGGCAGAGCATTTCAAACAAGACCGTGATGGACATGGGCAGCCTGCTGGCGGCCTTCCAGAAGCGATGCCTGGCCGAAGCCGGACCCGACCGGCGGGCCTGGCCGCCCCTGGTCCTCATGCGGTGTCTGGTGAAGGGCGCGAACGTCGAGGGCCTGACCATCGGGGCACACGTCCGCGTGCTGACGTGCGTGTTTGTGGAACCGGCGCGGTTCAGTTTCGCGCGGTTCTCCCGCGGCCTGGACCTTCTGGGCAGCATCTTCGCCCGCGAAGCGCACTTCACGGGCACCGCGGTCGAAGAGCGGGCGAACTTCCAGGCCGTCGCTTTCCTGCGCGGAGTGCACTTCCACGAGACGGCCTTCGAGTGCCTCGCGCGCTTCGACGAGGCGGCATTCAACGGACCGCTTTCGCTTCAGGGCACGCGCCTGCGGGAAGCGCTGGACCTGGCGCGCGCGTTCCTCCAGGGGGCGTGGTGGGTGGATTTCTCGGGGCTGCGCGTCAGCGGACGCACGGCGCTCATGGGCGACCTGCGCGTGCGCCTTGAGCAGATTCGCGGCCGCATCCTGGGCGAGGGCGGCGAACTCCTGACCGACCCGGAGCGCCCCGCCCTCGATGCACGCGCCCGCCAGGAAGCCCTCGCCTACGCCGCCGACCAGTACAGCATGCTGGCGGGCAACTTCACGGCCGGCACCGGCCCCGGCTCGTGGCGGGCCGCAGACTGGTGCCACTCGCGCTACCTGGACCTCTGGCGGCAGGTGGAGTGGCTGCGCGGCGACCGCTGGGGCTGGCTCATGGGGTTCCTATTCAAGATTTGCCTGGGCAACGGCATATGGCTGAAGTATCCGCTGGAACTGGCGCTGGTGGTCATCCTGGGCTTCGGACTTGTTTACGCCGTCGGGCTGCCGGGCGACATCCGGGCCGATTCGCAGGTGGTCTTGACCGGCGAAGGCGCAGCGGGCGTTTTGGAGCGCGCCGGCGAAGGTGCTTGCAGCCTGGCCGATATCCAGCCGGCCCACGTGCGTGTGGCCGCCGCGCTGTACTACTCGGCCATGACCTTTACGACCGTCGGCTACGGCGACTGGCACCCGGTAGGCTGGGCGCGCCTGTTTGCGTCCGTCGAGGCCCTGTCGGGCCTGACCATCATCTCTGCCTTCACGGTTATCCTGGTGCGAAAGATAATCCGGTAACGGCAGGTGCGAATTGCTCCGGTCGAAGAGGGGGCCGCCCATGACTGCGAGGTTCACCATATGGCTGGCCGCCGTCGCCGGGCTGGCGTTCGGCGGGCCTGCGGCCCCGGCCGCCGACTGGCCGCAGTGGGGCGGGCAGCCGGGCAAGAACATGGTCTCCGCAGAGAAGGGGCTGCCCGATTCGTTCGTCCCCGGCGAGAAGGACCCCCAGGGCGCCGGCATCCTGATGGAGACCACCAGGAACGTCCGCTGGGCCGTCCGGACCGGCGGCATGACGTGCTCCACCCCCGCCGTGGCGGGCGGCAGGGTGTTCATCGGCACGCTCCGCGACGGCCACGGGGCCCTCCTGTGCCTGGACGAGCGCACCGGCAAGCCGCTGTGGGAATGGACGGCCCCCACCAGGGACGTCCCGACCACCATCGACGGCCGAAGGTTCGAGTTCAGCCGCTTTCCGCGGCAACTGGGCGTGTGCTCGTCGCCGGCCGTCGATGGCGACCGCGTGTACTTCGTTACGCACCGCCTGGAGGTCCTTTGCCTGAGCACGCGCGGCCGGCCGAAGACGAGCCCCGCTGCGGCCGCAGGCGCGGGTGCCATGCTTTCGCGCCGTTGCGAAAGCGTGGATGTGGCGCGGCCGGCTTGTCCGGCCCCGCCGGCCGGCGGGCAGGTCGTGGGAAACATCGGCGACGCTCTGCCACGGCCGGACAAGCCGGCCGTGCCACACTTCCTGGTGAGTTTCGCTCCACCGGGAGAGACGTACGCCGGGCCGGCTGCGACTGCCCCGCCCGCCCAGGCGCCGCCGGCACCCGCGACTGAAGGCAAGCCGGCCTCCGCCCCGCCAGCCAAGGTGCGCTGGCCGCAGGGCCCCGGCGAAGCCGAGGTTATCTGGACGTTCGACATCTGGGACATGGGCGTCCGTCCGTCGGATGCGTGCGACTGCTCGCCGGTCTTCGACGAGCGGTTCCTGTACGTCTGCACCGCCAACGGGGTGGACAGGCAGGCCGAGTCCAAGGTGCACGATGAGTTCCGCGCGGTGCCCGCCCCGGACGCCCCGAACGTCATTGTGCTCGACAAGAAGACCGGCCGCCTGGTGGCCATGGACGGCGTGCGGTTCCCCGAGCGGATGTTCCACGGGCAATGGTCGTCGCTTGCGCTCGGCAAGGTGGGCGGCCGGACGCTGATTTTCTTCGGGGGCGGCGACGGCCGCTGCTACGCCTTCGAGGCCCCCGCGGCGGAGGCGCCGGCTTCGCCCGGGCGAAGCCCGCCCGACGACAAGCCCGCCACCCTGAAGTTGGCATGGTCAGTTGACTGCAACCCCAAGGAGTACCAGGTCTTCGGCGACATGCCCATGATTACCCACTATTGCCTGGGCGACAGGCGGCGGTCCGACGGCATCAACAAGAAGGGCGACGGCTCGTTCGTCGGTATGAGCGAAATCATCGCCACGCCCGTCTTCCATAACGGCCGCGTGTACGTCGCAATCGGGCGCGACCCCGAGCACGGCCGCGGACGCGGGGCGCTCTGGTGCATCGACGCCGCCAAGACCGGCGACATCACCGAGACGGGCAGGGTCTGGTGCTACCAGGGCCTCGACCGCACGCTCTCCACCGTTTCAATCGCCGGCGGCCTCCTCTACGTGGCCGACGTGGGCGGGCGCTTGCACTGCCTCGACGCCGACACGGGGCAGTGCCACTGGGTCCACGAGACCGGGGCCAAGGCCTGGGGGTCCACCCTGGCGGCCGACGGCAAGGTCTATATGCCCACCGACAAGGGTCTCTGGGTGCTGGCCGCAGGCAAGGAGCAGAAGGTCATCGGCAAGATCATCCTGGGTGCGCCGGCGTGGGCGTCTCCGGTGGCGGCCGACGGCGTGCTGTACGTGGCGTCGACGAATTACCTGTGGGCCGTCGCGGCGAAGCCGTAAGGCCCGCAGTTCGCAGGCCGGGTGGCTCGCCGGCGCCGTCCGCCATCGGTCGCGTGAAGCCGGGGCGTTGTCCCGGCCTACCTTGCCGGGACGAGTTTCAGGACGAACGCGTCGGCCTTGCCGCCGGCGAGTTTCGGCTGGGCGGCGCCGGGCGTGGCGGGGAACTCCGGCGACGCCGTGTGGCCCACCAGGTACACCTCGCCGGCCGGGCCGAGGGCGACCGCGCGTATCATGTCCTCGCCGCCGCCGCCCAGGTACGAGCAATAGAGGACCCTGGAGCCGTCGGGGCTGATGACGGCCACGGCCCCGTCGCCCGGCCCGCTGCCGAAGCGGGGCTGGAGGGCGTCGGGCGTAACGGGCAGGTCGGGGCTTGATGTCTCGCCGACAATAAAGATATTGCCATCTTTATCTGGCGTGGGCATGAGCCAGAACCCGCCGCCCGAGCCGCCCACCAGGGCCGAAAAAACGAATTGCCGGCCGTCGGGGGCCAGTTTCGCCAGGAACCCCGCGCTCTTGCCCACGGCGGCGGCCCGCACCGCCCCCGGCGTGGTCGGAAAGTCGTGCGACCCGGCGAAGCCCGTCAGCACCAGCGCGCCGTCGGCGCACAAGTGCGCGCGGTGTTCGCCGAACTCGTTCTGCGACCCGCCCAGGAACGTGGCGTACAGCAGGCGGGACGCGTCGGGCGGGAACTTCGCCAGCCAGCAGTCGGACTCGCCGGCGAGCCGCGCCTGGGCCGCGCCGGCCGTCACGGGGAAGTCGGCCGACCGCGTGTGGCCGGTGGCATAGACGTATCCTGATTTGTCGACGCACACGCCTATCGACCCCTCGGTTGCCGAGCCGCCCAGGCGGGTGGCCCACGCCAGGCCCGAGCCGTCGGCCCGGAGTTTCACTATTGCCGCGTCCTGCGGCCCCTTCAGGCTGCGCTGGAAGGCGCCCGGCGTCGTGGGGAAGTCCGGCGAGTGGCTCTCGCCTATCACCAGAACGTTGTCTTCGGCGTCCAGCGCCAGGCCGCCGCGGGGGAAATCGTCGCCCGACCCGCCCACGTACGTGCACCACAGGCACTTGGCAAGGTCGGCCGATATCTTGGCGACCATCCAGTCGGAGGGCGGGCCGCCGTACTTCGGCTGGAAGCACCCGGCCGTCGTGGGCACGTCGGGCGACCGCGTGGCCGAGCAGATTACGATGTCGCCCCGGCGGTCAAGGGCCATGCCGTAAACGTTGCGTTCCTGCTTCGAGCCGCCGAAGAAAGTGGCGGCGAGGATTTTCGACCCGTCCGCCGCGAGCCGCGCCAGGAAGCAGTCGCCGCCGATGACGCCGCCGTGGCCGAGGGCGGGGTCGTCTCCCGCGTACCGGGGCTGGACGGCGCCGGCCGTCGCGGGGAAATCGGAAGACATCGTCTGCCCGCCCACCAGCGTCGAGCCGTCGGGATAGACGATGACCTCGCGGGCCTGGTCCCACTCGCGCCCGCCCAGGAATGTGGCCCAGGCCACGCGGTACCTGGGCTGCGCAGCCTGGGCGCCCGCCGCGAGGCACGTGCAGGCGATTGCGGCAGCCAGAATGCCGACGCCCATGCGCTTCATGGCGACCCCCGCCGGCAGTCACTCAGTCACCTGGTCACTTAGTCACTTATGTTTGTTTAAGCATCGACTGTGCGCGCTTCCAGCGTTCGATCTGCGCGATGACCTTGGCGTGGACCTCGGCCGGCCGGGGGACGTGGTCCCAGGAGAGTGTGGCGCAGCGCACGGCCGAGGCGAGGCGGAAGAAGAGCGTTCCGATGCCCAGCAGGCGCTGCGCGGCCGCCTGGCCGACGAACGTGTTTTCGATGTCTTCCAGGCCCGCCGTCTCGACGCTCACGTTCACCACGCCCACCTGGGTGATGATGCGGCGGTCCGTAAGGACGTACGTGCGGCCGAGCCACTGAAGGAACCCCAGGGCCACGCGCAGGCCCGTCGCCCAGACGCCGATGACGATGCCCCAGCGGCGGAGGGATTCCGGCAGGTCCGTCGTCGTCAGCGCCAGGATCGCCAGGGCCAGCCCCGCCGCCGCCACCGGCAGGCTCACGAAGGCCACGTACCAGAGCGAGGGCTTCAGTTCCATGACGATGATCTCGGCCGGCAGCAGCAGCGTCGGCGCAATGATCCGCGGATGGGCGATGCCCTCTTCCATGCCGCCGGGGGCGGAGCCGGACATCGGTCGGCAGGACGGTGCGGCGGCCTGCGGGCTGCGGGCCTGCGGCCGCGCGCCCGGCTCTCTTGTCGGGCCCGCGGGAACCATGACGTGATTGTAGAACTCCGCCCCCCTGCCCGCAAGGCCCCCGGCAGCGACGCTCCGCCGCCGCTCGGCGCGCGGCGAGGTCATGCTTTAGCCGACGGCGTTTCTGGCGGCCCGCCTTCGGCGGCGCGGTGGCCCTTGATCTTCCCGAGGAAGTCCGGCAGGTCCAGGCCCACCATCTGTGCCAGTTGGTGCATGGGCGGAAGGACGCCGACGAGTTTTTTGCCGAGGTCGCCCAGGCCGCCGCCCTGGCCGCCGCCGTCCCACACGATGACCTTCTCCAGCGGCAGGTTCTTTATGGCCTCGGCCTGGATGCGGGCCACGTCGGCCAGTTTCTCGATCACGAGCAGGGTGGTGGCGGCCTGCGGGTCCTTTGCGGCGGCCTGGATGAGTTCGCCGTAGCCGCGCGCCTTGGCGTCGAGGATGAGGCGGGTGCCCTCGGCCTCGGCCTTCATCTTGAGGAGGATGGCGTTGGCCTCGCCCTCGGCCACGAGGGTCTTCAGTTGCTTCTCGGCGTCCGACTGGATGACCACCTGGCTGCGTGCGGCCTCTGCGGGGACGACGACCTCGGCCTTCAGCCGCGACTGCTCC
>VGYT01000178.1 GCA_016872895.1 Planctomycetota bacterium
TTCGACCCGGCTGAGCACACCGCGGCCGCCTGCCTCGCCTGGCTGCGCAAGGCCATCCAGGAGAACGTCACATTCTGGAAGATGCAGCCCGTGGCCCCGGCCGAGAGCATATTCCCCGACGCCCCCCCCGGCTGCCGCGCGATGGCCTGGCCGGGCCAGGAGTACGTCCTGGGCACGAGCGCCGCCCAGGCCGACATCCAGGTGCGCCTGCCGCCCGGCGTGTGGCGGGTGAAGCGCTTCGACGCCATCGCCCGCCAGGAAGCCGACCTGGGCGAACTGGCCGGCGGCGGCCACAAGTTCGACGCCCCCGCATCGCGGGCCGTCCTGCTGCACTTCAAGAAGATCGTCGCCGAACCGAAGGCCATCGAGCCGCCGCTGTGAAGCGGCGGGCACGTTCGCGCCGGGGGCGTCGGCCGCGGCGCAGCGAAGATGCCGGCGGGTTCACACCCGCGGCTCGAACATTGCGCCGCGCAATGAAACGCCCCGCGGCGGATTCCGTCTGCCACGGGGCGTTTTCTCGGATGAAGCCGTTGTATCGGCGTACCGGCCGGGCTTACGGCCGCACGCGCCGGCGGCGCATCGCCAGCACGACTATGCCGCCAAGGCCGATGAACGCTAGCGTCGCCGGCTCCGGTATCGGCGTCTGCGTCAGCGTGAACCCGAAGTAGCCCGTCGTCGCAACGTTGACGTCGAAGTCGAACGTAACCGTCTGGCCGGGCAAGACGGCGCTGGGGGCCTTGTACCTGATGAAGTTGGGCGTTTCGTCTATCGCCGTCAGGAAGTGGCTGCTCGCGGCCGAGCCGGCCACGAACGTAACGCCCGTGCCGCTCAGTTCAATCGTGTACTCCGTCCAGATTACGCCGGAACTGTTCTCGACCTGCTTGGTGATGTGCATGGTGGGGTCGGCGTCGGTCTCGCCTGTAACCTGCACGGGGAACGCGTCCAGCCCCTCGAACTCCTCCGCCACGTGCAGGCGCAGTACCTCGCCGACCATCTCGCGGACCCAGTCGGGGGCCTGTGCCCACGGCGGCGGAACCTGGTGCGGCGGGCCGTGGCTGCCCAGGCCGACATCAATGGAGTCCAGGATGAACCCCGCGCCCGCCGTCTGGCACATTCCCGCCAGCAGAAGCATCGCCAAAACCGCCGGGAGACGCTGCATAGTGGGTCTCCTCCCCAAGAAAGAGGGGGAGACCGGCCGTTTTCGGCCGACCTCCCCCGGCATGTGCACACACTCTATTGTAGTCCGGACTCCCGCCGGACCGACCTTAGTATAGCACGTCCGGCGCGGAAGTCAAATGGAAGAAGCCGAAATATCACCGGGAAGAAACGCCCCGCGGCGGAGTGCGTCTGCCGCGGGACGTTTTCCCGCACGTAAAACGTTGTACAGGCAGAGGTTGCGCCTACCTGCGCGTCCGCCGGTGGAACTCCCTGGCCAGCCGCCTGGTCAGGGGGCCGGGCTTGCCGGCGCCGATGGTGCGATTATCAATCCGCACGACCGGCACGACCTCGGCCGCCGTGCCCGTCAGGAAGCACTCGTCCGCCGTGTACAGGTCCTGCCGCGTGAGATTCTCTTCGCGGACCTCGACCCTGGACTTGCGGGCGATGTCGATGATCTCGTCGCGCGTGATGCCTTCCAGGATGCCCGCGGCGATGGGCGGCGTAAAGAGCCGCCCGCCCATCACAATGAAGATGTTGTCGCCCGTGCACTCGGCCACGTAGCCGAGGTGGTTGAGCATCACGGCCTCCAGCACGCCCGCGTCTATGGCCTCGATCTTCGCCAGGATGTTATTCAGATAGTTAAGGCTCTTCAGGCGCGGGTTGACGGCGTTCGGATGGTTCCGCATCGTGGCCGCCGTGATAATGTCCAGGCCGTTCTCGTAGAGTTCCCGCGGGTACAGGACGATCTTGTCCACGATGACGAACATGTTGGGCTTGCAGCAGCAGAAAGGTTCCAGGCCGAGCCGGCCCTCGCCGCGCGTTACCACGACGCGGATGTAGGCGTCCGGGAGGGGGTTCGCCTTGAGCGTCTCCAGGATGGCCTCGGTCACCTCCTCGGCCGTCCAGGGGATGGCCAGGCGGATGCCGTTGGCCGAATCGAACAGGCGCCGCACGTGCTTCTCCAGGCGGAAGACCTTGCCCTTGTAAGAGCGGATGCCCTCGAACACGCCGTCGCCGTACAGAAGCCCGTGGTCGAAGACCGGGATGACGGCCTCGCTGCGCTCCACCAGGTTCCCGTTCAGCCAGATTCTCGGAGCCATGGCATCTTCCTTCCCGATGCAAGCCGCTTGCGGACCGGGGAGTATATCGGCGTTTCATGGCCGCTGCAATAGGCGGCCGTCCACCAGGTGCAGCAGGCGGTGGGCCTGCCGCGCGAGACGCTCGTCGTGCGTCACCATCACCACGGTGAGGCCCTTGCGGTTCAGGCGCGCCAGAACGCGCATGATCTCTCCGCCGGTGGCGGTGTCGAGGTTGCCGGTGGGTTCGTCGGCAAAGAGGACTCGCGGCCGGTGGACCAGGGCCCGCGCGATGGCGGCGCGCTGGCGCTCGCCGCCCGAGAGTTCCGTCGGCAGGTGGCCTTTGCGATCGCGAAGGCCCAGGTCGCCCAGGACCTCCTCCGCCCGCCGACGCTCGCGGCCCCGCACCAGCGGCCAGCGCACCAAGGGCGTGCGGATCATCGCCGGCAGCAGCGTGTTCTCCAGCACCGAGAGGTCCGGCATCAGGTGGTAGAACTGGAAGACGAAGCCGATGGCCTCGTTGCGCAGGCGGTCGCGCCAGCGCTTCGGGCGGGCGAAGGCGTCCTCGCCTTCAAAGAGCACCTGGCCCTCGGTCGGCCGGTCCAGAAGGCCCATCAGGTGCAGCAGCGTGCTCTTGCCGCTGCCCGACGGCCCCAGGATGCACAGGAACTCCCCGCGCCCCACATCCAGGCCCACGCCGTGCAGCACGCGCAGGCGCGCGGCGCCCATCCAGTAGTCCTTCACGAGGCCGCGGGCCTGAAGGATGGGCTCACTCATAGCGCAGGCTCTCCACCGGCTGCCTGAGCGCCGCCAGCAGGCCCCCCGCCATGCTCGCCAGCGTCGAGAACGCCAGGACGGCCACGCCCACGCCCACGCACCACGGCGCCGACACGTGCCGCGGAATGTGCTCGAAGTAGTACATCTCGCGCGGGAACACGTCCACGTCCAGCATCCGGTTCACCCAGATTTCGATCGGGTCCAGGTAGTGGATCATCACCAGGGCCCCCGCCATGCCGAGGGCCGTCCCCAGGAGGCCGATGATGAAGCCGTAGCCCAGGAACAGGCTCCCGACGCCGGCGTCGCGGGCGCCCAGGGCCTTCAGGATGCCCACGTCGCGGCCCTTGATGTACGCCATAACATATGAAATCAGCGCAATAACTACGCCGAAGCCCAGGAACATCAGGCCCAGCATCAGGGCCGTGATGTTGCGCTCGATCTCCACGACCTTCAGGATCATGCGCTGCTGCGTCTCCCAGGTGTTGATCGAGAGTTGCAGCAGGCCCGCCTCGGGCCGCTCGTGGAGGAATTCGCGCCAGGCCTCCTTTATCTTCTCCACGGCGGCCGCGGCCTGCGCGGGGTCATGCACCTTGACGTGCACCTGGCTGGCCCGCGCGGGGACGGCCGCCTGGTCGCCCTCGGCGGGCCGGCCCTCCATGCCGGCCATCTGCTGGGCCGTCGCGAAATCCACGTACAGGTGCGTCGAGTCGGCCTCCCAGTAGCCGCTCCTGAAGGCGTCCACGAGCACCAGCAGCCGCTCGCTCACCTTCGGCAGGCCGCCGACTTCCTTCTCCAGCGCGCCGCTCGGCCGCACGGGGATCGTCGAAACGAGGATGTCGTCGCCGTAATCCAGCAGCGGCACGTCGATGACCTGCCGCCGCTCCTCCCGGACCGGGTACACGGGAATCAGCGCCGCCTCCGTCGCCAGGGCGCCGGCGGCCAGAAGCCAGGCCAGGGCGGCCCGCCGCCATCCGCGACGGCCGTGGTAGCGCCGGCTCGCCTGCCATACCAGGAGCAGCACCACCACCGCCCCGCCCGTCAGGACGCCCAGCAAGACGCGTGCCCCGGCGCCCTCCAGGGCGCTCTCGGTCACCAGCACGGGCAGCGGCGTGCCGATTATCCCCAGGCCGGCGATGGCGCCCGCCCGCGAGGCCGCGCCGTCCCGCCGCAGGTCCGCCGGAACGTCGAGCAACGCCTCGGGCGGATAACCGGCCGCCCGCAGATGCTCCAGATACCGGGCGGTGTCCATGCGGGTCTTCTCCTGGGCCTTCAGGCCGGCTACGGTCTGCCGCACCAGGAACTGGGCAAAGCGGCCCATCTCGGCCTTCTGTTCCGGGCGCACCCCGATGATGAGGCAGGGGCGCACCAGGGGCTTGACGGCCTCGACGCGCGGCTTGACGCGGACGATGGCGTACGTCTGGATGATAGGCGTGGCCGCCTCGACGCCCTCTATCCGCGTGATGCGCTGGATGAACTCGTCGTAGTACGGCATGCCCTCCAGGTGCGCATCGACGATGACGTCGGCCAGCGTCCCGCGAGTCATCTCGCGCGTCTCGCGCACGAAGCCGTCCATGATGGCGAAAACGAGAATCAGCAGGAACACGCCCAGCGCCGCCGGCAGCGCCGAAATCAGCGGCACCACGGCCTTCCACCCCGCAAAGAGATACCGCAGGCAGACGATGTGTTTGTAGATGGGAGTGACGAGGATGAGGGCCGCCAGGCCCGCGGCCACAAGCACGCCGCCGGCCAGCGCCGCCATCACGCCGGGGATGTCAAGCCAGCCGTCCCACACGATAAAGTCCCCGCAGCCTGCGGTTGCCGCCGCCGCTCGTCATTCGAGCCGCGGGCCTTCGCCCGCCCCAGGCCTACGGCCCGCAGGCGGGTGTAAACCCGCGGGCGTCTTCGTCGCGCGGCCGTCCCGGCCGCGGCTAAACGGTCCCCGCGGCGCCCGGCGAGCCCTTGGGCCGCAGCGCCGGGAACAGGACCACGTCGCGGATGCTCGGGGCGTTCACCAGGAGCATCACCAGGCGGTCGATGCCGATGCCCAGGCCGCCGGCAGGCGGCATGCCGTGCTTGAGGGCCTCGACGAAGTCCGCGTCGAAGACGGCCATCGTCTCCTGCTGCCCGGCCAACTGGGTGCGCAGCGCCTCGGCCTGCACGTCGGGGTCGTTCAGTTCCGTGTACGCGTTGCCTATCTCCATGCCTGCGACCATCGGCTCGAACCGCTCGGCGATGTCGGGGTTGTCGGCCTTGCGCTTCGTCAGCGGGCACAGGCGCGCGGGCCAGTCCATCACGAACGTGGGCTGCACGATGTGCGGCTCGACGGCGGCCTCGAACACGTCGTGCGTGACCACGTCGACGTGCTTGTTCGATTCCTCCAGGCCCAGCGTGCGGGCCCTGGCGCGGACGGCCGGCTCGTCGCCCAGGCGCACGCCCGCGTGCTCGGCCAGAAGGTCGGCGTACAGCGCCCGCCGCCACGGGGCCTTATATTCAAGCACCTTGTCCTGGAAGGGCAGGCACGTCCGGCCGCCCGAGATGGTGCGGGCCAGGCGCTCGACCAGCGTTTCCACCAGTTCCATCATGTCGCCATAATCTGCGAAGGCCTGGTAGAGTTCCATCAGCGTGAATTCGGGGTTGTGGCGGGTGGAGATGCCCTCGTTGCGGAAGACCCGCGCGATCTCAAAGACCCGCTCCATGCCGCCCACCAGCAGGCGCTTCAGGTACAGTTCCGGCGAGATCCGCAGATACAGGTCCACGTCGAGCGTGTTGTGGTGGGTGACGAACGGCCTTGCGGCCGCGCCGCCGTAGAGCGGCTGAAGGACGGGCGTCTCGACCTCCACGAAGCCGCGCTCCCGCAGGAACCGGCGGACTTCGTCGATGACGAGCGAGCGCCTAAGGAACAGGTCCCGAACCTCGGGGTTCGCAAACAGGTCCACGTAGCGCTGCCGGTAGCGGGCCTCGACGTCCGTCAGGCCGTGCCACTTCTCGGGCGGCGGCAGGAGGGCCTTGGCAAGGACGTCGACCCTGGCGGCATCGACGGTAATCTCGCCCGTGCGGGTCCGCACGAGGCGGCCCTCGACGCCCACCCAGTCGCCCAGGTCGAGGAGTTTCACGCGGTCCCACATCTGGGGCGGCAGCGTCTTCTTGCTGAAGGCGACCTGGATGCGGCCGGAGGAATCCCACAGGTCGGCGAAGATGAGTTTGCCGAACTCGCGCAGGGCGAGCATCCGCCCGGCCACCGTGGCGGGGGCGCCCTCACCGGCCGCCTCGAAGCGCTTCCGCGCACCGGCCGTGTCGATAGTCTCCGGGTACCGGCGGCCGAACGGGTCCAGCCCCTGGGCCCGCAGGGCCTCGGCCTTCTTTCGCCGGTGCTGCTCGTATTCGCCGGGCATCCTGGGGATGATAGGGCCGCCCCACGCCGCCAGCAAGGAAAAGTTGCGGCCGGGCCGCCGGCGGGCCTATAATGGCGAACGGGCCGGCTCGGAACCGCGACCGTAAGGGAGCGGTGACGTGTCCGCTGCGTGCGCACACCAACAACTCCGCTCCCTTGCGGTCGCGGCTCTGATTGGAATCGGCATGGCGAGACTGCTTCATAAGGCGCTTTTCGTCCTGCTGGCGGCCGCGGCGCCCGCCGCGTGGGCCGGCGAGAGTCTGACGCCGGCCGACGTCCCGGCTGCCGCCGCCCGGCCCGAGGGCGCAGCCCCCACGGCGCGGCCGGCGGCCCTCGCTTACGTGCCGGCGGATTCCGACATGGCGGTTCTCATCCGCATGGACCTTCTCGCCCGCAGTCCGCTCTGGAAGAAGTTCGCTTCGCCGGAGATCGGCCTGTACCAGCGCGAAACCAGCTCGGGGCTAAGTTTCGACCCGCAGAAGGATGCCGTGGCGACCGCCCTGGCCATCCGGATCCGCTTCACGGATGACCGCACCGACGGGCTGGAGGGCGCATGGATTTTTGAGAGTGTGCGCGACATCCGCGCGGCCGACCTGGCGCGCATCGTGGTCCTGCCCGAGGCGATGCCCGGCGTCCCATCGCGCGTGTTTGCCATCGGCGACGAGATAGTTTACACCACGCCCACGCCGCGCATACTCATCTACGGAACTCGCGACGGACTGTCGAAGTGCCTGGGCGCGGCGTCTGCCGCGGGGCCGGCCGTCGCGCAGCCGGGGACGCTTCCCCTCGATGCTTTGGAGGCGGCCGGGGAGATAACCTTCGCGGCCCGCGTCTCGCCCGCCCTCAAGGACGCCGTGACCGCCGAGTATGCGGCGTACCAGCGCCGTGTCCTTCGCCCTGACATGGGGGCCGAGCAGGCGGCCCAGTTCGGCGTGTACTACAACCTCGCGCGGCTGATACTCCAGACGGAGACGGTTACGGGTTCGCTGGACCTCTCGCGGCAGGGCGATGCGCTGCGGGCCGACATCCGGTTCGCCTCGCCGCAGATGGCGCCGTTCATGGTGGCGGTGCTCCAGGCGATGGCCGACCCGCTGCGGATGTGCCTGCCGGCCCTTGTGGGCGGCGAGCCCCTTCCGGAACCGCCGGAAGAGCCGTTCTGGCGCGCGGCGGCCGACGGCCCCGTGGTCCGCCTCGTCATGCCGCGCGTGGCCGTCGAGCGCCAGGCCGACCGCCTGCTGGCCGCCATGAGCCGGCGCTCGGCCTTCGCCGCCAGCGCCGAGAACCTGCGGCGCCTCCACAAGGCGGTGACGGCCTTCCTGGCCGCAAGGGGCGATTATCCGCAGACCTGGTCCGCCATGGCGCGGGCCGGCCTGCTGGCCGATCCGAAGGTCCTTGAAAACCCGGCCCTGGCGGAGCACCGCCCCGGCGGCGACTACGACCTGGTGCCTCTCTCGAAGGATGCCGCCGCAAGGCGGCCGGAACTCGCGGTCCTCGCCTTCGAGGCCTGCCCGCCCGACGCCCGGCCGCGGGCCCTGAACGTCCTTTTCGCCGACGGAACGGTTCAATATATGGAGTATGATGCCTTTGAGCGGCTGCGCCGCCAGACGATCGAGAGCGCCGGGCGCTAGGCGGCCCTAGAAAGAATCCCATGCCGCGACTCTTCATCGAGCAACTCCGCACCCCCGGCCAGGGCGTCGAGGGCGTGTTCCAGGTGGCCGAGAAGGACCTGCGGACGACCAAGAAAGGGGCCCTCTTCATCTCGGCCAAACTGCGCGACCGCACCGGCGAACTGCCGGCCGTCATGTGGGACGCCACCCAGGCCCTCTTCGCGGCCATCCCGCAGGGCGGATACGCCCTGGTCAAGGGACGACTGGGCGAGTTCGGCGGCGCACTTCAGATCGTCATCGAGGCCATGCGCCCCGCCAAGGAAAGCGAAGTCCGCCTGGAGGACTTCCTGGCCGTCGGCCCCGGCGACCCGGAAGAGCAACTGGCGCAACTTAGGTCCATCCTCGACTCGGTCGAGCGGCCGGCGCTGCGGGCCCTGGTGGCGGCGCTCTGGGCCGACGAGGCGCTGCTGCGCGACCTGGCGCGCGCCCCGGCCGCAGAGAAACTCCACCACGCCTACCTGGGCGGCCTCCTGGAGCACACCCTGAGCGTCATCGAGACGGCTGTCGTCATCGCCAGGCGGTACCCTAAACTCGACCGCGACATCCTGCTGGTGGGCGCCCTGTGGCACGACCTCGGCAAGACCCGCGAACTGGCGTACGCCCGCGCTCTGGGGTACACCGACGCCGGACGCCTCGTCGGGCATATTGCGCAGGGCGTGCTGATGCTGGAGGAGAAGATCGAGGCCGTCCACGCCGCCGGCACCGACTTCCCGGAGGAACTGGCGAACGTCCTGAGGCACATGATCCTGGCGCACCACGGCGTACATGAGTTCGGCAGCCCGAAACTGCCGATGACGGCCGAGGCGCTGGCCCTGCACCACGTCGACAACCTCGACGCCAAACTGCACGCCTTCTGGCGCGACGTGTCGGCCGACGCCGACCCCCAGCGCCGCTGGACCTCCTTCAACAAGATGTTCGGAGGGGCCCTTTACAAGGGCTTCGAGGAACCCGACGACGAGAATCAGGGCGACCGTGAGGGAGCGGTGTAGTTGCGCCAGGCAGCCCGACGGAACCGCTCCCTTACGGTCGCGGCTCTGATGCCGGCGCCCGCGGCCCGCCTATTGCGCTGTAAACCGTCTCGTTCATCTTCCGCATGAGTTCCGTGAAGTCGGCCTGGGCTGCCATGAAGGCCTTCAGGCTGCCGTTGGCGGCCACGAGTTCCCGCAGGCGCTGGAGCCGCCGCTTGTCGTCAACCTCCACGGGCTGGCCGGAGCGTTCCTTGCGGGCGATCTCCTGGGCGGCCTGGTTGTAGGCCGTCAGGGCGTCGGTCGCGGCCTTGTCGGCCCGGACGCGCTGGTCGGCCTCGCGCAGTTTGACGTAGCGCGGATGGCGCCGGATAGCCTCCCCCAGTTGCCGCGCCTGGGCGAGCACCTCTTCGTAATCATCGGGCATGGCGGTTCCTTGCCTGTCGGGACCGCTGTAGCGTACGCTCCTGCGCGGCCAAAAACAAGGCGCCGAGTGTCATGCTTTCGCTTGCGAAAGCATGGGGCTCGCGGCCTGCGGCCATGCTTTCGCAACGGCGCGAATGGAAATTGATGCCGCACGCCGCGCGGCGTATACTTGCCGAAAAGGATTCACGAAGAGAGGCCTCATGCGACAGAAAATACTGGCCCACATTCAATCCCGCCATTACCGGCCGGTCAAGGTGCGCGGCCTGGCCCGGTTCTTCGACGTTGCGGAGGAGTCGTACGCGGAGTTCCGGGCGCTTCTTAAGAAGATGATCCGCGAGGGAGAAGTCGAGGTCGGCCCGCGCGGGAAACTCCAGGCGCCGCGCGCCCCGCGCGAGGGCGCCGAGCGGCGCGCGCCCCCCGCCCCGCCCGCCGGCATGGTCCGGGGCCGATTC
>VGYT01000179.1 GCA_016872895.1 Planctomycetota bacterium
CGCCATCTCGGGGTTGCCTTCGCGCGGGCGATAGAGGTGCCCGGCGGGGGTGATTCCATAGTCGCCCGTCCCCAGCACCACGCCGAAGATCCTCGGCACGCCGACGGAGGCCAGGCGCAGGCTCTTCTCCTCCAGGACCTTGATGTCGCAGCGGACCGTCTCCTTGCTGACGATGTATGTGACCTGGAACGATGAGCCGTCGCGGGAGTAGGTGACCGACGCCCGGTCGTCGCCTTCGCGTTGGAGGGTGGCCTTTGCTGCCGGGTCGTCGCCGCCGAAGGAGACCGTCTTGCCTTCGCCATCGACGCACGAGAACTGCGGATAAGCCCCCTTCGAGCCGGGCGGCAGCCAAAGTCCCGCCAAAGTCGCGCCCGCGAAGGCGTTGGCCTTCCCGGCATCCAGCCACACGGCCGAATCGCCGCAGGAGATCGTGGGCTTGGAATCGGGCTTTGCCGGGGGCTTGGCGGCCAGTTTCCGGTCCCTGGGCGCCTTGGGCTGGGCGGCGCCCTTCTTCGCCGGGGCGGCCTTCGGGGGCGCCTCAGAGTCGGCCTTCCTGAAGTCGGCCAGAAGCACCTGGTACTCTCGGTCGCCCTTGCCGCAGAACTGGAGGACGATCTTGGCGACCTCCTGGCCGGGCGTGAGTTCCGCCGGCTCGTTGCTCGCGGCGCCGCTGCCCGACCCCACCGCAAAGCGGATGGGCTTCCAGTCGGGGGCCGAGACGCTGAAGTAGTTGTTCCGGCGGATACGCTGGCCCTGGGCGTCGAAGAAGAGGCACCGAACATAAGGCACGGCGCCGCCCGGCGTCTTAATCTGCATGGTGAACGCATCTTTGTCGAGGACCTGCGGCGGAATGTTCCACGCGATTGTTGCGCCGGAGTTGTCGCGCGTGCTTCGGAACTTGATGGAGACGGCCGGCCCGCCGGACGGGCTGGGCTTCTCGGCACGCGTCGCCTTCAAGTCGGCCCCGCCGTAGTATGCTTCGACCTTGTAGGCAGCATCATCGGAGAAATCCTGCTCCGGTCCCTTGGCCGCGCCCGGCCGGCAGACCAGCAGAGCAGCGGTGACCGCCGCCACAGCCGACATCCCGCGTTGCAGCCAACGCCGGCGCCCGGTTTTCACGTGTCTGCCTCCACGGCGATTCCTCTGCGCCGGAAACCACTCCATGAAAGTTGCGTCGCCGCGGCGCCCGCCGCCCCGACGTGTGGTCATTCTGAACGTGCGCACACCGACCGTCAAGACCGAAACGCCTGTTCGCATCCGTTCTTCGCACGACTTGGCCGGCTGCCTCACAGTCAACACCTACCCACGTTCTTGCCGGCGTCCGCGGGGTAGCAATGAGCAATTCCACGAAGCGGTTGTCGCGACAACCGGAGGGGCGGTTTCGGGCGGTTCGTGCGGTTTGGGCGGCATCCGGTTTTCAGCCGCAAGTCCTTTCAGCAGGCCCAATTACAGCAATAACAAGGACTTGCGCACAAGTGTGAGAAGAAATTATGAGTCCCCTGCCCTGCCGCTGAGCCATGGACCCGCCTGAGTCGCGCAGCCTGTTGCGGAGCGGGCATGCGTGCATCCGGCCCCGCGCCAGGCGCAGAAGCCGTACCGCTGCTGCGCGGCTGTGTTGAATGTACTTCGGGGGCGGCCATGGGTCAAGGATGCGGCACGAGTTCCCGGAGTTTGCGGTTGACCGCCGCGGACGGCGGGAATACTGTTGTAGGAACGAACCGCCCAGGAGGGCCGAGGCATGGCGTTTCCGGAGCAGCGTTTCCGCCGACTGCGGGACCACGCCGTATGGCGCGAGATGGTGGCCGAGACCTCGCTTGGCCCGCAGCACCTGGTGCAGCCGCTCTTCGTGAAGGAGGGCCTGAAGGGGCGGCAGCCCATCGCCAGCATGCCCGGCCAGGCGCAGTTGGGGCTGGAGGAACTCGTGGCCGAGTCGCGGCGGGCGCGAGGGGCGGGCGTGCCGGCCGTGCTCCTCTTCGGCATTCCGCGCGCCAAGGATGCCTCCGGCTCATCGGCCGCGCGCCCCGACGGAATCGTCCAGAAGGCCGTGCGGGCCCTGAAGGCGGAATTGCCTGACCTTGCAGTCATCGCCGACGTATGCCTGTGCGAGTACACCGACCACGGGCACTGCGGCCTGCTGAAGGAGGCAGGCGGCCGGCGCGTGGTGGATAACGACGCCACGCTGGCGCGGCTGGCGGAGATGGCCGTCACGTGCGCCCAGGCGGGGGCCGACATGGTCGCCCCGAGCGACATGATGGACGGCCGCGTGGGCGCCATCCGCCGGGCGCTCGACGCGGCGGGCCTGACGCACGTGCCGATAATGTCGTACGCGGCCAAGTACGCGTCGAGTTTCTACGGCCCGTTCCGCGATGCGGCGGAGAGTCCGCCGCAGTTCGGCGACCG
The DNA here is from genome assembly GCA_016872895.1 of Planctomycetota bacterium. GTDB lineage: Bacteria > Planctomycetota > Phycisphaerae > FEN-1346 > FEN-1346 > VGYT01. The sequence continues at coordinate 2,401 of VGYT01000179.1, forward strand.
CCGCGGATACCAGATGGACCTGCGGAACTCCGACGAGGCCGTGCGCGAGGCGGCCGCAGACCTGGAAGAGGGCGCCGACATCATCATGGTCAAGCCCGCCCTCGCCTACGGCGACATCATCCGCCGCATCAAGGACACGTTCCGGGCGCCTGTGGCCGCGTACAACGTGAGCGGCGAGTACGCGATGGTCGAGGCGGCGGCGCGGGCGGGGTGGCTTGCGCGCCAGGACGTCATCCGCGAGATTCTGCTGTCGCTCCGCCGCGCGGGGGCCGACATCATCATCACCTACTGGGCCACGGAGGCGGCGGGCAAGCGGTGACGGATGCACAGGATCAGGCATCCGACGGGGCTGCGGCCTGCGCCGGCGCAAGGCGATATGTTGCGCAAAACGCATTCCAGCGCCGTCGCACCCTGGGCAGACGGAGGGCAAACGATGGGCGACAGGAGCCGCTTGGCGGCAGGTCTGGCGGGGCTGGTCGGCCTGGCGGCGCTGGTGGGCGCGGCAGCGTCTCCTGCCGGGGCCGACTGGCCCATGGCCGGGCACGATCCGCAGCGCAGCAGTTGGGCGGCGGAGGAGCAGATGCCGCCCGCCACGCAACCGCTATGGCACCGGGTCATCGGCCCGTTCATTCCTTCCCGTTCGCACCTGGTGACGGCGGCGGGCAGCGGGGCGCGGCGGACATGGTCTATGTGGCGTGCGCGGGCGGCGTTTACGGGCTGAGCGCCGACGACGGGTCCGAGCAGTGGCGCTACGCCACGGAGATGCCGGCGGGCCATTCCCCGGCGGTGGTTGATGGGGTCTTGTACATAGGTTGCCTGGACAAGCGCGTCCACGCCGTGGACGCCCGCACGGGGCGGCGTCTGTGGACGACCCTCCAGGCAGGGGCGGGGTTCGACACCAGCCCGCTCGTGGCGGAGGGCAAGGTGCTCATCGGCTGCCGCGACGGGCACTTCTACGCCTTCGCCGCCGCCGATGGCGGGCTGGCGTGGCACTTCCGCACCGGCGGCCCCATCTCGCACTCCGCCGCGTACGCCGACGGCACGGTTTACTTCGCCTCAAACGACGGCCACGCCTACGCCCTGGACGCGCGGACGGGCCGGCTCGCCTGGAAAAGCGAGAAACTGCCCGGCGACGGGTTCTACGGTTTCTGGCCGGTGGTCGCAGGTCCGCGGCTGCTCGTGCCCGGCACGAACAACTACATTCCGGGCTTCGGCATCCAGTTGGAGAAACTGAACCGGCAGGAGGCCTGGCCGGAGGGGACCAAGGCGCTTGACCCCATCGGGCCGGCGGACAAGGACGGGTGGATCGACGCCGCGGGGTTCGTGGAGTACCTGCGGAAGCATCCGGCGCGCCGCACGCTGTTCGTGCTTGACCGGGCGACGGGCAAGCAGGCGGAGGTCGCCCCCATCCTGTGGTGGGGCAACCCGAGCGGCAACCGGTATCCGCCGGCGGTCGGGCCGGACGGCATCGGCTATACGAATACGCCCTGGCTCTGGAGCCCGGACTTCCCCAAGGGGCGGATCGCCGCCTGGAAGCCCGGCACGGCGATGCTGCTGCCGATCCCGGACCTGAGGGGCGGGCTGGACTCCAACGACGAACCGGAGGCATACTCGATCATCGGGTCTGAGTATCTCTACATGAACCACGATTCCGACAAGATGGGGGCCGTGTACCGCCTGGGGGGCGGCACGGCGTCGGCCTGGGACTTTGCCGACCTTCTGCGGGCCTTTCCCGGCTACTGCGACAACTGGAAGGACCGCAAGTACGGCAACGGCAACTTCGCCGACCCCGCTCGCAAGGGCGGGCAGCCGGGAACCCACGGGAACCAGAACCCGCCCGTGCCGCTGAAGGGCCGCGTGTTCTTCCACCGGAGCAACGCGGTGATGTGCTTCGGACCGGGCGGGCCCGCGCGCGCCGCCCGTCTTCCGGCTGCCGCAGCGGGGGGTGCTTCGGCGGAAGCGGCAGGGCCGGCAGGCGGGCCGCCCGCGCCGGGCCGTCCGGCCGGGGCGCCTCCCGCGGCGGCCGGTCCCGCGGTGGCCGGTCCCGCGGCGGTGACCGGCGGCGGGCCACCCCAGGCGGGGCGGGCCGGCCTTCTGCCGACCGTTCAGCCGCTCCAGGAGCGCCTGGCCAACCAGGTGCGGCGGATGCTGGCCGCGGGGCATCTGCGGCCGGCGTACTGCATCTGCGGCGAGCATTACGCACTGATGGGCCGCGCCTGGGGCGACTGGATTGCCGACTACTGGCACAACCCCGCCGAGACGGTCTGCGCGCTACTGCGCGCGCTGCCTCATCTGCCGGAAGACCTTCGCGGCCCGGTCCGGCGGTACGTACAGGAGGAGTTCACGAAGTACCCGCCCACGCGGATTACGCACGTCGGCTGGCGCGACGGCGCCCCGCGCGAGGCGTTCCCGCTGCCGCCGGAGATTGAGGAGCGGCTGGCGGCCAGCCCGACCGCCGCCCCTGGCAGCCGGCCCCCACCCGGCTTCCAGGGCTGGCAGTTCAACCCGTTCAGTTTCTACGCCTGCTGGAAGTATGCCGCCGAGCTCGGCGGGGCGCGCGAAATCCTCAATGAAATCCGCCCCCGCCTGCGGGCAATGCCTGCCGACGATGTGCTGAAGCGCATGCCGCACGTCCTGAACGTCTACATCGCCGGCTACATGGGCTACCTGGGACTCCAGGACCTGGCCGGCGAGACGCGCTCGGCCGAGGTGGAGGGCTGGCTCAATAGCGCCCTGGCTATGCGCGCGGCACACCTGGAGATTCATCCGAGGGAACTGAACGCTACGGAGGCCGGGGGCTTCCTGCTGCTTGTGCCCGAGTTGGGCGACTGGCTCCACCGCAACGCCCGCCAGGCCGTGGAGCGGAACGTACGGCTGCACCAGGGCATGGCCGAGTACTGGTTCGTTTCGCGCGTGGATGAGGTCACGCGGTACGAGACGCGCACGGCCTTCCAGGAAGGCGCCACAAGCCATTACTACGAGTATTCGTCGCTCTTCAGCGCCAAGGCCCTCGCCCTGAAGCAGGACGGCGACGAACTGGAGAAGTACCTGGACGTGCCGGCCGTGGCGGTGGGGGACCTGTTCTACATCCAGAACCTCGTGTCGACCATCGAGGCTTTGCGGCCGGCGACGCGAAATTAAGACCTCACGGCCCGCGGGCCACCTGTGGGCCAATTGCGTTGACAACCCTGCGCGGCCCGCTAGAATCGGCGCGCCGAGGGGGAGGGGCTGGGCAACCACCATTCCGCGAGGGAACCAGGCCGGCAGGCCGCGGCGCCGCGAGGCCGTCGGGTGAGCGTCAGCCGATGCGCATCCTGATGTTGGGCTGGGAGTTCCCGCCCTTCATAAGCGGGGGCCTCGGGACCGCGTGCTACGGTCTGGCGAAGGCCCTCAGCGACCTGGGCGCCGAAATCCTCTTTGTCCTGCCGGGAGGGGCCGCCGACCAGCGCCTGGACCGCGTGCGGGTCGTCTCGGCCGCCGAGCGCTCGCCCGGCCGCACGTTCACCTACTGGACCGTTGAGGGCCTGGAGCACGTTGAACTCGTCCCCGTCGGGGCCGCGATTCAGCCGTACGTCACAGAGGAGGAGTACCTGGAACAGCGGCGCCGCGAGGAGCGCGCGGCCGCCCGCACCGCCGGGGAATCCGCGCAGACGAGGCCCCCTGCCCTGGACCCGATGAGACCCACGAGCCTCGGCCTCACGTCGGGGCCGACCATCTACGCTGGGGACCTGTTCTCGGAAGTGCACCGCTACGCGCGGCTGGTGGCGGAGGTTGCGCGGCAGGCGCACTTTGACGTCATCCACGCGCACGACTGGATGACGTTCCCGGCGGGCCTGTCGGTGGCCGCACTGTCGGGCAAGCCGCTGGTGGCGCACATGCACTCGACCGAGTTCGACCGCAGCGGCCTGAGCGTCAATCAGCGCATCTACGACGTGGAGCGGGCCGGCCTGCACGGCGCGCGCCTGGCCGTCTGCGTCAGCCGCATGACGCGAGACCTGGTGACCAGCCGCTACGGCGTGCCCGAAGCGAAGTGCCGCGTCATCTACAACGCCATCACGGTCAACGGCGAGCCGGTGCACCAGCAGTGCCAGCGGATTGAGAAGGACGACAAGATCGTCCTGTTTCTGGGGCGCATCACGATGCAGAAGGGGCCGGAGTACTTCCTGGCGGCGGCCAAGAAGGTGGCGGAGGTGATGGACAACGTCAAGTTCATCATGGCAGGGTCGGGCGACATGATAAAGCGGATGATCGAACTGGCGGCGGCGATGGGCATCGGCCACCGCGTGACCTTCACGGGGTTCCTTCGCGGCGACGACGTGGACCGCATCTACGAGATGGCCGACCTGTACGTGATGCCCTCGGTAAGCGAGCCGTTCGGCCTTGCGCCGCTGGAGGCGCTGTCGCACGACGTGCCGGTGCTCATCTCCAAGCAGAGCGGCGTGAGCGAAGTGCTGGTGCACGCGCTGAAGGTGGACTTCTGGGACATCCACGAGATGGCCAACAAGATCATCGCGGTCCTCAGGCACCCGCCGCTACAGAAGACGCTCAAGGAACACGGGGCGTTCGAGGTCCGCAAGTTCTCCTGGGCCGACGCCGCGCGGCAGTGCCTCGATGCTTACCAGGAAGCCCTGCAAGGCGCGCGATGAGGTTGGGCGCATGGCCAGCGTCTGTTTCTACTTCCAGGTCCACCAGCCATCCCGGCTGAGGCGGTACAGCGTCTTCGACACCGACACGAACTACTTCGACGATTACAAGAACGCCGAAATCTGCCGCAAGGTGGCCCAGAAATGCTACGTGCCCAGCAACAGGCTCATGCTTGAACTCATCCGGCGTTACGGCAAGGCATTCTGGGTCTCGTACAGCATCACGGGCGTGGCGATCGAGCAGTTCGAGCGGTGGGCGCCGGAGGTGCTCGACACGTTCCGTGCCCTTGTGGACACCGGGCAGGTGGAACTCCTGGGCGAGACGTACTACCACAGCCTGGCGTTCCTGTACAGCCGCGAGGAGTTCCGGGCGCAGGTCGAGGCCCACGCCGCCAAGATCGGCGAGACGTTCGGCCTCAGGCCGCGCGTCTTCCGCAACACCGAACTTATCTACAATAATGACCTGTCCCACTTCGTCCAGGGCATGGGCCACATCGGCATCTGCGCCGAGGGGGCCGACCACGTCCTCGGATACCGCAGCCCGAACTACGTGTACCGCCCCGTCGGGGCCGAGAAAATCAGCCTCCTTCTGAAGAACTACCGCCTCTCCGACGACATCGCGTTCCGCTTCTCGGACCGCAACTGGAGCGAGTGGCCCCTGCGGGCCGAGAAGTTCGCCCAGTGGATCAACGAGGTCAACGGCAACGGCTTCGTCGTCAACCTCTTCATGGACTACGAGACCTTCGGCGAGCACCAGTGGGCCGACTCCGGCATCTTCGACTTCATGTACCACCTGCCGGAGCACGTGCTGCGGCATCCCGACAACAACTTCATGACCCTGTCGCGGGCGGTGCAGACGTACGCCCCCGTTGCGGAACTCGACATCCCGCACATGATCTCCTGGGCCGACGTGGAGAGGGACCTGTCGGCCTGGCTCGGCAACGCCATGCAGTCCAACGCCCTCCATGAACTCTACCGGCTGGAGGAGCCGGTGAAGGCCGGCGGCGACCCGCAACTCCTGCACGACTGGCGCCGCCTCCAGACCTCCGACCACTTCTATTACATGTGCACCAAGTGGTTTGCCGACGGCGACGTGCACAAATATTTCAACCCCTACGAGTCGCCCTACGATTCCTACATCAACTTCATGAACTGCCTGGACAACGTGCGCAGCCGCCTGCGGCGGTAACGGCGGTTCAGAGTTCCAGGTTCAGAATGCCCTCGCGGGTAAGACCCTGCGCCGTGCCCGCCGCGGCGCCCCCTGTCGCGCGTGACGAGCCCGCCTCCGGAGCGGGGGGCGCGTTCTTGCGGCCGCCGGGCAACCCCGGGAGATACCCCTGCCGCAGGCAGATGCCGCAAACGGATGCTTGACAGGCCCTCGCGCCTGAGTAGTATTACTCAAGACATTGAGTAATTTGTAAGGAGCCTGCGGCGATGTTCAAGAGGCCGCTCCACGCGACCGTCTTGGAGAGGCTCCAGGGACCGCGGCGGTTCATGCAGGTGCTGGCCGGACCGCGCCAATCGGGCAAGACGACGCTCATCCGGCAGGTCCTGGAGGACGTCAGCACCGCCTGGCACTACGCCAGCGCCGATGAACCGGCCCTCAAAGACCGAGTCTGGATCGAGCAGCAATGGGAGGCCGCACGCCGGCATCTTCACGGCCCCCGGCCCCATCCGGCGGCCATCCTTGTCCTTGACGAGATTCACAAGATTCCCGGCTGGTCCGAAACGGTGAAGCGGCTGTGGGACGAGGACTGCGCCCGCCGCCTGCGTCTGCACGTCGTGCTTCTGGGTTCCTCGCCCCTGCTGATGCAGACGGGGCTTGCGGAGAGCCTTGCCGGGCGGTTCGAGATCATCCCCGTGACGCACTGGTCCTTCGGCGAGATGCGGGCGGCGTTCGGCTGGACGCCGGAGCAGTTCATCTTCTACGGAGGGTATCCCGGCTCGGCCCCGCTTATCGAGGAACCCGAGCGCTGGGCCAGGTACATCCGGGACGCGCTTGTGGAGACGACCGTCTCCCGCGATATCCTCCTGATGCAGCGCGTGGACAAGCCCGCCCTGCTGAGACGGCTCTTCGAACTTGGATGCCTTTGCAGCGGCCAGGTCTTTTCGTTCACCAAGATGCTGGACCAGTTGCACGAAGCGGGCAACACGACAACGCTCGCCCATTACCTGGACCTGCTGAGAGGCGCAGGCCTTCTGGAGGGCCTGCGGAAGTACGCCGGCCGGCAGGTCCGCCGGCGGGCCTCCAGCCCCAAGTTCCAGGTGCACAACAACGCCCTTGTGACCGCGCAAGGCGACCTGAGTTTCCAGGACGCCCTTGCACAGCCGGACCACTGGGGACACCTGGTCGAATCGGCGGTGGGCGCGTGGCTGGTGAACTCGGCCCGCGGAACCCACATCCAGGTTTTCTACTGGTCGTCCCGCAACATGGAAGTGGACTTCGTCCTGGCAAGGGGGCGCCACGTTGTCGCCATCGAAGTCAAGAGCGGCCGCCGCAGGGCGGCCCTGCGCGGCATGGACGCGTTCGCGGAGGCATTCCCGGTCCAGCGAAAACTCCTGGTAGGCGCCGACGGCATCCCGATAGCAGAGTTCCTGGAATCGCCGATCCAGGCGTGGTTCTGAGCGCTGCTTGGCGCGAATTGCGCGGCCCGCTGCTGCCGCAGCGGGCTCGTTGCGCCGTTCCCCCGGCCGCGCCGCAGATGATTGCACGCCCCGGCCCGCCCCCCTATAATGAAGCGCTGGGTGGGCGGCAAAGGAGGGCGCCGGCAGTGCCGCGAGACATCCCCGTCGGAAACGGCA
>VGYT01000180.1 GCA_016872895.1 Planctomycetota bacterium
AGAAGGGGCTGCGGCCCTCCTGGAACGCCTTGCCGCTGAAGGCGAGGTACGAGAGGTACTCCAGCCACTCGCCCACGGCGGGCGGCTCCAGGATGACGTCGTAGCGGCCGGGCGGAAGCGCGCGCGGATTGCGGCTTGCGGCGGCCTTCTCGGCCGCCCGCCGGCCGATGCCCCGGCCGCTCAACTCCGCGAGCCTGGTTGACTGGCCCTCGGCGTAGCCCGACCCGTCGGCGCACGTGACTACGGTGTGCACCTGGGCGCGCGTATTGCTCGCCGCGACGGCGACGCCGGTGGAACTGACGACGGCGACGGTGCTCTCCTCGACGTGGACCGCGCCGGCGGCCTCGCCGCCGACGCTGCGGGCCGCGCGGAAGATGTCGCATGCTATTTCCGCACGCCACTCGGGATCCGGCTCGCCTGTGTATTCATTGTATGCATCATCACATTCATCCAGCGGCTCGACCGGCAGCGGCGGCGGAAGGCCCGGCCAGTCGTCCACCGGCTCGGACGCCCGCGCGACGGCCAGGGCATCGCCCTGCGCGGCGGCAAGTGCGTCCGGGGCCAGGCTGCCTGCCGTCGCCACGCCCACGCGATTGCCGGCCGCCACGCGGATGATGGCCGCCGCATCCTCCGTGCCGACGTTCTGGTGGACGGTGTTGCGGCAGAATCGCGTCAGGTACGAGCGGCCCTCGATGAAGACGGCTTCCGTTTCGTCGGCGCCGCCGGCGCGGACGAGGCGGTCGGCCAGGTTCAGCAGCCGCGATTCCCGCTTCTTCCACGGGGGCCGGGCGCTCATGCGCGGACTCCTACCTGGACGCCGCGGAACCGGGCCGGGGCAACGCCGTGGCCCACGCGGGCGGTCTGGCTCGGCTCGCCCTTGCCGCAGTTGGGCGTGCCCCACAACTGCCACGCCTCCGGGCCGCAGACGGCGTCGCAGGAGGCCCAGAACGCGGGAGTCATGCCCGTGTAAGTTGCATTCTTGTAGATTTGTCCCAACTTTCCGCCCTTGATTTCGCGGCACATCTCGGTGCCGAACTGGAAGTTCAGGCGCTTGTTGTCTATGGACCACGACTTGTTGGTGGCCAGGAGGAGGCCGTCGTCGGTGTCGGCCAGCAGGTCCTCCAGGCGTCCGGCCGCGCCGGGCAGGAGGTTGACGTTCGTCATGCGGATAAGCGGGATGCGGTCCCAGCCGCTCGCGCGCATCGCGCCGGAGGAAGTGCGGCCGACGGCGGGGGCCGTCTCGCGGCTGGAGAGGTAGCCCACGAAGAGGCCGGCATCGACGATTGCGGTCCGCTGGGCGGGGGTGCCCTCGTCGTCCCAGCCGAACGTGCCCAGGCCGCCGGGCGCGGTGGCGTCGGCCACGATATTCACGTGCGGCGAGCCGTAGCGGAAGGAGCCGAGTTTCTCGGGCGTCAGGAACGAGTCGCCCGCGTACGAGAGTTCCATGCCCAGGACGCGGTCGAGTTCAATCGGGTGTCCGCACGATTCGTGCACCTGGAGGGCGAGTTGCCCGCCGTCCAGAACGATGGTGCGCCGGCCCTCGGGGCAGGGCGGGGCGGCCAGGAGGGCCTCGGCCTCGTCGGCCACGCGAGGGGCCTCGCCCTCAAGGTTCATCGCCTGCACATATTCCCATCCCGCGGAGGCGAAGTTGCCGCGGAAACTGTTCGGGTACGAGCGCACCTGGAGGTCGCCGCCCGCGAGGGCCGTGGCGGCGATGCCCCCGCCCGTGTGCACGATCGTCTGCTCGATGCGGGCGCCCTCGGTGGAGCCGAGGAACTGGTGCGTCCGGAAGGCCGACGCGAAGGCCTGCGCGAGTTTCACGTTCGGCCCGCGCATCGCCTTCGTTGCCGCCGCCAGCAGCGCCAGTTTCTCCTCGAGCGGCACGCGGAAGGGGTCAAGCCGGTGCGGCGTCGCGTACGTGCCGACGGCGGGCGGCTGCGGCGCGAGGACGACGGGCTTGTGGGGGAGGCTCGCGCCGGCCCGCGCAATCTCCACCGCCTGCCGGACGGCGGGCTCCACCTGCGATTCTTCCACCCGGTACGTGCCGAAGAAGCCCCACGCCCCGTCCACCAGGACCCGCACGCCGAAGCCGAGGTGGTGCTCAACCGCAACATGCTCGGGGCGGCCGTCCTTTACGGTGATGCTCTCCTTGCGATCCTCGCGGACGCGGATGTCGCCGTACGATGCCCCGGCCTGCCGCATGAGGTCGCAGGCCCGCTCCAGAAGCGCTCTCACGCTGCGTCTCCTCTCCGGTTGCCTGTATTTCGACGAGTATATGGCCGCCCGCGGGCGGGCACAAGGCATTTTGGGCCGCGTGCGGCCGACAGAAAGGCAAAACGCGGGGCGGCTGCCCTGCCGATGGTAAGAGGAGAGGGTGCAGGCCCGGCTGTTGGGGTACGCGCGGAGTCGGCAGCGATGCAGGCGTGGGAACAAGTCAGGTTGCAGCCGCTCATCCCGCTCGCGTGGGCTGCCGCGGCGACCTCGCTTGCCGCGGCGATCGTCGTGGCGGCGGCGATGGTGCGTCCGCCGGCGGTCTCGCGCGGCCGGCGGGCGGCGCTGCTCGTGCTGCGCCTGGCGGCCGTCGTGGCCGCAGGACTGATGCTCCTTGCGCCCTTGGTTCGCCGCCAGGCGGTAGAGGAGAGGCCCGGCGCGGTGATTCTTCTTCTTGACGCCTCGCGGAGCATGGCCGTGGCCGATGCCCTGGACCCCCAAGACGCGCGGCCGGAAAAGGCCGCCCTCGGCGCGCCGATTCCTGTCAGCCGCGCGGAGGCTGTGCGGCAGGCGATGGCTGCGGCCAGGAAGCCGTACGCCGACCTTGCGGCCAGGTTCGCCATGCGGCCTTACGCCTTCGGGTCGCGCGTGCGGCCGGGCGATGCGCTTGTGCCCGAGCCGCAGGACCCGTGGACGGACCTCGGCGAGGCGCTGGACCTCATCGTGCGGCAGATCGTCGGGCAGCCGGACGGCGAAGGCGAGGAGGCAGTCGCGGGTGCGCGGCCCGCTCCGGCGGCCGTGGTGCTCATCTCCGACGGGCGGGCGAACCGCGCGCGCGGCTCGCCGGAAGCGGCGGCGCGGCTGCTGGCCGCGCGCGGCATCCGCGTCCACGCCGTTCTCGCCGGCAGCGCGGAACCTACGGACCGCGTGCGTGATGTGTCGGTGCGAGATGTGCGTGCCCCCGCGCGTGCGGCGGCGGGCGGCCGCGCCGAGGTGCGGGCCGTCGTGTCGGCCTTCGGCTTTGCGGGGCGCTCGTTTGAAGCCGTCCTCTCGCTCGATGGCAAAGAAGTGGAGCGGCGGCGACTCGCGCCCGGTTCGCACCGATTCCGGGAGGGGATCATCTTCACGCCGCGCCTGGGCGGGCCGGGCCTGGCGCGGCTGGCGGTCGCGATTGAGCCGCAGCCGGGGGAACTTGCGCCGGCGAACAATCGGGCGGAGGCGGTCGTCCGCGTCGAGGAAGGCGACTTGCGAGTCCTGTACCTGGACGGGCGCATCGCGCCGGAGGGCAAGTTTCTCTCGCGCCTGCTGGGCGACATGAAAGAGGCGACGCTGGACCGGCGGCTGCTCCTGGGCGTCTCCGGCCGCGGCCCTCATGTGGGGGGCGCGGCGGCGGGCGCGGACGTCGTATCGCTCGATGATATCGACGCATGTCGCATACTGGTGCTCGGCGACCTGCCCGCCTCCGCGATTCCTGCCGCGGCGGCCGCACGCATCGCCGGGCGCATCCGCGACGGGTCCTTGAGCCTGCTCGCGCTCGGCGGCCTGAGCGCGTACGGAGCGGGCGGCTGGGCGGAGACGCCCGTGGCGGGCGTGCTGCCGTTTGCCATCGCGGCATCGGACGGGCAGGCGCCCGGCCCGATTACGCTGCGGCCGGCGGCCGGCGCGGCGGGGCACTTCATCTTCTCGGCCGACGGGGGGGCAGGCCCTGAGTTTCGGGCGCTGCCGACCCTCGCGGGGGCAAACGCGGTCGGCGGGCTGCACGTGGGCGCGCGGCTGCTCGCGCAGGCGGCCGACGGCGGGCCGCTGATGGCCGTCCGCCAGGTCGGCCGCGGCCGCGTGGCCGCCGTTACCGTTGACAGCACGTGGCAGTGGGCGCTGGCCTCGGACGAGACGCGCGGGCCGGAAACGTATCGGCGGCTTTGGCGCCGGACCATCCTGTGGCTGGCCGGGCGCGACAGGCCGGCGGAGACGGAACTCACGGTGGCCGCCGACCGGCCGCGATACGTCGTGGCCGACGCCGACCGCCCGCCGGTCGCGGAGGTCACCGCGCAGGCGCCGCCCGGCGCGGCGGGGCTGCGGCTGGAGTTGGCCGGGCCGGACGGCAGCGCGCAGGCCGTTACGCTTGAGGCCGCGGGCGGCCAGTGGCGGGCCGCCGTGCCGCTTTCGTGCGGCGGGACGTACACCCTTCGGGCCGATGCTGACCTGGCCGGCGTGCGGCAGCGGGCCGAGGCGGCCTTCGTGGTCGAGCAGCCGGACTACGAGTCGGCCGATCTCCTGGCCGACGCCGAGGCCATGGGCCGCATTGCCCGCGCGGGCGGCGGCACGCTCCGCCGCATAGACGAACTGCCGACGCTCCTGGCAGAACTGGCGGCGACGCTTGAGCCGCGCGCAGCCACGGTGGAGCGGTGGCTGCCGCTGACGTCGGGCGGCGTGTTCCTGGCGGCGGTGCTGGCGCTCCTGGCGGCGGAATGGGTACTGAGGCGCCGCTGGACCGGCGTGTAGCGCTACAGTGCCATCATGCGCGGCGGGTCAGGAGACCCGCCGCGCATCACGCGCCGGCTTGGGAGGCTTGTGGCAGACCAGACGCTTGAAGTTCGGCCGTCGGCGGTTACACTATGTCCGCGGCGAGAATCGTACGCCGCACAAGGAGACGCCCATGGCGAACGTCTATCAGGGCCAACTGGTTGCCGGAAAGCATCGCTTCGGCATCGTGGTGTCGCGATTCAACGAGTTCATCACGTCGAAACTGCTGGCGGGGTGCCTCGATGCGCTCCAGCGCCACGGGGCGGACCCGGACGCGGTGGACGTGGCCTGGACGCCCGGGTCGTTCGAGATGCCGATGGTGGCCAAGCGGATGGCCGAGAGCGGCCGGTACGCGGCAGTCATCTGCCTGGGGGCGGTGATTCGCGGCTCCACGCCGCACTTCGATTACATCGCCGCCCAGGTGGCCAAGGGCGTGGCCCAGGTGGGCATGAAGACGGGCGTGCCGACCGTCTTCGGCGTCATCACGAGCGACACGCTGGAGCAGGCCATCGAGCGGGCCGGCACGAAATCGGGCAACAAGGGGGCCGACGCCGCCGCTATCGCCATCGAGATGGCCAACCTGCTGGACCAACTCGGCGCGAAGCGCGCAAAGTGACCGGCCGGAAGGGCGCTCACGCAAAGCCGCAAAGGCGCAAAGCACAAACAGCACGCGGTTTTCTCTTTGCGCCTTGGCGGCTTTGCGTGAGCCGCCTTTGTTGCTGTGAGTTTTCATTGCGGCCTTGAAGGTTTGACAATGAAAAGGCGCGAGCAGGCCCGGCAGATCGCCCTCCAGGCCCTGTACCAGTTGGACGTGCGCCGCGAGGACGTCACGGCCGAGATGATCGAGTTCCTGCGCGAGAGCACGAAGGACCCCGAGGTTTACTTCTTCGCGCGGCGGCTGACGGAGGGCGCCTGGGCGTGGCGGGCCGAGGCCGACCGCCTCATCGGGGCGGCCGCCGAGCACTGGCGCCTGGAACGCATGGCCGTCCTGGACCGCAACGTCCTGCGCCTGGCCGCGTACGAGATTTCGCAGTGCCCCGACATCCCTCCGCGCGTGGCCATCGACCAGGCGATTGAACTGGCGAAGCGCTTCAGCGCCGCCGAGTCGTCGGCGTTCGTCAACGGCGTCCTGGACAAGATCCTCAGGCTGGTCAAGGGCGAAGACGCGCCGCAGAAGAGCGGCGGTTAGCGGGCGGCCTGCCCGCCGCGAAGAAACTGCGGATTGCGAATTGAGAATTGCGAATTGTCGCAGGGGCCGGGCGGTCCGTTGTTGGCAGTCAATCCGCAATCCGCAATAGGAGTTCTACATGGCTTTCAAGTGGCTCAGCCGCCTGGCGCAAGGGCTGACGAAGACCCGCTCGAAACTGGCCGACGGGGTGCGCGGCCTGCTGGGCGTCGGCCGCAAGATTGATGCGCAGTTCCTCCGCGAACTTGAAGAAACCCTCATCCTGGGCGACGTGGGCGTGGCCGCGACGCGCAAGATCATCGACGACCTCAAGGCACGCTGCCGCGACCGCGAGATCACGGCCGACGACGACCTTCTGGCCGTCATCAAGAACGACCTGAAGGAGGCCCTCCGCGAGGGCGCCGCGGGCCTTGCAGCCAACCCCGGCGGGCCGACCGTCATCATGGTCGTGGGCGTCAACGGGTCCGGCAAGACGACGGCCGTCGCGCGGCTAGCGCGGCTGATGCTGGCGGAAGGGAAGACGGCCCTGCTGGCGGCGTGCGACACGTTCCGCGCGGCGGCCGACGAGCAACTGGCCATCTGGGCCGGACGCGTGGGCGTGGACATCGTGCGGCACCGCGTGGGGGCCGACCCCGGGGCCGTGGCCTTCGACGCCGCCGAGGCCGCCATCGCCCGCAAGATCGAGTACCTCATTGTCGATACCGCCGGCCGCCTGCACACGCAGGAACACCTCATGCGGGAACTGGGCAAGATCCGCAAGGTGCTGGCCAAGCGCATCCCCGGGGCGCCGCACGAGGTGCTCCTGGTGCTCGACGCGACGACCGGCCAGAACGCGATTGCGCAGGCCCGAGAGTTCCGGCAGGCCACCGACGTGACGGGCATCTTCCTGGCGAAACTCGACGGCACGGCCAAGGGCGGCATCGTCCTGGCGATAAAGCAGGAACTGGGCATCCCGGTGAAGTTCGTCGGCATCGGCGAGAAGGCCGACGACGTGGCGCCGTTCGACCCGGACGCGTTCGTCGACGCGCTGTTCGGCGAGGGAAATGCGTAACGGCGCCTCACGCAAAACCGGGCTTGACTTTGCCGCAAATGTCGCTATAAATGATACGCCCATGTTTCAGACGACAGCCAGAACGTCAGCCCCCCGTCTGCGGGCCTGCGGTGCGCTTGCCGCGCGGCTGAAGCCTCACGACCTGCTGCGGCTGCGGTAACGCCGCGCGGGCGCCCGCCGGCCTTTCCATCGCCTGACCTCTCAGGAAGGACCCATGCCACAGGAGATCCGCAACGTTGCCATCATTGCGCACGTGGACCACGGCAAGACCACGCTCGTGGACCAGTTGCTCCGCCAGTCGGGCCAGTTCCGCGAGGGGGAACTGAAGGGCGAGTGCATCCTGGACTCGAACCCGCTGGAGCGGGAGCGCGGCATAACCATCCTGGCGAAGAACTGCGCCATCCGGTACACCGACCGCGCGGGCAAAGATTATCACATCAACATTATCGACACACCCGGCCACGCCGACTTCGGAGGCGAGGTCGAGCGCGTCCTCATGATGGCCGACGGGGCCCTCCTCCTGGTGGACGCCGTCGACGGAACCATGCCGCAGACCCGCTACGTCCTGGGCAAGGCCCTGGCGGCCGGCCTCAGGCCCATCGTGGTCATCAACAAGATGGACCGGCCCGAGCGGCGGCCCGACGCCGTCCTGACGCAGGTCTTCGACCTCCTGGTGGACCTGGGGGCCGACGACCACGCCCTCGACTTCCCGGTCGTCTATGCCTCCGGCAAGGAAGGCTGGGCGACGGCCGAGCCGCGGCACCTGCCGCCCGCGGGCACGGTGGATGTCCACCCGCTGTTCGAGGCGATTATCCGCCACGTGCCGGCCCCGCGGCTGGACGCGGCAGCGCCCCTCCAGGTGCTCATCACGACGCTCGACTACAGCGACTACGTCGGCCGCATCGGCATCGGCCGCGTGTTCGCCGGCACGCTGCGCGCGGGGCAGGATGTGATGAGCATCGACCGCCGCGGCGGGCGGCGGACCCAGCGCGTGGCGCAACTGCTGCGGTTCGAGGGCCTCGGCCGCCAGGAGGTCGCCGCCATCGACGCCGGCGACATCTGCGCCGTTGTCGGCCTGGAGCAGGTCGATATCGGCGACACGCTGGCCGACCCGGCAGACCCACGGCCGCTGCCGGCCGTACACGTGGACGAGCCCACGCTGCACATGACCTTCCGCGTCAACGACGGGCCGTTCGCGGGCCAGGAGGGCAAGTACGTTACCAGCCGCCATCTGCGCGAGCGCCTGATGAAGGAACTCCAGTCGAACGTGGCGCTGCGCGTGGCCGAGGGCCAGTCGCTCGACGAGTTCGAGGTCTCCGGCCGCGGCCTCCTCCACCTGGGCATCCTCCTTGAGAACATGCGGCGCGAGGGCTACGAAGTGGCGGTCGGCAAGCCGAAGGTCATTTACCGCGAGGAGGGCGGCGTGCGCCAGGAGCCGCTGGAGCACCTCGTCGTGGACGTGCCGCAGGACTCCCTCGGGCCCGTCATGCAACTGGTGGGCGACCGTCGGGGGGAACTTGCGAAGATGGATGCGCGCGGCCGGCTGGTGCACCTGGAGTTCGTGATTCCGGCGCGCGGCCTCATCGGCCTCAGGAGCCGCATGCTCACGGCCACGGCGGGCGAGGCCGTCATGCACCACAACTTCGCGCGGTACGACACGGTGCGCGGCCCCGTCCCGCGACGCGCCACGGGCGTCATGATTGCCACCGAGACGGGGCAGGTGACCTCCTACGCCCTGGACCAGTTGGCCGAGCGCGGCGTCATGTTCGTCGAACCCGGCCAGCGCGTGTACGCGGGCCAGGTGGTGGGCGAGCACGGCAAGGACGACGACATCCCCGTGAACGTCGTGCGGCAGAAGAAACTGACGAACATGCGGGCGTCGACGAAGGAGTTCACGGTGGTGCTGAAGGCCCCGCGCCGTCTGACGCTGGAGGCGGCCCTGGAATACATCGAGGAAGATGAACTTGTTGAACTGACGCCCCAGTCCATCCGCATGCGCAAGCGCCACCTGTCCGAGAACGAGCGCAAGCGCCGCGCCCGCCGCAAGGCCGCCGCCGAGGCGTAGGGGCATTCCCGCGCTTGCCGCGAGGGCGAAGCCTGCGGCCGGCGGCGCGGTAAAGTGGCGCGGCAAGCACGGCCGCCGGAGGTCCGCGCGTGAACTCGCGGCGATTTCGAGGAATCGTCTTGCGTTACACCGGCCTGCGGGCCGCGGTCGTCGGCGACATCGCGCTGGACCGCTACCTGCACATCGACCCGGGCCTGGCGGAAACGTCGATTGAGACCGGCCTGCCGGTGCGCAACGTCGTGGCCGTCCGGCCGCAGGCCGGGGCGGGCGGAAACGTCCTGGCGAACCTGGCGGCACTGCGGCCGGCGGCGCTCGCGGCCGTCGGCTTCTGCGGCGACGACGCCGAGGGGTTTGAACTCCGCCGCGCGATGGCGGCCATCGGCGTTGACTTGCGGCACTTCCTCGCCCGCCCGGACCGCATGACATTTACGTACACCAAGCCGCTGCTGATGCATCCGGGCCGGCCGCCGGAGGAACTCAGCCGCCTGGACTTCCGCAGCCGCACGCCCACGCCTGCGGGCCTGGAGGACGAGATCATCGCGCACCTGGCGTCCGCGGCGGCCGAGGCCGACGTGGTCATCGCCATGGACCAGGTGCCGGAACCGGCCAGCGGCGTCCTGACGCCCCGCGTCAAGGCGGCCCTGGCGGACTTGGCGGGGACGCACCCGCAGAAGGTGTTCATCGCCGACAGCCGCACCTGCATCGGCGACTTCCGCGGCGTCCGCATCAAGACGAACGCGGCGGAACTCGCGCGGCATTTCGGCGCGTCCGAAGAAGGCGCCGACCTGGCC